>JAJVIP010000002.1:39355-339355 GCA_022072025.1 Elusimicrobiota bacterium
TGGTGATCAATTGGGGGTATGTCGGGGGCGCGAGTTATGACGCGCAGGTCTCAACGGCGGCAAACTTCTCGAGCCTGCTGCAGTCAACGACGAACACGACGCAAACCTATTTCGACTTCAAGAATCTAAATGCGAACACGACCTATTATTTCCATGTGAAGTTGGCGACTGAAACCCCCACCGCCTATGTGGGGAACACGATATCGACCATCACGGCGCCGGCGGTGTTGGTGACCGCCATTAACCCATTTTTCTCTGCCGTTTGGGCATCTTCGTTGACGGTAAATTGGAATAATTTGGGCACGGTTTATTACGCTGAATTGTCCGCCTATCCTTGGTTTTCACCTTTAATATTTGGGGGCACCACATCCGTCAACTCTTTAATGATCAATAGTTTGTCAGATAATACCAGCCACTACTTCCGAGTGAGGGTGGATACAGAAACCATCAATAGCTTTGGATCCAACACCATATCAACCAAAACTGTTTCATTGAAAAATCAAACTGACCTTTCCCCATCGGTAACCTTTGTGGCTCCAGATCTCATCAATGTCTCTTGGAAACAGGTGCCTGGGTTATTTTATACGGCGGTTTTGGCCACGGATCCCGGGTATGGCACTGTTGTTTCCTCTCAAACCATTAATTTCAGCAGTCGGACCTATGCCAGCCTTCAGGTCTGTACCACACATTATTTTCAGATTAAAGTCTCAACAGAATCCGATGCAAGTTTTGTACTCAACCGAATCAGTACCCAGACTCTCTGCGCTTCTGGAAACAGCGCGCTTCAATTTAATTTGGGAGGGAACACCCAGAATCAGAGAGTGCAGGTGCCGCATCGAGCCGCCTATAATTTACAAGGGGAAACTACCGTTGAATTTTGGTTCCGTCGCGCGAGTATCAGCACTCCCACAGCCAATGAATATCTGATTTCAAAAGATTCATATGGAAAATCGACAGGTTGGTCCATCTATTTGCAAGGCGGAACGGGGAAAATTCGGTTTGAGCCCCATGTGATTTTGGGAGGGTTGACCACCACACGGTCCATATTAAATATGGATTGGCATCACTTCGCCGTGGTCAAAAGTTCTGTCGGAGTGACAACCTTGTATCTGGACGGAACTCTGGAGGCCAGCGCTTTTACCAATACTCCCTACACAAACCCTGACATGTTGAAATTTGGAAATTCAGAAAATTCGGGTGAAGATTTCAGTGGAACACTTGATGAAGTTCGAATTTGGAGCGCCGCTCGTTCAAGCACCGATATACGTTGCGGTCGTCGTCAAACCTTGGTCGGAAATGAAACGGGTTTGGAAGGATATTGGGATTTCAATGAAGGAGGGGGACAAATTGCCAATGACAAGTCTTCCACCCAGAATGACGGGACTCTTGGTATTTCCTCCAGTGGTGAACCGCAGGATGCTGTTTGGTTTCAAGCCGCCATTCCCGGCTTTGGTTTGGCCTGTGACTTGACGTCCCCCACGGCCTCCATTCTTTTCGCTGCCCATGGCAGCAGCCCCACCATCAGTTCGCTCACCAGCCTCTCGGGGACGGCGCAGGACAATTGGCAAATTGCGGACATGGGCCTTATTTTACGCCGTGAGTCGGATGGTTACTATTGGAGTCGAAATGGTTCCTTCTGGAGTCCTTCCCAAGTGATCAATATGGTGGACGGCACCCATGCTTGGTCCCTGCCGGCCACCAACATCCCGTGGTTTGCCAATGCTTATTACAATTTAGAGCTTTCCGTCATTGACGCTGATGGAAATATGGGGCAGGTCCAATCGCGTTTCTATGTGATGGCCGATTCAGAATCCACTCCGCCGACTTTGGGATTTATTTATCCTGTAAACAATTCCGTTTATAACCCCAACCAAATGACCAATATCAACGGAACGGCCCAAGACAATATTGGACTCCAAAGTATCAAACTAAAAATTACACGCAATTCTGATGGCTATACTTGGAATGGGTCCTCCGTTATTTGGACGAGTGGTACCTCTTGGAATTATTCAAGCGGTTTAACTGCTTGGTATAACACGATTCCCATATCGGCTTGGAATGGATCGACGGTGGCGGTTACTTATTCATTGGTGGCTGAAGCCAAGGATCTGTCGAACAACACAGCCCAACAAACCGTGACGATCACGGTTCAGCCCGAAACAACAGGAGGGGGAGGGCCTGGAGATTTGGTTCCTCCCACCGGATCCATTTCTCATCCTGTCAATGGCAGCACGCACGCGCCTTCAGCCCTCTATTCGATTTATGGGACAGCCTCTGACCCCAATTTAATGACGGTTTCTGCCACCTTGTTATATCAGACCACCGGAAAATATTGGAATGGCGCCACCTTTAATTCCAGTTCTCCTTACTATTTGATCCCGATAAGTCTCACCGCTTGGAATATTTCTGGATTCACAGGTGCTTCTTGGCAAAATGGGGTTTACATCTTAACGGTCACCGCCAAAGATCAGAATTTAAATACCACCGTGATTGCGTCTACTTTCACGGTGAACAGCGGTCTTAATGGAGACAGCACCCCGCCCACGGTCCAGATTAACAGCCCCACCAATGGAGGCATTTTCAATCCGCAATCAATCGCGATCAACGGCCAAGCCAATGATTCCAATGCGTTGCAATGGGTCCGCATCAAATTAAAAAACAACTCAACCAATTTGTATTTTGATGGCAGTTCCTTTCTCTCAGCCGCCCCCGTGGAATTACAAGCGGATGGTTTGAGTTATTGGTCACGGTATGTGCCAACCATAGCCTTTGCCAATGGTAATTACACGTTGACCGCCATTGCCTCGGACCTGGCAAATAATCTGTCGAATCCCCACGAAATTACTTTCACGGTATCGGGCGCTTCTTCCAGCGCGGATGGTGTAAGTCCCACGGTCCACCTCGCCTTTCCAGTGGACAATGCCACCTATACCAATGCCTACGACCTGACCAATCTGTATGGAACCGCTTCGGACAACGTTGCGATCTATTCGACCGATCTGTCTCTCGTTGATGATCAGGGGAAATATTGGAACGGATGGGCTTGGGAGAGCACCAGTGAAATATTCCATGTGGCCTATGGAACGTCTTCTCAATGGTCCTATAACCTGCCGGTGGGGGCTTGGAAAAACGGTTACTTCACCCTTCGCGTGAGGACGCGCGACACCAGCAACAACAGCACCAGTCTCATCATTCATTTCACTGTGAGTGGACTGGTTGGGACGGGGTCCGCCGACACACAAAATCCCGTGAATTTAATTTACAACCCGGTGGCCAATTCGACGGGAAGCCCTTATACGTTCACCTATTTAAATGGCCAGGCGCAAGACTCGTTTGGAATCCAAGACGTTGTGATCAGCCTGGAACGTCTCAGTGACAATCTTTTCTGGACGAGTAATGCTTTCAGTGCTTCTGTTGAAACATGGATCGCGCCCACACTGACGGCCAATGGGAATTCTAAGAATTGGTCTTATTCGGTTCCGTTCTCAGCTTATGCCAATGGACAATACCGCCTGCGGGTTCGCAGTAAAGATCCCGCCAATAACACCCAAACCGATGCGGTGTTGTTCACTGTTACAGGGGCCGCCCAAGCGGATTTAACGGCTCCAACTTTGGCTTTCACGCAATTGGTCAACGCGCAAAGTTATTCGTCCCAAGACCTTTTGACGAAAATTGTTGGAACCGCGCAAGATGATCTTCGCGTCGACCGTGTTGAAGTAAAAATTGTGGATTCGACTTTGAATCAAAATTGGAACGGATATTCCTGGACTTCAACAGGAGAGTTTTGGCTTTTGGCTGTGGGGACACAAAGCTGGACTTGGAGTAATTTTGTGGGGATGTGGACGGCTGGGCGCAGCTATAACGTCTATGCCAAGGCCGTCGATGGCGTTGGCCATCAAACCGTTGTGGTGGCGAGTATCACCGTATCAGGCGCCGGAGGGGCTTTGACTCCACCAACCGTGGCCATTTTATCTCCCACCCATCTTCAGACATATTCTCTCACCACCGTCCAGTTGAGCGGAACCGCGAGTGCGACCGCGGCCACCGTCACCCAAGTTGGAATTAAAATTCAGGACAAAAATACCAACGAATATTGGAATTCCACTTCTCTTTTCTGGCAGGGAATCGAATATGTCAATACCGCCTCGATCACAGTTTCGGGCCAATGGAGTGCTCTTTTCCCGATTTACTGGCGCTCCGGGCAGTATCGAATATCGGCCCTGGCGCAAGACAGCAATGGCCTCCTCTCAATGCCACAAACGGTGGACATTCAAATCTCGAACACGGGGAGTGGAGGGGGAGATGTGACTCCCCCTGCCTCAATAGCGAATTTAGCGGCAACTCCCGGCACGACTCCTGGGAGCATCACCCTTTCTTGGACGGACACAGGAGATGATGGTTCGACGGGAACCGCGCAAACTCTCACCATAAAAACCAGTCAAGCGCCCATCTCGAGTGACGCGGACTGGAC
This sequence comes from Elusimicrobiota bacterium, assembly GCA_022072025.1. Taxonomy (NCBI): domain Bacteria; kingdom Pseudomonadati; phylum Elusimicrobiota; species Elusimicrobiota bacterium. Next base: position 43,827 of record JAJVIP010000002.1, read on the forward strand.
AACGGCTGTTTCAATTGAAGGTCCACCTTTCTATGCGAGTGTCACCACACCCTCGGCTTCAGGAACTGTTCGGTCCAAAACCATCAACAACCTGGTACAAGGCGTGGTTTACTTCTTTGCGATGCGGGCCATTGACGAAGCAGGGAACCGCTCCACCCTATCCAATTCAGCTTCGGCCATCGCTTTGGCCGCTAACACCACCACCGCTCATGATGGAGAAGGTTCCATGTCGCTGTCCCCTTCAACGGTGCAAGAAAATGTGCAACAAACATTGACCTTCACCTTTACGGTTGGCAGTGGAGGTCTTTCTCAAGGCGCTCAAGTGGCCATCAATTTCCCTTCCCAATTTTCATTTCCTCAAACCCATACAAGTGGCATGTTCGGTTATGTGACGGCTACAAGTTCTAAAAATACAGTGGCCTTGTCTGTCACCACGAGTGGTAATTCCACCAACATTGGTCTGACCAGTGGATCCTTGAGCTCCGGTGATAAAATTACCATCACTTATTTGGGGTACGCCTATTGTGGCGTCAACGCCAACTTGGTCGTTCAGGTGTTGACGCGTTCCGGCAGCAATGGGCAACTCACTCCCATTTCGACTCAACCGACCCTCAGCGTCACCGCTGGACCCGCGACACGTTTTGGTTTCGATTCCTACGAGAAATTGGTTCAGGTTGGATATATCACACCCATGACCGTTTATGCTTTGAACAATTGCGGATCAAGAACCAATCTGACTTCCAATATTCAAATAGACGCCTCCGCCGTTCGTTGGGACAACACCAATTATGTCTATGTCAGCAACGCCAATGCCGAAATCGCCCTCGATTCCAACTTCACCTCCCCTAGCCAGAGTAACACGTTCACCATGACGAGTGGTTCAGGGCAAAGTACTCTATACTATCGGCAAAACACTTTCGGACAAACCGACACCAAACTTCGCCTCCGTTATCCGGATTTTTTAAATTCGAACTATACGCAAGAAACCCAATTGGATATCCGTTCCTCAAGCGTCAGCGTGTCTTTGTCAAATGTTTCCATTGATGAAGGCACACAAGGGACCCTCACCACCTTAACCACACAAATTACTCCTGGAAAGAACATTTTTATCAACTTCACCGTCCCTGTTGATAACACGTCCTCTCAAGTGTTGATTAAACGCAATGGAACGCTTGTCAAAACATTGTGGGGCTATGGTCGAGTGTTGCGTCTCTCCTGGAATCTATTAAATGAAACCTATCAACCGGCTGTGGCGGGTTCCTACACTGTTGAAATTAAGGCCGCTGGATTGACCAACACGGATTTAACTTTCGTTCTTCAAGGCAATGGGCTCTCTGGGCGGGTGGTTAACGCGATCAACAATCAACCGGTGCCCTATGCCAATCTGAATTTTTTTGGGGCGACTACTTTCCGATCTGTGCCGGCTGACGCTACCGGATATTATTCCATCTCAGGTTTGCCCCAAGGGACCTACACCCTTCGGGTGGAAAAAGAGGGATACCGGCCCACTGAAACAAGTGTCACCCTGACCGCGGGAGAGCAAACGCACAATGTGTCGTTGGTTCCCTACTCTAAAGTTGTGATCGATTTCGCCCGCCCTCAAGCCTCCGTTTTGCCAGAAGTGTGGGGAATGATTGAAGCGAGATCCGATTCACAATATTTTAGTCTGCCCGTTCGCTTTGGATTGGGCCGGTTGGATGCTGACAATGGCGCCGTTGGGATCGACCCCGAATTTCAACTCGCTCCAGGAGTTTCGTTCACTCTGACGGCGCGCTTGCAGGGTTACACCGTGGATCCCATCAGCGTTAATTTAACACAGGGCCAAACACAAACTTGGACGGCGGTTCTTACCAGTGAAAAGAGGATCGCCGGGACCATTCGATTGGAAAATGGTGTTGTGAACAGCTCTGGGGTGTACGTTCAAGTGGTGGGGGGAAAAGACACCAACGGGGATTATCAATTTGATTTGGGATACCCCACCCTCTTCGCAAGTGTTTACTTGCCCCCGGGAGACAATCAAGCGGCCTATGCCTTGCCGGGCGTCCCCACAGGTTCTTATGCCGTCATGGCGCATGCGCCTGGGTTTCAATCAGCCAAATCTTTGGTCACAGTTGGGGCCTCAGACGCGTCTTTGGATCTATTGTTGACACAAGGCGGACAGCTCTCTCTGACTTTTAATGTGAGTGGAAACACAACCCTTCTTGATAGCAACGACGGGATTTCAAACAACTTATTCCCGATCACCATTGATTATGTCGGGTCTGATGGGGCGCGTGGAGAGAAAACATATTCGGTGGCCACCCACCTCACTCAAACCATTCAGAGTTTCACTCTTCAAGGCGTCCCCAATGGAACGCATTCCTTGTCTGTCAGAAAAATCAACGGATTTAAATTGGTTCCAGAGGGAGCGCGTTCTGTAACAGTGGCCAATGGAGTGGGGTCCGTTACTTTTATTTTGAATCAGGCGTCGGGAGAAATTGAAGGGACCGTCACTCCTGCCAGTGGGAGTTCCATCAGCAATGTGAAGATGATTCTTTACCTCAATGGGAAAGTCGTCTCCTCTACACCGACTTTGACAGGGAATTTCTATGAATTTTCTCGTTTGGAAACCGGTCTTTATGAATTGTTCGTTTACGACACTCAACTGAGCGCTTCACTGAGATTGACGGTTCCAGTCACAGACGGAGTTGTCACAACTCAAAATGTCACGTTTGATTCTGGGACCTATTACGCTGTTACAGGCGTGGTTCGAACGGAAGCCCCAGGAGATTACTCCACGCTCTCCAGTATCGATACCAACAGCACCGACACCACCATTTATACGCATTCTGGAACCCAGCAAATATCCGCTCTTCGCGTGGAGGCTTATTTGCTTGATAATGGAACCATTAAAAATTTCCCGACGACTGCAGAGAAAACTTTGGTGCCCGGAACCATCGGATGGGCGGAGGTCAACCCGGCCAATGGGACATTCACATTTTCAAAACTGAGAGCCGGGGTTCCCTATCTTTTTAAATTGAACAATGATTTTGATAACGATGGGATTGATGATGTCGCCTCCGCTGTGGATGGAACCGACGGAGATCTTCAAACACTCACGGCTTCTAAGACCTTGAATTTTGTTTATAAATCAGGATCGAACATTGAAGTGACCTTAATTGCTTCGGCCAGTGATACCGGACATGAATTGACGGCGCGTCTTTTTAACATGGATCTTGGGGGACGGCTTGTTTCAGAAAAAATCGGTACGTTAAATGAAACGTCTCTTTCCCTGTCATTCGCCAATCTCAGCAAAGGCCGATACAAAGTGGAGATTCAAGATGCAGAGGGCGAATATTCAGCGGTGCCAGCCTATTTCTCTTTAATAAATCCCTCAGAGACAAAAAGCGCACAAATATCACTTAAGAAAAGTATCAACGTCCGATTTAAGCTCTCTTTCAACAATGTCTTGATCACAGACTTGGATAGTTTGCCGACAGCCACAGAAATTATTTTGAAATCCAATGGGGTGACCTTGCTGGCCACGGGACCTTCTCAGGATGGGACTTTCACTGTTAGTGACGTTTTACCCAATGTGGCCTATACCTTGTTCGTGAAACCGCCATTGGACCTCGACGCCGCTGAAGCCACCAAGAGTTTTATGCCTCTGACCAAGACAGTGCAATCCACCAACGATCTTGATCTGGGCGTGTTTGTGTTGGATCCTGCCAACCTGTTTACCATTGCCGTCACCGATGATGAAGGAGTGGCCCTCCCCAACGTTCTCATCCAAATTCATCAATCCTTGGAACGGCATTTGGCTCCAATGAAAATTATGTCCGACAGTAATGGGACGGCAAAATTCCCGATCGATACACGCGTTCGGTTCTACGACATTGGCGTCAATTTGCCGGGTGAAGTTGAAACACAAAAAGATTATGCCTTCACCGAACTTAAGATGCAGGACACCAATCTTCTTAATTCTGTGACAGTGACGCTTCAAGGCATCACCAGTAGTTTAAATATGGTTGTTTCCCCGGCTTCAGGGAAAAGTTTGAAGACCAATATCAAAGGCAAGAATTTGTCCGGTGCGACCGTTGAAATATACCGAAAAGGACAAATCTCACGGTGGCTGGAATCTTTCACCAATGCTGATGGGGGGTTCACGTTGCCTCTGCCACCGGGTGTTTACCGCTTGGTGGTTAGGGCGGAGGATCACAAAAACCTAGAAAAAGAATTCACCTTGGACAGCGATGTTGACTTGGATCTCGGGACCCTTGTTCTTGGTGGAGGTTTGACATTGAAAGGAGACGTGTTCGATGTCTATGGCGATCCAGCGGATGTGAAGTATGTGTCGAAAATTTTGGCGAGAAGCGCCGCCAATGAAAATTTCTACGCTGATTTAATTTCTGATGAAGACACCGGACGGGTTTTTGGATATGTCTTAACCGGGTTATCCGCTGGAACCTATGATTTGTATCAAGTCGATGAAACCGGACGTGTGACCGCTTTAAAAACAATCACGCTGGATAAAAACACGACAGCTGATTTGGAAATCGCCATCACGGTTCCTGAACTCACCGCCCGTTTGATTGAGAAAAAACCTGATGGAGTGAATATTCTTTTCTCCTCCACCCATGAGTTTGACAGCACCCAAGACGACCTCGACAACAATGGAACAGCCGACACAGAAGAGTTCAATGAGTTTGTCACCGTCACCACTCCCTCCAATGGCCAAAGCAATTTGGAATTTGATGATGTCGATGCGCAAAGAAAAACAGCCTCCTATACCTATACCTGGAATGACGCCAACGCGAAGAAATTGGAGGTTACGGGACAGTTCACCACCAATCAAATTGACCGGGAAACCGGGGAGAAATTCACCGTAACAACACAGGCCAGTTTCCACCGAGGTTTGCTTGGCCTTCAGAAACAAATTGTGCAAAAAGAAACGGGAGCTCAATTTGATTTGCAAACCGGCAGCAGCCTCATTCTTCAAGCGGATACCTTGAGGACCCTCAATGGAACGGGAATTAATTCGGAAATTTCTTTCCAAGCAGCCGATACCATAGGCGATATTGAGGCCAGCGTTGGCGCCAGCACGTTGAGCGCTGGGCAAAAGGCCATTTCACTGGCGAACGCTCTTGGGGCCTCCGCCTATCCCTCCCGCATGTACAAAGCGATCAAGGCCTTGGAGTCGTCCCCCACGGTGGAGCCGTTCAGTTCGTTCTACGACATCTTTTTGCCGGCGGGGGTCAGTCATTTCTTGAATAGACCTGGCACCATCTGTTTAACCTACGATTTGGGAGCCAACCCCGCCGACATCAACATTTACTACTTCAATGAAGCCCAGTCGGTCTACACGATTGAAAACACCAACCGCGTGGTGGACACCTCTGCTCGCCGCATTTGCGCCGATATTCGACACGCCTCGATCTTCACTGTCTTAAGCGCCAGCGCCCCCATCATTCAAGGGGACGGTTTCTCTGGTGAATTGGAAGTATTCAATTTCCCAAATCCCTTTGATTTGAATACCAAAACAGTGACCCTTCAACATCCCGGGTCCAGCAGCGCGTCCCAAAGTATTCACGGAACGATGCTTAAAATCAGCATTCCCACAAATCTCTCTGGATCGGCCGAAATCAAGATTTACAACATTGCCGGAGAATTGGTGCGGACGATTAATTCAAGCGGTTTAACGTCTGGTGCGCACAACTATCTGGAGTGGGACGGCTTAAATGATCACGGCAACCAAGTGGCTTCCGGTGTTTATATTGGTCGATTGAGCATCGGATCTGAAGAACGCCTGTTCAAGATGGCGGTGATCAAATGAAGATGCGTGATATCAAACAGGGTTTGATGAATTCTCTTCACCGCATGCGAGAAGTTCGTCGCCCCGGAATGTCTTTGTCCGGGGCCCAGGTTTTACTTGGGTTTAAACCTGGCGCTTGGTCGGACAGGTTGCCGGGACGTCGGCCTCTCGGTTTGATCTTTTCATGGATATTTATTTCGTTGAATCTACTGTTAATTTCTTCTGCTTCTGTCGAGTCTCTTTACGGCGCCAATAAAAATGCGGGAACCGCGGGAGCCCAATTCTTGAAAATTGGAGCGGGGCCCCGTCCAACCGCCTTGGGAGATTCCTTTGTCGCCGTTTCAGAAGATGTGAATGCGGTTTATTTCAACCCCGCGGGTATTGCCACGAGCAGTCGTCCGGAGTTTACGGCCATGCACACGCAATGGATTGCTGATACGAGTTATGATTTCGGTGCTTTCAGTTATCCCACCAATCACGGCGCTTTCGCTATATCGGCTTCCACTCTTAAAGTGGAAGATCTTCAACGCCGTGGCACAGATGAGACCCGCAACGGCAGTTTCGAAGCCATGGACAGCGCCTATGCCTTGACCTATGGACATCATTTTGCGCCTCTTCTTTCCCTTGGTGTGACAGGTCGAATGATTCGTCAATCCATCGATACCACCTCGGCCAACACCTGGGCGGCGGATGTGGGGGTGATGAAGAGGTTAAGAAGTCGTCCCGTGTCATTGGGACTGGCGGTCCGCCATCTGGGGGGCAGCATTAAATTCAGAAATGAATCCGATCCGTTGCCGACCACCGTGGATGGAGGATTTGCGGCTACATTTTTTAGAGAAAAATTGATGGTCACCGCTGATGGCCGTTGGTTCAGAGACAATGACCCTGGATTTGGCGCCGGAGTTGAATATCGCCGGTCTCTTGGTGAAAAGAACCGCTTGGCTTTAAGAGGAGGATACAACTCTCAAGCCACTGCCTCTGATGGCGCGGGTTTAACCATGGGGGCTGGGCTCAGTTTTGGGCGCGCTGAATTCTCCTTTGCCTGGGTTCCCTTCGCCGATTTGGGCAACACCTACCGGTTTGGCCTTCACATTCGATTTTGAGTCTCGTAACCCTCGTTGTTCCTTCTTTTGAGGCACTCCTCCAATAATTGGTATAAACCCCGCCTAAATTTTAACAGGGCTGCTAGCTCAACTGGCTAGAGCAGGTCCCTCTTAAGGACAAGGTTCCCGGTTCGATTCCGGGGCGGCCCAAAGTTTTTTCTTAACAAATTTCATGGATTCATTCGAACAAGAAATCAGTTCCGGTAACCGGTTCACCTTTGGAAAGAATTGGAGCCGGTTCCTGTCGACGCTAACAGAGGAGCGAATCAAGGAAGCGGAAAAGTCGCTCCAAGAAATGCTCGGCGTAAAAGATCTTCAAGGCCAACGGTTTTTGGATATCGGCTCGGGAAGTGGTCTTTTTTCATTGGCGGCTCGGCGATTGGGCGCGGAGGTTCGGTCCTTTGACTATGACCCTCAGTCGGTGGCCTGCGGACAGTTTTTAAAGGAAAAGTATTTTAAAGATGATCCGAAATGGATTGTCGAACGGGGATCGGCCCTTGATCAGGGGTATGTGTCAAGTTTGGGGGAGTTTGACCTGGTTTATTCCTGGGGAGTGTTGCATCACACGGGGGAGATGTGGAAGGCGTTGGACAATGCGCGTCTTCCGGTGAAAAGAGGGGGGCGATTGTTCATCGCTCTTTATAATGACCAAGGATGGAGGTCTCGATTTTGGTGGGCAGTAAAAAAAGTCTATTGTTCAGGTTTCATGGGACGTTGGGCTGTTTGTTTGCTATTTATTCCCTACATGGCTTTTAGAGCGGCGTGTAAATCACTGTTGATAGGAAAAAATGTGTGGTCGGATTATAAAAAGAGCCGCGGAATGTCTTTGTGGCATGATTGGATCGATTGGTTGGGGGGGTTCCCATTCGAAGTGGCGTCACCTCAGATGACCATCGATTATTTTAAAGAGAGAGGGCTTTCTTTGGTGAAGGTGAAAACAACAACTTCGCTGGGAAACAATGAATATGTATTTTTGCGCCCGTAGCTCAGCTGGAAGAGCGTCTGGCTTCGAACCAGCAGGTCGCAGGTTCGAGTCCTGCCGGGCGCATATTTTTTTTGGGCAGGAAGGGAGTTGAACCCATAAGCCCTTGCGGGCACGAGGTCCTAAGCCTCGCGCGTCTGCCAGTTCCGCCACCTGCCCAAGAGAAATAAGGCGGCGAAGTGTACAAAGAATTGCAATTCACAATCTAAAAATGAGGTTAACATGTTAGGCTTAACGAGTGATATCAAGGTAAAAGTGGTTTCCGAAAACGGTTGTTTACATACGTTGGCGGTGGAGTGGCCCGCCTCCAAGGTCAAAGAAAAAATAGAAGAAGCTTTTAAAATTGTTCAAAATCAAGCCAAATTGCCAGGGTTTCGGCCCGGGAAAGCCCCCATTCAATTGGTTCGGGAAAACTTTAAGGGTGTGGCCTATGAGCGAGCGCAGGATTTGATGATGCGCGATGGAGTGGCGGAAGCCTTAAAGTCAAAAAAAATCAACCCCGTTCAAACCCCGCTGGTTCAAACCGCCGATTTCGTTCCTGAAAAATCGTTTAACTTCCAATTTCAAGTGGAAGTGGCTCCCCAAGTAAAACTCAGCAGCTATAAAGGTCTCAAACTCAACAGAAAAAATAAGGTTATTGGGGAAGCGGATATCTCCAAGTCGCTCACCAATCTGGGGGAGATGAATGCTCGTTTGGTTGAGTCCAAAGAGGAATCGCTCAAGAATAACCATTTTGCGGTCGTTAATTATGAAGGATTTATTGACGGTAAAACCATAGAGGGAGCCAAGGCGGACAATTTCCTTTTGGATATGTCAGCTCCCCAGGGAATCGTGGGATTGGCAGAAGGCTTGGTGGGCGCTAAAACAGGGGAGGAGCGGGAAATAAAAGTGAAATTTCCGGAAGATTCTCCTTCAAAAGACTTGGCCGGCAAAGAGGCGATTTTTAAAGTCAAACTGAACGCCATCAAGGAAAAAACAGTGCCTGCGTTGGATGATGAATTCGCTAAAGATTTGGGGCTTGAGTCTCTTCAGAAATTAAAAGATCGAATTCGGGAAAATCTCGAGGCCGAGCAAAAAAGGGCCACAGCCGACGATCTTGAAAAACAAGTGATCGATGGTTTGTTGGAAAATCATATTTTTCAGGTTCCTGCGAGCATGGTGGAGAGTCAAATCAAACATCTCATAGAGAGACAGACAAATCGAATGATCCAGCAAGGTTTTTCCAAAGAGGATTTGGAGAAGGTGCTTGAAAAGGCCAAACCGGAAGTTCAAAAACAGGCCGAAAAAGATGTGCGTTTGGCGTATATTCTCAATGCCATTGCGGCGGCGGAGTCCATTGACGCCACGGAGACCGAAATAACAACAAAAATAGATGATATCGTGGCGCGGTCTGAAAATAAAGATAAAGTCTCATTGGAAAAAGCCTTGAAGTCAAAATTTCAAGATCAGATTAGATCAGAAATTCGTGAGTCAAAATTGTTTACTTGGCTCATCGATCACGCAAAAATTAAAGACATTTAACGGAGGCGTTCATGCTCATCCCCTCTATCATTGAACGATGGAATCAGGGAGCTGTTGTCGGATATGACATTTATTCTCGGTTGCTGAAGGACCGGATTATTTTTGTGGGCGGGTTTGGCGGGGCGGTGACGACGGATTCAGCCAATCTTATTATTGCGCAGCTTCTTTATTTGGAAGCGGAAGACCCTGAAAAATACATCAACCTCTATATCAACTCCCCGGGGGGCATGGTGACCGCCGGGCTGGCGGTTTATGACACGATGCAGTACATCAAGTCCCCCATTACCACCATTTGCATGGGAATGGCCATGTCCTTTGGCGCTGTTCTTTTAACAGCGGGAACAAAAGGGCATCGTTTCGCGCTTCCCAATTCACGGGTGATGATTCATCAACCTCTACTTTCAGGCGGGGGGCTTTCCGGTCAAGCCACCGATATCAATATTGAAAGCACTGAACTTTCAAAAACGAAGCGGCGGTTGTGCGAAATTATGGCGAAACACACCGGGCAAGCCGTGGAAAAAATAACGGCGGACATGGAGCGTAATTTTTATATGTCGGCTGAAAAAGCAAAAGAGTATGGGATCATAGACGAAGTGATCACACCAAGAAAACTGATGGAACTGAATAAAAAATAGGAGACAACGGGTGATTGATTCTAATTTCGGCATGGGAGAATCCCCCCAATGCGTGTTTTGCACAAAGGGGAAAGTTGACGGCCTCAAACTCATCGGGGGGCAGGGAACCTACGTATGCGAAGAATGTATACGCAATTCATACGCGCTTCTCCAAAAGATTTCTGAAGAAGAGCAACGTCATGCGATTCGCACCTTGCCACCTCCTGCGCAAATCAAAACAGCGCTTGATGAATATGTGATCGGCCAGGAAAAAGCGAAGCGGACGCTTTCAGTGGCGGTTTACAATCACTATCGGCGTGTTGAATTGGCGGAACGCGCCACCAAAATCGGCTCCAAATCAGATGTGGAGCTTTCAAAGTCGAATATTCTTCTGGTGGGGCCCACGGGAACGGGAAAAACCCTGTTGGCTCAAACGTTAGCGCGGTTGCTCAAGGTTCCATTTGCGATGGCGGATGCCACGGTTCTCACGGAAGCGGGGTATGTCGGGGAAGATGTGGAGAATATCATCCTCCGTCTCCTTCAAGCGTCTTCTTATGACGTGAAACGCGCTGAAAAAGGAATTGTCTATATTGATGAAATCGACAAGATTTCACGGAAATCTGATTCTCCCTCCATCACACGGGACGTTTCCGGAGAAGGGGTTCAGCAGGCCCTTCTGAAAATCTTGGAAGGCACCGTGGCGTCTGTTCCTCCTCAGGGGGGGCGCAAGCATCCCCAACAAGAATATATACAGGTCAACACCACCCACATTCTTTTTATTTGTGGAGGGGCGTTCGAGGGAATGGACAACATCATCCGACAACGTTTGGGCAATCAAGGGCTTGGGTTTGGCGCGGACGTTCAGCCTGTCAAAAAGGTTCCTCATGGGGAATATATGAAGTACCTCCAACCAGAGGATCTCAACGCTTTTGGATTGATTCCGGAATTGGTGGGCCGTTTGCCGGTGGTTACCACGCTTGAACCGTTGGGCCAGGGGGCCTTGGTGGATATCTTGACCCGTCCGAAAAACGCCTTGATTAAGCAATTTACAAAGATGTTTAAGTTGGAAGGCGTTGACCTGGAATTCACGGAGGCCGCGGTTAAAGAGATGGCAGGTGTGGCCCTTCGAAGAGGGTCCGGCGCGAGAGGATTGCGTTCCATCATTGAGGATTTGACGTTGGACTTGATGTATGAATTACCGGAACAAACCAACCTTCGCAAAGTTATCATTGATGACGCGGTGGTGCGTAAAGAGAAACTTCCGGTTCGCCTCTATGGCGACGCCGAGCGCCAATCCGCCTAACAAACGAACCTGAAAACCATGAGCAAAGTTCAAACCCATCATTCACAACTTCCCATTCTCCCCATCAGAGATCGGGTTCTTTTTCCATACCTGCATGTGCCCCTGGTGGTGGGACGAAAACGTTCCATTCAGGCGGTTCAAACGGCTTTTTCCGGGGATCGTTTAATATTTGTCACCACCCAGCGAAATTTAAAAGCGACGGAGCCCTCCAGAGAAGACATCTACGAATACGGTACCGTGGCCGAAATTTTGCAAATCATCAATATGCCCGATACCACTCTGCGCGTTCGAGTTTTGGGCCGTCATCGGGCCCGGCTTGTGGATGTGACCTTTGAGAATGGATGTTTGATAGGGGATATCCAAACCATTGATACGCCCTCTCTCGAAAAAGAAAATCCAGTCCATCTTGAGGCATTGCGGCGGTTGTTGGTGAGAAAATTTGATGATTATGTTCGAAAGAATGGTCGAATTCCACTCGAAGTCGTGGCCAATGTCACGAATATGACGTCTCTTGACCAGTTGGCCGATACCGTTTCGGAGGCGCTGCTGATTGGTAACGAGGAAAAACAGGATCTGATTGAAATCATCGAGGTTCCCAAACGCATGGCGCGTCTCGTGGAAATTTTGGATTCTGAAATAGAAATCTTGAATATTGAGAGGAAGATCCAGACCCGCGTTCATCGTCAAATTGAAAAGAACCAAAAAGAGTATTACCTGAATGAACAGATGCGGGCTATTCAAAAAGAACTTAAACAAAAAGACGACAATGGGCGAGATATTGAAGATCTCCGTACAAGAATAAAAGCCCTGAAATTATCTGAAAACCTTGAGGAAATGGCGCTGAAAGAAGTGGGTCGGTTAGAAAAAATGGCGCCTTTTTCTCCAGAGGCCACGGTGATCCGAAATTATTTGGATTGGGTGTTGGCTTTGCCTTGGAACATCGTGACCCAAGATGATACCGATGTTCCTCACGCCCGATCGATCATGAATGAGGATCATTTTGGTTTGGAAAAACCGAAAGAACGGCTTCTTGAATATATGGCCGTTCTTAAATTAACGCAGGAAATCAAAGGGCCCGTTTTGTGTTTTGTCGGACCTCCAGGAGTGGGGAAAACCTCAGTGGCCAAATCTTTGGCCCGGGCGTTGGGGCGTCAATTCGCCCGAATTTCCCTTGGCGGAGTTCACGATGAATCGGATATCCGCGGTCATCGACGCACCTACATAGGATCCATGCCCGGGCGAATTATTCAAACATTGAAGAAAGTCAAAACCAAAAACCCGGTCATCCTTTTGGACGAGATCGATAAGATGGGGTCTGATTGGAGAGGGGACCCGGCGGCGGCATTGCTTGAAGTGTTGGACCCAGAACAAAACAAAACTTTCCTGGACCATTACTTGGATATGGAGTTTGACCTCTCGAAAATTATTTTTATAGCCACGGCCAACTCTCTCTACAGCATTCCGCCAACCCTGCTCGACCGCATGGAGATTCTTCGGTTTTCTTCTTACACGACCGATGAAAAAGTGTCGATTGCCAATCAGTTTTTAATCCCGAAGGCGCTCAAAGAGCACGGGTTGGGAGAGGGATCAGTCAAAATCGATGAAGATGCGCTCCGAAAAATCGTTCATCTCTACACGCGTGAAGCGGGTGTGCGAGACCTGGGACGAAAGATTGCGCAGATTTGCCGAAAAGTGGCTGTCGAATGGGTTCAAAAAAATGCAACAGATAATTCCTTAAAAAACATTGTGATCGGCTTGAACGATCTGCATCACTATTTGGGAGCGGCCGATTATATTCGTGAGAAAATCTCCGTGAACGCGGTGGGAATTTCAACGGGATTGGCATGGACCGATCACGGAGGCGAAACTCTCACCATTGAAGTGACCACCACGCCCGGTCAAGGAAAAGTGATCCTCACCGGAAAGTTGGGGGCGGTGATGCAAGAGTCCGCCCAAACCGCCTTTTCGTTGGTTAAATCTCATGGGGCGAAACTGGGAATTCAACAAAAATCCTTCAACAAAATTGATTTGCATGTGCACGTTCCGGAAGGAGCGGTGCCCAAAGATGGCCCTTCGGCCGGCATCGCCATGGCCACTGCTATTGCATCGGCTCTTTCGGGGGGAGCGGTCAGGAAAGATGTGGCCATGACGGGTGAAGTGACCCTTCGAGGGCGCGTATTGCCTATTGGGGGGTTAAAGGAAAAGGTCATTGCGGCTTTTAGAGAGGGGATTAAGGAGGTTTTGTTCCCGCGAGGCAATGAAAAAGATTTACCGGAGATTCCGGAAAATATTCGAAGTGGATTAAAGTTGATCCCTGTTGATACAATTGACGACGTCCTCAGTCGAGCCTTGCAACCCGCGCCGCTTAAGCCTGTTATGTCCCCACGAAAAGCTTCGCATTTGCCCGGCACCAATTAATTCATGTTGATGACAAATAAAAGGAGAATCAAAAAATTATCATGAAGAAATATTACTTGCTCACCCCTGGTCCCACCCCTGTTCCTCCCCGTGTGGCCGCGAAATCAGCAGAACCCATTTTGCATCACCGGACCAAAGAGTTTCAGGCCATTTTCGCTTCCGTTCAGGAAGGATTGAAATATGTTTTTCGAACCAAAAATGACATTTTGATGATCAATGGGTCCGGAACGGGCGCCATGGAAGCGGCGGTTCAAAATACACTGTCACCCGGAGACGAAGTGGTCGTGGCCTCCGTGGGTTCTTTTGGAGAGCGGTGGATAAAAATTTGTGAAGCGTTCGGAATAAAAGTTCACGCCATTCGAGAGGATTGGGGCAAACCCGTGGTTCCCGAGAAGATTGAGGCGGCTCTCAAGGAAAACTCCAAAATCAAGGCGGTCTTGACCCAGCACACCGAAACGTCCGCTGGAACCGTTAATGATTTGAAAACCATCGCGAAAATCGTGGCAAAAACGCCGGCGATTTTTATTGTGGACGCCATCTCAGGTTTGGGGGGAGAAGAACTTCATCAAGATGAATGGCAACTGGACGTGGTGGTATCAGGTTCACAAAAAGGCCTCATGACCGCTCCTGGATTGGCCATGGCCTCTTTGTCCGAAAAAGCATGGAAGCTTGTAGAAGCATCAAAGTGTCCCAAATTCTACTCTGACTTTAAGACCATTCGAAAATCCATCAAAGAAAACGAAACTCCTTGGACCCCTGCCGTTTCCTTGTTCGCTTCAATGAATGAAGCCATCAAAATGATCCAAGAAGAAACCATTGAGAAGGTTTGGGAGCGTCATCGGAAATTGATGGGGGCCGCCCAAGCGGGAATCCGGGCCCTGGGCTTTCCTCTTTTCTCCACCCGTCCCTGTGCGGTTCTAACATCAGCTAAATTGCCGGAGGGTTTTGATGGAAATCTTCTCATCAAGAAAATGCTCAGCGATCAAGGCGTTTCCATCGCCGGAGGACAAGATCATCTCAAAGGGAAAATTTTCCGATTGGCCCATATGGGTTATATGGACGGTTTTGACATGATTATCGGGCTCTCGGCCCTTGAGACCACATTAAAAGATATGGGATACAAAATCCCTGAGCCAGGCAAGGCGGTTAAAGTCGCCGAAGCTGCATTGGTATAACGGTCATGGTTAAAGTTCTTGTTTCTGATCCCATCGATAAAGAAGGTCTTACTCCTCTTCTAACGAATTCGAAATTCGAAGTCGTTATCAAGCCCGGGATGAAGCCTGAAGAATTGCTTCATGAAATCAGCTCTGCTGATGCGCTTTTGGTTCGTTCTGAAACAAAAGTGACTCCCACCGTTCTTGAGTCGGGCAAACAATTGAAATTGGTGGGACGCGCCGGTGTAGGAGTTGACAATATAGATTTGGCCGCTGCCTCGAAACAGGGCGTGATTGTGATGAATGTGCCGGGTGGAAACACCGTTTCAGCGGCTGAACATACTGTTAGTTTGATGATGGCTTTGGCGCACAATGTTTCGGCCGCCGATGCCAGCATGAAACAATCAAGATGGGACCGAAAGAAATTTATGGGAACCGAGCTTGTCGGTAAAACTCTGGGGTTGGTGGGCTTGGGTCGCGTGGGCCGTGAAGTCGCGTCGCGCGCGATTGGCCTTGAGATGCATGTGGTGGCGCATGACCCGATGGCGGATCCGGAATGGTGCCGTTTGGTGGGAGTGAAATTGTGTTCGGTCGAAGAAGTGATTAAAGAGGCCGATTTTATCTCGGTTCATGTGCCTTTGACGGACGCCACCAAACATATGATCAATGCCGAAACCTTATCAAAAATGAAAAAAGGAGTTCGAATCATCAATTGCGCGCGCGGCGGCGTGATTGACGAACAGGCTTTGCTCCAAGCGCTGAATTCGGGTCAAGTGAAAGGGGCCGCATTGGACGTTTTTGAAGAAGAACCTCCCACTTTTTGGGACATCATCAAGCATCCCAATGTGATTGCGACGCCTCATCTGGGCGCGTCGACTGAAGAAGCGCAGGTGAAAGTGTCTGTTCAATTGGCTGAAGCGGTGGTTGAGTATTTTGAGAAAGGCGTTCCTCGAAATGCGCTTAATTTGCCCGCCGGCCTTCCTCCGGAAGTTAAACCTTATTCCGTCCTTGCGAACCGTTTGGGGCGGTTTATCGCTCAAATTGTCGATGGACCCATCAAGAAAGTGACGATTACGGGCGCGGGGACTTTAAGTCGAATCAACCTGTCTCCGTTAACAGCGGAGGCGGTTGCGGGTATTCTTTCATCCAGAACGTCGGGCGTTTCTTCGGTGAACGCGCTGTCCAAAGCCAAGGATTTTAATTTGGCGATCTCAGAAGTGGCGGTTCCTGATTCAAAGGAGTATACGGGGCTCCTAACGATTGAAATTGAAACCGGACGGACCCGTCGCCGAGTGGCGGGGTCTATTTTCAGAACAGATCAGCCCCATTTGGTTGAAATTGACGATCTCACGTTGGACATCGTTCCTGAAGGAAATATGATTTTGCTCACCAACATTGATCGCCCCGGTGTGGTGGGATTTGTGGGAACGATTTTGGGCGCTTCCAATATCAATATTGCTGGTTATGATGTGGGGCGTCGCTCGGCTGGCGGTGAAGCGGTCAGTATCTTAACGGTTGATGAAGTGGTGCCCGAAAACGTATTGGCGGCCATTCGGACCAACGCTTCTATTCTCGATGTGAGAATGGTGAAAGTTTAAAGAGCTTTGCTATACTCGCGCCCGTCGCCGGTGAAGAGCCTGGCTTTTCACCGGCGATTTTTATTTAAGACCGCGTGCTTGCACTGAGCGAGCGTTGTTCGTGAGTCAAAGTGCCCGTAGCTCAGTTGGTAGAGCATACGACTTTTAATCGTAGGGTCGAGAGTTCGAATCTCTCCGGGCACAAACAAAATTATAGCCCCTATAGTCTATCGGCTAGGACGTCGCCCTTTCAAGGCGGAGAGACGAGTTCGATTCTCGTTAGGGGCATTAATTATTATCAGAGTCAGAGTTAAAAAAATGCAAAACTCGCCAACGAAAACATCTTCGTAATCAGGGAGTTTTGAACATGCGCATCTGTACATATGGCCTTTGGCATTTGGGTTGCGTGATGTCCGCGGCCCTTGCAAAGGCAGGGTTTGACGTGATTGGCGTCGATGACGATCCCCAAGTCATTTCCAATTTAAATAATGGTCGCGCCCCTCTTCATGAACCAGGTTTGGATGATCTCCTCAAACAGCAATTGCAATCTGGACGTTTGTTTTTTTCTTGCTCGCTTTCAGATGCTCTCGCTCACGCCGACCTGGTTTGGTTAACCTTGGACACTCCCATTCTCAAGAATGACCGCGCCGATCTCAAAACTTTAAATCAGATGGTGGCTCGTTTGATCCCCTCTCTTAATAATCAACGAGGCCTTCTTATTTCGTCGCAAGTTCCAGTGGGTTATTGTGCTTCTGTAGAAACCCTGATAAAAAAACAAGTCCGTTCCTTGAATCTCCCGATTTGTTATTCCCCTGAAAATTTACGATTGGGAAAAGCTTTGCATGTACTCGAAAATCCGGACCGGATTGTGGCGGGGACCCGGTATGCAAAGGATCGATCTATTTTTGAACCCGTTTTAACCAAACTCTCCTCTCGTGTTGTTTGGATGAGGCCCGAGTCTGCTGAAATGGTGAAACACGCGCTCAATGCATTTTTGGCCACCTCGGTGGCTTTTGCCAATGAAATTGCTGTTCTCTGTGAAAATGTGGGAGCTGATGCGCAGGAAGTGTGCGCGGGACTCTTGAGTGAATCTCGAATTGGACCTTGGGCGTACCTGAGGCCGGGTTCCGCCTATGCCGGTGGAACCCTGGGGCGAGACATTAATTTTCTCAATCAATTGGACCACAAGAAGAAAACTCAATCCCATTTGATACGAGCGGTGAAGAAAAGCAATTCATTCCATAAATTATGGGTGAAAAGGAAAGTTTCAACGTTGTTTAAAAACATCAAGGGGAAAAGATTCGCGCTGTGGGGCCTAAGTTACAAAGAAGGAACGGACACACTTCGAGGATCATGGAGCTTCGATTTGGCGAAGTGGTTGGCCGCGCATCAGGCACAAGTGGTTGTATTTGACCCTCTCATAAAAAATATTCCCCTTTCTTCTCAAAAAAAAATATCACTAGCCCCGAATATTGATGAAACATTAAGAGATAGCGATTGCTTAATTGTCGCGAAGGATGATCAAACCTGGCGCAACATTGATCCAGCGATATTTTCATCTATGCGTAAAAAAATATTGATTGATCCCAATGGGAGTCTCAGAAAAAAAATGGAGTCTGATCAAACGCAGGTTAATTACTTTTCCGTCGGATATCTAATTTTCAACGGAACCCATGGCGCGTAGTTCATCTCGAGATGTTCTTGTCACCGGCGCCAACGGGGTCATTGGTTCGGCTATCGCCAGAGAATTGGCGTCGTCTGGATTTCGACTCCATTTGACCGCTAGAAAACCATCGAAATTATCCCCCCTGGTTTCAGAATTAAAATTACTCACCCAAGAAAATATCTATGTCGATCAATTGGAGTTAACGGATCCCAAGGGTCCTTTGCGGGTCATTAAAAATTTTTTCTCCCGTTCTGTTCGTCCCTTTGGATTGGTTTGTAACGCGGGCGGATTTGGGGCGTTGGGGCCCTTTTCCTCCATTGAAGTCCAAAAATGGATCGATGATTTTTCTGAGAATTTCTTCTGTAACACGCGACTGATTCATGCTTTTGTTCGGCAGGCCAAGGTTAAACGGATCCAAGAAGGATCACTGGTGGTCCTCAGTGGAGCAGGCCTGGGTGGAGACACCCTGTTTGAAAACTTTAGTTGTTACAGCACCGCCAAAGCCTCTTTGACGCATCTTGTTGAGGCCTTATGGCCAGAATTGTTAAAGCAAGGCTTAAGAATTAATGCAATTTCTCCCGGCCAGGTTTACAGTCAACTGACTGAAACAATGATCCAAGCGGGAACCAAACGGGTGGGGCGGCTGGCATTAAGTGCCAAAGAGTGCAAGAAAACCGGGGGAGTTCCTCCGGAATTGGCCGCGCGTCTCGTGAATTTCTTGTTGAGCCCCGCTTCCAATGGGATAACAGGGCGTCTCTTGAGCGCTCGCTATGATTATGATCTATTGGCCAAAGACTCTTCTTCTATTGCTAAAGATTCCAATCGTTTTCGGATGCGCCGAATTGACAACACCTTTTTCCGTCAAATCCTCAGGTCTTGACAATGAAAGCGTTGGTAACGGGAGCCGCGGGTTTTATCGGGAGCAACTTAATTGAACGCTTGTTGAAAGAGGGGCATTCCGTTATCGGGGTGGATAATTTTTCGACTGGGCATGCAAAATTTTTAGAGAAGTTTAGAAAACATCCTCAATTCTCCTTTTTCGAGAAAAACTTACTTAACCCACAATCATTGGAGGGTCTTGTTAGCGATAAGATTGATTGGTTGTTTCATTTGGCCGCAAACGCCGATGTCAAAGACGGGCTTCGCTATCCAGAAAGAGATCTCCAACAGAACACCCTTGTCACGTGGAATGTCCTGGAGGCTTCCCGAAAAGCGGGGGTGCGGGGATTTGTGTTCAGCTCAACGGGAAGTGTCTATGGAGCGGCCCCCGTTATCCCGACGCCGGAAGATTGTCCTTTCCCAATTCAAACCTCTCTCTATGGAGCCTCGAAATTGGCTTGCGAAGGTTTAATAGCCGCCTACGCGGAAGGATATGGAATTCAAGCGAAAATATTCCGATTTGTATCCATCTTGGGGCAGAATTACACCCATGGGCATGTGGTGGATTTCGTCCGACAACTCAAATCCGATCCCACCAAAATTCATGTGCTAGGAAATGGCCAACAGAAAAAATCCTATTTGTATGTCGAAGATTGCGTTGATGCCCTTCTGTGGGCCCTCAACCGTCAGTCCGGACAGAAGATTGAGATTTTTAACTTGGGAACAGAGGAATATGTGACCGTGGACCAATCTCTTGATGTGATTGTCGATGAATTAAAAGTCCATCCCCGTCGAACCTATGAAGGGGGCGATCAAGGATGGGTGGGAGACAACCCCTTTATTTTTTTGGATACCACGAAGATCCGCTCTCTCGGATGGAAATCCAAAATAACCATTAGAGAAGGAGTACGGAGAACCGTTCAGTTTTTGCTCAACAACCCATGGGTTTATGAAGGAGGCCACAAGGGCCGATGATTATCACGCGCACGCCGCTTCGTATTAGTATTGGAGGGGGAGGAACCGATTTGCCCTCCTATTATTCACGATATGGCGGGTTTGTTATTTCAGCTGCGATAGATCAGTACATTTACATTACGTTGCACCGAATTTTTCCTAAAAAATACATCGTCAAATATTCGGCGCTTGAATATGTGGATGAAATTTCTGAAATAAAACACCCCATCGTCCGAGAGGCTTTCTCCATGCACAAAATGGAACCTTCCATTGAGATGGTGAGCATCGCTGACATTCCGGCTGGGACAGGGTTGGGATCTTCAGGCTCCTTTAACGTTGGGTTGCTTCGGGCTATTTATGCATTTAAAAAAAACCATATCTCCACTCATGATTTGGCGGAGGAGGCTTGTCGGATAGAAATCGATCGTTTAAGAGAACCTGTGGGAAAGCAAGACCAGTTCGTCGCGGCATTTGGAGGAATTATATGCATGGAAATTTCACCATTGGGTGAGGTGAATGTTAAACCCTTGGAGATTTCTCAAGCTGCGATGGATGATTTGGAAGATAATCTGTTGATGTTTTTTACGGGGTATTCCCGAAGTGCAAGCGAAGTTTTGTTGGACCAAAAAACTCGCACGGAAAATGATGATAAATCAATCATCGAAAATCTGCACTTTGTTAAAGAGTTGGGATATTCTATTCGCGGCGCTTTGGAGGCTGGCGATACCGAAAAGTTTGCCAAATATATGCATGAACATTGGCTCCACAAGAAGAAGAGAACGGCCAGTATCAGCAATGACAACATCTCTCGTTGGTATGACTTGGCAGTGGACAATGGGGCTTTGGGAGGAAAACTCATCGGAGCGGGGGGCGGCGGGTTTCTGATGTTTTATGCCAAGGACCGAGTCGCCTTACGAAAAGCGATGAAAAAAGAAGGATTACAAGAAGTTCGATTTGGATTTGACCATGAGGGTTCAAAAGTGATGGTCATTGGCAAGTGATAAGAGTCGGTATCATCGGCGCAGGCCTGGTGGGTGCCAAGCGAGCGGATTCTTTGTCGGACGCCCGGCTTGTGGCTGTTCAAGATAAAGATCATTCCCGTGCCAAAGTTTTGGCAGAAAAACATCGCGCGACAGTTGAAAAAGATTGGCGTGATTTGATCGCACGTGATGACATTGAGGTGGTTGTAGTTTCAACTTCGCATGACATGCTCTCCGAATGTTCGCAGGCCGCTTTATCGGCGGGAAAGCATGTTCTGGTTGAAAAGCCAGGGGGGCGCAACATCGAGGAAATTCAACGCCAAATCAATGCTTCCGAAAAATTCAAGAAGATTTTAAGAGTCGGTTATAACCACCGATTTCATCCGGCCCTTCAAAAAGCCAAGGAAATAGTTGAGGGCCATTCATTGGGTGACTTGATGTTTGTTCGAGCTCGCTATGGCCATGGAGGGCGTTTGGGTTATGAAAAAGAATGGAGAGCGGATCCCTCGGTCAGCGGAGGAGGAGAGCTTTTGGATCAAGGGGTTCACCTTATAGATCTCGCCCAATGGATGATGGGCCCATTAAACCCCCGTTGGGGAACCACGCATACTTTTTTTTGGCCCATGAAAGTTGAGGATTACGGCTTCGTCGCTCTTGAATCCGAGGACCATCAGCGGTGCGCTTGGTTGCATGCCAGTTGGGTTGAATGGAAAAACATTTTCCATTTTGAGATCTTTTGTCAGAGAGGAAAATTGGAGATTTCTGGCTTGGGTGGAAGTTATGGCGTTGAAGAATTGAGGGTTTTTAAAATGAAACCCGAAATGGGCCCGCCAGAAACAGAGGTGTTTTCTTTTCCTGGATCCGATCTATCGTGGAAATTGGAATGGGAGTCTTTTGTCAGGTCCCTGCAAGGTTCTCCGCAGCAAATCGGTACAACAGGTTTGGAGGCCCGGAAAAACATGGAGATTGTTCGATGGGTCTACGAGCGAAATGGCCAAATCAAATCCTGACGGGTCTCTTCCTGTCGTCATTTTAGCAGGGGGATTCGGGACCCGTCTCGGGTCCTTTTCGAGAAAATTTCCCAAGTCTCTCGTGCCTGTTTTAGGTCGACCCTTTCTGTTTCATCAAATTGAACTGTTGAAAAGAAAATCCATAAAGAGAATCATTTTTTGTTTGGGGTATAAATCAGAATTGATTCTTAAGACCCTGAATGAGGATCGGAGTGGTCTCTCTTTCGATTTTGTTTTTGATGGACGCCATGCTTTGGGAACAGGCGGAGCCGTTCGTAAAGCCACGGAATTAATATCGGGCGATTTTTTTGTTCTATATGGGGATTCCTATTTGGATATTGATTATCAGGCCGTTCAGAAAATTTATGAGAGAGTTGGAAAGCAGGGACTGATGGTTCTTTATAAGAATAAAAACCAGATTGAGCGCAGCAATGTGGTTTTTAAAAATGGGCTTGTGACTGAGTACGATAAGAGGAAAACTTCATCTCGAATGGAATATATTGATTATGGGTTGAGTGTTCTCAACAAGAAAGCAATGAAGGGTTTTCTACCGGGAAAAAAGTTTGATTTGAGTGAGATATTTTCCCGTCTCATCACAAAACGGCAATTGGCTGGAACCGTGGTTCGCAAACGATTTTATGAAGTGGGCTCCTTGCAGGGCATCAAAGAATTGGAAAAATACCTCAAAAAATAAAAATGAAACGTCCCGCCATTTTTCTCGACCGTGATGGGGTTTGCAATCGTCCCGTCATCAAAGGCCGAATGCCCTTTGCGCCAAAATGCGTTGCGGGATTAAAAATTTACTCCGACGCTCCCCTGATATGTAAACGCTTAAAAAACGCAGGTTTTTTATTGATAGGAGTGACCAATCAACCCGATGTCGCAAGAGGTATGACAAAAAAAAAGACGGTCCTTGGAATTAACAAGGTGGTTCAGAAGGCGCTTTTCTTGTCAGAGATAGTTTCATGTTTTCATGACAATGAGGATAATTGCCTTTGCCGAAAGCCCAAGCCGGGAATGATTTTAAAGGCCGCAAAGGATTGGAGGATTGATCTAAAAAAAAGTTTCTTGATAGGGGACCGGTCCAAAGACATCGAAGCGGGAAAACGAGCTGGGGTTCTTTCTATTTTTATCGACAGGCGTTATAAAGAACCCTTACGTGTTAAGCCGGATGGTATTGTCCGATCCCTGAGAGAAGCGGAGAAATGGGTTTATAAAAAAATAAAAAAACTATGACTGTCCTTTCCGTCATTATCCCCGCCTTTAATGAAGCGAACACCATCAAAGACCTGCTCCAGCAGGTTGTGGAAGTGGATTTGCACCCTCTGGGAATCACAAAAGAAATCATTGTGGTTGAAAGTGGGTCCCAAGACGGGACGCGGGAGATTGTGCAAGACTTTGAGAATAGGGGGGTTATACGCGCGCACTATGAAGATCGCCCGCGAGGAAAAGGCCATGCCGTCAAACTTGCGTTTAAGAATTTGACTGGAGACATTGTCCTCATTCAAGACGCAGATTTGGAGTACAAGCCCTCCGAATATCCGGCGCTTCTGGCTCCGATCCAATCGGGAAAGGCCGATTTCGTGTTGGGGTCCCGTCACTTGGGGAAAGGGGATTGGCATTTCAGGAAATTTGTTAATGATCAGGTCTCAGCCAAATTCATGAACATCGGGAATAAGGTGTGTAATGGTCTATTCAATTTTCTTTATGGGACTCATATGACCGATCCCACGACGATGTTTAAGGTCTTTCGATCAAGTTGTATCTCTTCTAAGGTTTTTAGGTCCAATTATTTTGAATTGGATTGGGAAATCGTTGCCAAATTGATCCGATCAGGATTCATTCCTCATGAGGTCCCTATTAGCTACGTTTCTCGAAGTTTTAAAGAAGGAAAGAAAATAAAGTTGTGGCGGGATGGTTTTCTTTCGTTATACGCGATTGTTCGATTTCGCTGGTGGGACTAATTTTCCAATTGTTTTAATCGATATACCGTGATGGGGGTATTGAGAATCGGATAGAAATGGTTTTTTATGATTGAATCAAACGGTGTCCGAACGGGGAATGTCTGTTCGGTTTCATAAAGCGATTGAAAGTTCGGGTTGCTGGGAAGCGGCTCCGCATTGGCGGCCAGGTAATATTGGGGGGATAACGAAAAGAAGGAAACTTTTTCTCTCTCCCTCGTAGAAGGCGATATTTCATCGGTGAACTCAGTGTGTTTATAGTTGAGGAGACGAAAAGGGGGGAAAACCGAAGTAATTCTTGTGCTCCCAATCGTCGAATGCATAGGAATATTTTTATTGATCCATTCACCCACCTCAAATTGTCTCTTGTGAAATTTTTCCAAAATTGTGATGTAAAAGATGAATTGAAGAACAAGAGTGACGCCTATCCCCAAGGCCAGAAGGAGCGATAGGGAGGGCCATTTTTTTTTGATGAACGTGAGAGCGTAAATGGCAAACACAACGGCGCTGGGATAAAGTGGAGCCGTGTAATGAGGATTGAAGGACAAGGTGATAAAGGGCGTTATAAGAATATAAGGGATAATCCAAGCGGAGACAAATATATTTCTCTCAATGATGCTTAAGATCATTCCCCCCAGAGCCGCGAGGTAGATTAAGAGACTGAACCCGCGGGGAAAGGTCTGGACCCAACATCTCACCCAATTGGACCCAGACAAGACAGGCCCTGAACTTGCGACTGGATCGTTGGTGAAGGCTTTCATGACTTCCAAAGGCTCCAAGATCCAAAAGGGACTCATGGTCAGAAAACTTACCGCTAAGATCAAGAAGGCCTTAAGAAAAACATAATTTTTATCTTTGAAACGATGGCGCCAGAACCAGGCCACCAACAAAAGAGGCGCGGAAAAAATGGCGTTGGTGGGAAGAATTGCCGCTGAGGTGGCGGATGCGACCGCGCAGGCGTAAAGATATTTAACATTTTTGGTTTGTTGCACTTTTTGCAGGAGAAACTGAGCCAAACAAATAAACAAGAGGCTTTGATTGTAGGGTTTGAGGTAATGGGTTTCCATCATGAGAGCGGGAGAACTGATCATAAGGAGGCACCCCAGGAGGCCCCAGTTTTTTCCATATAGCAGGGTGACGAGAAGATAGAGAATCAGGGCCGATCCGATGAGCGCGATAAAAGATTGGATCCGGGGAATCAACCAAAGTCGTTTGGTGGCATCCGGATTGGCCAAATAGCGTTCGATGTCTTGCGGAGGGGGAATGATCCCGAACCAGGAAGAAAATTGGATCCCTGCGCCGACCGAATAAAAAAACAGCGCTCCATATTGATGGAATTGAGGGTTAAAGCGCAATTTTTTGGGATTGATGTTTTGAAGAGCTCGAATGGGTGCTGTTTCATCTGACCACATGGCTTGGAGAAGGTAACATCGGAGCTGATGATAAACGACTTCTTCCGCAGAAGATTCCTCAAACCCAGCACGGATGCGAAGAGTGCCTTCGCCAGAAATTTGGTTATAAAGTTTTTCTCTTAATTTTTTTAAAACAGGAATTAATTGCTGATGGGTTTCATTGTCAAAAAGAAGAGCGGCTTTTTGTGAGCTGGGCAAACCCACATCCAGAGTGAGGCCGATGGGAACAGAGAAAAGAAAGACGATCAATAAGGCGCTCCCAATAGGAGTGCGGAGAGTGAATGGCCACGTCTTTTGCAATGATTTTGGTTGCATAAGGGAATTTGTATAGATTAAACAAAATCCGTTTTTGAAATTATGGGGGGAAATATGCCGGAACTTCCTGAAGTCGAAACCATCGTTTGTGGCCTAAAATCCAAACTTCTTGGGAAAGTCATTTCTCAAGTTGAGATTTATAAACCCCTTGTATTAAAAACTCCTCTCAAGACTTTTTTATCGGGCCTACAAGGGGGAAGAATTCAGTCCATATCACGACATGGTAAATCGATTTTTTGGTCGTTGGATAATGGGAAGGTTGTTAAGCTCCATTTGGGAATGTCGGGAGCCCTTTTTTTTCGTAAGGGAAATTCGCCTCCTGATCCCTATGTCCGGCTAAGGTTCAAACTGAAGGGTTGCGGCGAAGAACTCGTTTTCCGTGATGTGCGTCAATTCGGCCGGATTTCTCTGGTTAATGATTCTCATGAACCTCATTGGGGGCCCGATGCATGGAATGCGTCTGTCTCCGATCTGTTTAGGGCCCTTAGAAAAAAGAAAGGGATGATCAAACATGCTTTGCTCAATCAAGGGGTTCTGGCGGGTCTTGGAAATATATATGTGGACGAAACTCTTTTTCAAGCCAGGATTCATCCGAAAAAGAAATTAGAACGACTCTCCGATTCTGTTCTTCAACAACTCTGCTTTGATATCCGAGCTGTCTTGGCGAAGGCCATCGAGTCTGGAGGCACCACATTTAGAGATTACGTGAATGCCGAAGGGAAAAAAGGAAACTTCCTCCTCCATTTAAAAGTATACGGGCGCGACGGGCAACCGTGCTCTGTTTGTGGAGGTCTTATTCAATTTGGAGTGGTCGCCAGCCGGGGAACCCATTATTGTCCTCAATGTCAGAAACAGTCTGGGCAGTGCAGGATTTGAACCTGCGACCCTCCGCGTGTAAGGCGGATGCTCTACCGCTGAGCTAACTGCCCTGCTTTGCCCCAAGATACGCAAAGCAAGCCCTGCTTCATCATGCGTGGAAAGGCCGTGGCAAGCCATCCCCTGCGAAGCCGTTGCGGCGTAGTGTAGTACAACGAGGAGACCCTATCCAAACCACAATGCGCGCAATATTTGTTCTATGTCCAGCGCATAGCTGTCTGCTTTTTCTGGAGGGACTCCGCAGAGAAGAACATACCCTTTGCCGCGTCTTATGGTGGCAAAAAGACGAATATCCAAAAGTTTTCCACTGGAAGATATTCCATAGTACCGGCCCAAATAACCATATCCGGCTTGGTAGAGAACGTCGCGTCCATTGATGAATTGAAAATCCGATATCTTCGAGAATTTATACGCCACATTTTCAGCGGTTATGGTCATGGAGCTTAAATCCACCACTTGAAGTCGTCCATCGCCATCTCCATCCAGGGTTCTAAATGAAACCAAGGCTTGTGAATGGACAAAATCAAGGTTCCAATTAGAGGGGACATGGAAATGAACCTCATGAAAGGTATTGGTATAGGTCAATCCCGAGATAGATCCTTGCTTGTCTTGGTCGACTTTCGGAAGTTGGGCTTTTATGACAGCATAGGAATCTTCAATGGGGGGTTTAAAATCAGGTAAAGGGCGGCCGATCATGCTTTCAATAATTCGAATTCTCTGATCGGTGGAGGGGTGAGTTCGAAAATAGAGGTCCCAGCCTTTGCTTTCTTCTGAATCCATGGCTTGTAGGGTTTTTAGAAACCGCAGAGAACCCTGAGGGTCGTATCCGGCTCTTAACATGTATTGGAGCCCCAAGTTGTCGGACTCCAATTCTTTTTCTCGGCTGTAGCCGAGCATGTACAGAGATGAGAAAAGATCCGCTGTATTGGCCACCATGAGCATGGCTTCGGGGCCCATGGTGAGAGCGACGCCAATGGTGCCCAGAATCGTCAGCGCATTTTGTCCCATTTCTTTTTGGATCATTTGGACCCCGTGAAGAGCGGCAATATGGGCAATTTCATGTCCCAATACCATGGCCAGTTCCGATTCATCATTCATGGATTCAAGGAGACCTCGGGTAACGAAAACATATCCGCCAGGAACCGCAAAGGCGTTGATCAAATCATTATCGAGGACGGTGAAATCATAATCCACGGTTGGACGATCGCACACACTGGCCAACCTTTGACCCACTTGGCTGACATAGTTTGTGACTGTTGTGCTATTAAGGACTTGATATTGTTCAAGAATCTTTTTTTTGGTTTCGATACCGATCTTTTTTTCAGCTTGGGGAGACAGAAGCCGAGGGTGAACTTTTCTTGTGGCTGGGTTGCGTATACATCCCAGAGGGAAAAAAAGGATCAATATGAGGAAGGCTTTGTATTTCAATTTCTATTCAAATAAAACATCAATGCCAGAAGAATAATATCGGGATCTGATTTCATTGTAGAGAAATGTAAATTGTTCCCTGGTATAGCGTGGTTCTAAATGGGGGGTGTTTAATGGGATGGCGGTTTGAAATTTCCGGGGGATTGCCGAAAAAAGAGTTTCGGGTGTTATGCCGGCGGACTTTTCGATTCCCAAGGGGTGGATTTCAAGAATTAGTTTCGAACTAAATTCCAGGAGATGAGGCATGCCCAACAGGGCCTTGTATTCACTTCCTTCTATATCCATAACGATGAGGTCGAATTTTTGGTCGGGAAGGACATCATCCAAGCGTTTGGCCGGAACTTTTATTTTTCTGGGATTGTCATAGAAAAACTCAGGCGCGTTGGTGGTGGGTTGTAAAACTTTACTTCCACCCGTGTTGTCGCGGTTGGCCAGAAATTCAAGTTCGCCTTCTTTATCAAAAGCCGCCATGTGGAGAAGTGTGGCATTCGTCACTGAATGAAGCAGGCGGTTTTTCTCCAAAAGATTAAAAGTGGCGGGGTTGGCCTCGATTCCGGTGACATAAGCACACTTTTTTGAGGTGGGAATGAGCAACGTGCCCACATGTGTCCCAACAAATAGAACTCGACTGGAGGGATTCAACTGGGATTGAATGGATTCAAGGAGAGGTTTGTTGTACGCGCCCGAAAGAGAAAGCGCTCGTGCCATGGATAAATCCGAAGCGGGAACCAGAAAAGCGCCCTGTTCTGTCGAGACCAAAATTGCTTGCGTTCCTTTTCCCACATACCGCAAAAAAAGGCGGCTCAATATTGATTTCGCTTTTAATTTTAAGGGCGTCATGGTTATAGGTCTTTATTTTTTGAATATGGCCTTAGAGGCCACAGGTTCATTGACCGGATATTTTCAGCCAACCTTTGACTCACCAATGCATACCCTTGATCATTTAAATGGCACAAGTCAAGAAACGAATTTTGTTTGTTGAGATCATCAACTGTTTTTCCATTCAAGTCAATGAAATGAATTTTTTCTTTTAAGCATTGGAATTTTAGGCGTTCGCGTAGATGGGATTTGTAAAGTTTTCCGACCTTATTGTCAAGCCATCCAGTCGGTCGGGTAAACTTTTCAAGACCGCAGTTTGCCATGGGCTGCAATGTCCCGATATAAGTAAAGCCATCAAGTCTTGAAATACTTTGAAATGATTGAACGACGTTAATAAAAACATCGATATTATCCCGCGCCTGAGATTCGTCCCAAGAAGAAGAATTTCGATCAACAATAAAATCCATGTTGGATAGGAAGTTGGAGCAGATTTGATAAATCCTTGATATCTTGAGGCTGCCTTGATGGACATTGAGGGCCATTGAACGTAAGGTGGCTATCAAAAGGGGGCCTGTTTCTTTTTCTCGCACCATTTTTATTTTGTCGAGGTTTCTGATTTCTCCGAACCGATCGGTTCTCAATGTGGATACAATTGACTCTCTAAGATCGTTGTAACCACTGAACATCAGGACGTAATCTGGTTTAAGATATCGAAGGAAACGAAGATAAAGCAGGAGTTCTTGAGTGGACTGTAAACTTCCCACCCCGGCGTTTAAAACTCTGACTTTGTGAGTTTGGGGCCCCTTATTGAGGAGTAATTCCAATTGATGGGCCAAATCGAATTCAGGCGAAGAGGCGCCTATTCCATAGGCGGCGGATCCCCCCGTTAAAACAACTCGAATTTCATCCTTTGGTTTTTCTGCCGATACCAATCTGATGAGTTCGTCCATTCGGTTCTGAGAAAAATTCGCGTTGGAAAGGGGGAAATCAAAGGGATGATAAGTGGGGGAAAAAAACATCCGGGCCAAGAATTCCAAGAAAAAAAACAGGATAATAAAACCCAAGGAAATCTTGAAAATAGGGTAGAAGAATTTTGAACGCATTAACTGATTAAAACATTTATAGGATTTGAGTCGTACCTCAAAATCAGCCGAGAATCGGGATCGAACCGAGGACCTGCCGCTTACGAAAACTTTGTGATGAAATTTGAGTTTTCCATGGTTCGTTTTGATTTTAAAATTCAAAACGATTTGCCAGGGAATTGCGTCTAATCCAAGATTGCAAGATTCTCCCGCTATTCCTTCAAGACCCACGGGGAATCAATGCAAGATTCCTTATTCATACATTACAAGCCGACTTCAAGACTTCTTGCATTGGATTGCAAGGATATCGTGGGGATTTGGGGAATTAGGTGATCTACACCAATCCGTCAATCTTTTCGACGGTTGATTGCAAATCCTTGCTTGCTAGATGTCCGTAGGCAAGGCGTCCTAGGTATATGTCTCTTGCAGCTCGAGCAATTGATTTGAAGTCTTTCATGCCCATCCACTTGATAAAAACTGGGAGGGATCCCATGGCCTCAGCAGACCATTCCTTCTTTGCCTCTCCTGAGATGATGAGAATGGGGATTTTTTTCAAAACCTTGTTTGCATATACCAACTGAACAATCTCCAGTCCACTTACTCCAGGTAGATTCAGGTCAAGAACAAGCAAACTGGGAGTCGTAGCTTTCCGAAATACTTTTCTCTTAAGTAGATAATCAACGGCCGATGGGCCGTCGCTGATATGCTCAATGGACGCGTCTTCGATGGCCTGCGCCAAATATTTTTTCGTGATATGGGCATCAAGATGGTCATCTTCCACAAGTAAGATATGAAATTTTTTTGAATTCATGTCCGCTACCCTCCCTAGAATGTTCCTCCTATTATGAGGCATTTCATCCAAAAAAGACAGAGTGTGAATATTTGTCAAAAATTAATTGCGTTGAAAAAACAATGGGATTTAATGTGATCTAAATCACATATGACGTAGGTTGGAAATACGGCAATGAAATCAGTTGACCAAGCGCCCGGTACGAAGTCAATTCAGAGAGTTTTTGGGGATGGCTTTCGGAAGAGTAAACATGAACGTGGCGCCCTTCGAGTAAGTCGACCGAACGGAAACCCTCCCACCGTATCTAGTGACAATTTTTTTCACTGTTGCTAATCCGATGCCCGTGTTATGGTTTTCGTTAGTGGATGGTGCTCGCGTGACAAATAAATCAAAAATTCTTGCCTGGTCTTTCTTCTTGATTCCAGGCCCATTGTCTTTAACATAGTAGATTATATTTCTTCCTCTTTTTTTCGCTCCGATCTCTATGATGCCATTGGATTTATCAACAAATTTCACCGCATTGCTTATCAGGTTTTGAAAAAGTTGATGAAATTTCACCTTTTCTCCCCATAATTCATGTGAATTAAGTCTGACATCAAAAGATAAATTCTTCTCGGGACGTTTAACCAGATCAATGATGTCTTTCACAATATCCGATACACGGACTGTTTCATTAAAATCTGTTGCTATATCCGCTCTAGCCAACTCCAATAGCTGGGAAATCAAATGTTCCAATTTATCGATTCGGTTAATAACGATCGAAAGAGTTTCTCGTTTATCCTTAGGCAACGGCTTTTGAATGTCATTAATTACCGATTGAAGAGCGGCTTGAATTGAATGGAGAGGAGATTTGAGGTCGTGGGCGACATGGTATGAGAAATCAGCCAACTCCTGGTTCGAATGATTCAGTTTTTCAAGGAGGATGGCCTGACGTTCGTTGGCTTCCTTTAAATCTGTGATATCAAACCGTACTGAAAAATATTCGACGGGTTTGCCTTCAGAACCGATGATTGGAAGAATCAAGCTGTAAACCCAATAGGGCTTTTCATCCTTATTCTTATTCTGAATTTCGCCCTTCCATGGATTCCCTTTCTTGATGGTATCCCACATAGTTCTGAAAAACTCTTTCGAATGATGACTGGAACGTATAATCGAATGGGGTTTACCCAGGAGTTCTGGGATACTATACCCGGATACTTTTGCGAATTGTTTGTTTGCGTAAGTAATGACTCCGTGAGAGTCGGTTTTTGAAATAAGCGCAAAATTATCTAGTGCGGCCAACAGTTCTTGAAGTTGTCTAATGGGCGCATTAACACCCATTAATTTTAAACGGGGCGATGTGTCACCGTTCATGTTTTTTTCCTGCACGGTACGATGGGTTTTAGTTTGTTGTTTCATCTTAAGTCCATTGCCGTTTTTATTGTGATCCTTTTCAAAGATATGCATGCTCCTCTACCTCAAAAGATAATCCTTCTCCAGCGAAAACCACATTAGATTAACAACCAATTTAAGGCGGCGCATTCTGTAACACCGGAGTGGACCTGCCCGATTATGTTTTAATCCCTTTAGAATGTTTGCAGGTTAGATTACCTCAACGGACATCGTCTAATGCATCGAAGTGAATAGCTTTTTCTGTCCATTCTTCGATGATTTTCATTGTATCATTAACTCGGACTTTCTCGAGTGCTGCTAGTTCTGTTGCTATGGTCGTGAATTTTTCCATACCGTTAAAAGTGTATGCCGAGGATCGGGATCGAACCGACGACCTGCCGCTTACGAAAACTCTGTGATGAAATTTGAGTTTTCCGTGTTTCGTATTGATATTAATACATACCTTTGATTTTTTGGAATTTTCATTTTTCCCAAGATTGCAAGATTAACCCAAGATTATTTCAAGATCAACGGTGAAAGATTACATCACCCAGTCAATAAGATTGCTTGGAAGAAAGCGTTTGACATATTAAACTTAAGCATCCGATCGATGTTACTCTCCTTCATGGAGGCTGCATGAAATTAACCGCTCATTTGATATTGTTTTCTTGCCTGATTTCTTTTTCCGGACTCGTTTCACCTCCGCTTCAATCAGCAGAACCAGCGCGTGCCGCTGAACCCGATTTGCCCTCCGTTGTTTTGGCTCCTCCACGCCAATTCACCACCGTCACAGATCCAAAAAATTTCAAAATTGTTTCCGACGCGGGCACAAAAATCCAATCGATGATATTTCAATGTCCCAATCCCCAAGATCCATTCCTAAGTCAAATGCTTCGCGTCCTGAGACCGAATATAATGGTCATCATTATGGTCACTGATTCCCAAACCGCAACATCGCTATGGCGTTACTTGAATCAAGAAAAACTGACGGATCTAAGGGAACGGGTTCGATTTGTGATCGCTGATCCTCCCCGCGTGTTAACGCGCTGGGGTCGCGATCCTTACTTGGTTCTCTACAATGAAAAATCCGATATGTATGCTCTGGTGGAAGGAATTCAACCCCAATCGCCGCGATACAACGGTCATATCGATCGTGCTGCGGTCGTTACTCTCCTGAATTCGGATATTGGCATGAAAAATCTTTCCAAAGGGAATTTCCAGCTGTTGTCTACCATGAATGTCGAGGGGGGGGCCATCACTTCAGACGACACATTTGTCTATATGGGAGGAGCCACGATAAATGGATCAATGGGTTGGAATGCTGGCACACCCACATTTTCGCAATCGGCAGTCGCGAACAGTTTCACTGAAATCATGGGGAAAAAAATTGCCGTAATGCCCAATCGGCGCAATCACAACGACCGTTACCACATGCCGGTGGGAAAAACCCGTTACGGCGAGAGAACCAGTCTTTTATCGGACCCGGTTAAAGCTTTACAGATCATCGCTTCATTAAGTCCCGGTGAGAAAAAAATCGCCATGGATCAAATCCTTGCCACAAGATCGCGGTGGTTGGATCAAAACGTCGTCATAAGTTCTGATGGAAAAAGAACCGTGACCGGGTCGAAACCGAAAATTACGCTGGCTCAATTAAAGGAATTCTTTGATGTGACGGACCAAAAAATCGAAAGGCTAAGCCGGTCCATGGAGGTCAAGTTATTGGATGAAAGCGAAATTTTCTTAGAAAACCAGGGCATCCACGTTGTCCGGGTGCCGAACCTTCAAGCGGAGTACGTCATCGATCGAGAGAAGGGGCAGAGTTACGAAGACGCGCCAAAATTGGTGTTTCCTTTAAGTTTGCCCTACGTCAACATTATCCAAGACAGCACCAGAACCGATGATATCGTGTTTATTCCTCGATTTAACATTCCCAAGCTTGATGATCATGTAAAAGCAATTTTCTCCGATTTGGATAAGTACACCGAAATTCACCAAATTTTGAGCGTTGATGAGGCCATTGATCGCGCGGGCCCTCGCTGCCGAGTGCAAACTATTGGTAAACCCGTTAAACCATTAACGATCGCCAAGCTTGGGAAAAATATGTTTAAAAAAATGAGAAAATCGGCCAAAACCGTCAAATCACGGCCTGTGTGATCAGCCTACCGTAGATGGGGGTTCCCTATAGACGAAGAATATAGCCGAGGATCGGGATCGAACCGACGACCTGCCGCTTACGAAGCGGCTGCTCTACCAGCTGAGCTACCTCGGCATGTGAAAAAGTTGAAACTGCCTTTTCTGACTATCCCAACGTTTCCCTTAACGCTTGCTCACTTCAAAATCTGTTAATTAGCAATTCGCTGCAAAATCATGCGAAATTTTACGTTTTTTGCCGTCCGATAACCCTTGGGATTTAACCCTTTTAAAACCGCAACGTATTACGAAGCGGCTGTTCCACCAGCAGAGCTACCTCGGCGTTAAATTGGTTAAGAAATTTTCTCACGGATAAATTTTCTGGCCTCTTCCATAACCTTGATCGCTCGTTGAGCCTCTTTCCTATTGGCTTCTTCACCCGGATCGAGGAACTGGACGGCGTATTCGTTCAAGGGTTTCATCAAATCTTTAATCAACTCAAATGAGCCATCAGTTTGAGACGCCAGATTCCGCAATGCTACCAAGTCATGCGACTTTGGAAATTATACAGCGTTCAACGTCAAGAAGGCCTTTAAATATTCTTCGATGCATTGCCGACAGTGGAAACAGATGACGTCATAAACAACCAGCGAGCGTTAGCGTATCAGAGCTTTTGCGGATGAGTAATCCTGTTCCGCTTTTGCAACCCACTCCTTGACGACTTTACCGTTCGTAAAGGATGCGGCCATGTTCAAAAATATCCTTTAAGAAAAAGTCCCCTTGTTCGATCCGAGATTGAATGTCTGATTCTACCTCGGCGGATTCAATTTGCTTTGCATGGTTACCAGGAGCGGAGATGGTGTTTCCACTCAGTGAGCAAAGCAAGTCAAATGTGCCAAGGGCCAGAATCGAACTGGCGACACCACGCTTTTCAGGCGTGTGCTCTACCGACTGAGCTACCTTGGCGAAATATGTTTTTGAGGAAAACTGAGACCGACAGACTGACGGAAAAGAGGGGGGATCTTACAGAAAAGAATCCTGTCTCACAAATAAATTTACTTTTCTGTTGAATCTCATCCGGTTGCCATGTACCTTTTTTCCATGTTGGTCAGAACCTCACTATTTATAAAG
Source organism: Elusimicrobiota bacterium (assembly GCA_022072025.1). NCBI lineage: Bacteria > Pseudomonadati > Elusimicrobiota > Elusimicrobiota bacterium. The sequence goes on from JAJVIP010000002.1 coordinate 79,094, forward strand.
GGTTTTTGTTTGGCTCTCATGCTGATGGCTCTCTCATCTTTCAGCTTTGCTGCTGATATAGGTAGTTTATCCCGTGAACCTTTTGTCATTCTATCCCCTGCCATCAATGTGGGGTATAACCGACTGTTGGATGGCTATGATGGCTACAAGGACCTCGGAAATGTTGGGTTCGATTTGTATTTCCATAACCCTCCCGAAAAATATTCGGACAATTCTATCTCTTATGATTGGAAGGACCGCTTTGCATTTCGACTGTCCCTTGATTATTTTCCTTTGCAGGTTCCTGAGGGGCTGTATAACACAACCGAAGATATTTATGCCCTCAGCGGAGCGGTCGTTTATAAATTTATTGATCGAGATAACCCTTTGCAAAAGTGGATCCCCTTTTTATCGTTGGGCGCTGGTGTATACCAGGACCGGGTGACCATTGATACTCCTGCGACCGGAGAAATAACCGGAAAAGAAGATCGCTTTGGACTTAATGCCTCTTTGGGGGCCATCGCCCCTGAAATTAAATTGATCATACCGGTAAAACTGATTCCTGAGATCCGTTATCACAGAATTAAGGGTGTGAATGATTACGCCTCCAATCTCACCTTCCAATTGGGCGTTAGTTATTGGCCTCGAAGCAGGAAAACCAAATGAGACGATTGATATTCGTGACGGTTTCGTTTTGTTTCATCCTTTTCATCGGATGTGATCGAAAAAATAATCCACTTTTAAATTATCCTGGTTCCGGTGTTTCTTCTGTTTCGTTGTTTATTCCGCAAATAGATACACAGCAAGCGAGCAAAGATTTAAATCGAATTTTCGTATATGTCGCCGACAATGGGGGGAGCCCGGTTACGAGTTTTCAGTTGGGAAATTTTTCGATTTTAGAGGGGGGAACTCCCGGGATTCCCTTTGAAGTGGGGAATGTGACTGATCCGCTTTATATTGTTTTGGCCATTGACCGAAGCGGCAGCATGGCAGGTTCCAATACCACCGCGGCCAATGCGGCTGCGATCGATTTGATCAATGCCACCGCCTCCTCTGATTATATGGCGCTTATTGAGTTCGCCTCTGAACCAAGCGTGACAGTCGACTTCACCACGAGCAAAGCCACCTTGATCAGCGCGGTCAATGCGGGGGTGGCTTCTGGAGCGACATCGCTTTACGATGCAACCACCAAAGCCGCGGATCTTTTGGCTGGAAAAAATGGCCGGGGCCTGTTGATTGTTTTAACTGACGGGGAGGACACCGCCAGCAGCGCTTCCCTTTCAGGAGCCGTTGAGGCTGTCAATAAAAAGGGATTGAGTGCCTACATGGTGGGTTTGGGAAGTGGGATCAGTTCGACCACGTTGGACGCCATCGCCACTCAGACCGGCGGAATTTCAGCCACCTCGGCCGATGGAAGTGGTTTGAGTTCTATATTTTTATCCATTTTGAACCGGTTCAATAATTTGGTCTATATCAAATACCGGCGACATGCTGACGGAAGGATCGCCGTCTACCTCAATTACGGAAGTCTCACCGCCAACGCCAGCAAGGCGTTGGATTAGTCCCTCCTCATTCCCAAAAGTTCTCTCACCGGTTAATCCAAAAAAAATGCGGAACACACGCATCTAGATCATTTCATTTACGTGGCTGAAGCGGGAACTCTCAAGATATCCAAGCCTGACGGTACGAGTTCAGATCCGACGGTCAAGGTGGGAGATGTCTTGTGGATCCCACCCGAATCGCACGCTGGAAATATAGGCGGCACAACTGTCCGATCGTCATCATGTTCGGTTCATCCTAAATAATAAAGTCGCCGCCCTTCTCTATAGCGGAGAAGGGCGGCGGTTTCAGAGAGATATCTTACTGGCGGCTTTAATTCGAACCCTGATTCTTTAGTGAGGAGAAACGGTAGCCAATTGAGATCCGATGCGTGTCTCCCAAATCCCCGAATGGCATAAAGGCGTAATCGATGCCGATGTTCATCAGGTGGAAGCCTGCGCCCGCTGCGAAACCGCTTCCGGCGCCCTCGTCGCGGCCGATTTGGTATCCCGTACGGAGCGAAAACATCTCCAGGGGCATCCATTCCAAACCAGGTTGAACCGAGGCAATACCATCGTGGAGCAGCAGATCGCTGTCGATGATCGCGTTCAGCCGGCCCATTCTTTCAAAGTTCATGCGGTACGCGAGGCCCGGTTTGAAATTGAGGGGAAGCGGGTCGCCTTCATCGGCAAATTTGAGTTCTCCTCCCAAGTTCAAGAGTGACATTGACAAAGACAACCCGCCTTCTTCGCGAAGGTCCCACACGAGGCCAAGATCGGTCGCGCCGGTTGCGGCGGATTCGGTCTCTAGATTCGAACTGATGAACTTTAATGCGGCGCCATAATGAAGCCGTCCCGCCCCCATGGACCGTTTGTTGCCCCAGCCGAGCGACACCGCCATGTCCCGTGTATCGAACTCGCCCAGATCTGGTCGGTCGGCGTCACCAGCTGTCGCAGAACGTTTTTCGATGTCCTGCACCCCGAACAAGGTGACACCCAGGCCGAACGATCCATGGTCTCTACTGGGATGCGCATACCCAATGAACTGTTGCGCGGTGTCCTTGAAGTAAGCATTGTAGGACACCTGTACTTCCGGCCGCTCGACGCGAGCCAGGCCGGCCGGGTTGTAATAGATCGCTGTGGCGTCATCCACGATGGGAGCCAGAGCTCCCGCCATCCCAGGCCCGCGCGCGCCCGCGCCAATTCGTAAGAACTGGCCGCCGCTGGTTCCCTTTCCAGCGGCTATTAAACCGCTTGAACAAATCATCACCACCATCAATGCCGCCGTCATACGAAAGAACCGTTTCATGACTCCCTCCTCACATTTTTCAATTGATTTATTCATGGTCTTCATGGTGATTGTCTCGTTAACGTTTCTCATGGCACGCACCTCACTTCACCAAGACCATTTTGATTGGCTCTTTCTTGGGCGCCCCGGGGGCGTCGACCGCGGCAAAATAAACGCCACTGGCGACATCGTCGCCGGAGGTGTTTTTGCCGTCCCAATGAATGTAGTTGTAGTAGCCGGCTCGCGCGGTTTCCTTAAATTCGCGAACCATATCGCCAGCGACATTGTAGATGCGAATGGTGATGTTCTTGTCGCCGCTGCCAGTCGGCGAAACCACGATATAGGTTCCGCGGATTGATGTGCCCACACCGGAGGTGCCGGAGCGCAAGGTCACTGTTTTATCCTTTAAGTTAAACGGATTCGGGAAGTTGTATTGATGATAAGAGGTCGCCGCCACCGTTCCGGTGGATTGCGCCAGCCCAATCACAAACGAGGCAGAGCCGGAGGCCGCCGCGCGCGGATTTGTTCGAAATCCATCTCGCGTTCGCAGCGCGTTCATGCCTCCTTTCACGCTGGCGGACCGCATACCGCCCACACTGTTATTGCTGATCGATACCTGGGAGAACACCGTATTGTTGAGCGTGACGTCCACCGCCACGGTCCCATTCAACGGGTCCAGTGTTAGTGTGCTGTCCACTTTTTCCAACTCTCCTGTGGAGGAATTATATTGATAGAGAGCCAGGTCCTTCGCATCGATGCCCTCGTCGAGCGTTGAGGTGTCGATCGGCATCACCAGCGGAACATCGCGCCCGGTGAAGTTCACGTCGTTGATATCAACCTTAACGATATCCCCGACGGTTGTAGTGTCCGTCGTGGTGATGTCCAAGTTGGCGGGATCTTGCAGTTCGAAATCAGCTGAAGGAATTTCCGAAGAGGAACCGGCAATCAGCGCCCCCGGTTCCAACTCAAACCCGGCGCCATTAAAACCGACGTAGTTGGCTTGAACGCCATCGTCGCCCACCGTTTCATCGCCAAGCATGGCCTGGTCCATCGCTTTCTTGGCAGCTTCTTTACCGCTGGCGAAGTCGATCGTCCTTGTCACCGGTTCGCTGCCGTCCGCCGGATTCGCGACGATTTTTAATGTGTAAGGCACGCCCGCCGTCAATACGCTTTTCGCAAGTTCGGCCACCAAACTGCCATCCGGAAGGTCGGTGAAACTGTTCGATATATCCGTTGTGTTACTGGAGTCCGCCGTCGGATAATACGTAACGGTCCCATCCGAGAAGTTATTCGGATTAAGGATTTTGATTTTAAATGTGGTGTCGAGAAAGTCGATCGCCACATCAATGGTGAGCGGTTTTTGTTTGAAAACAAAATCGACGCCGGTCATCGCGGCGCCATTTGAGGTTTTTGTTGTCGACTCCACCTGGCGTCCGGGTGCCTTGGCGCTAATTTTGTAGGTGTGGCCGTTGACGAGACCTTCCAAGAGATATGTTCCGTCTGACTGTGTGGTCGCCTCAATCAACGCCAGCGGCTTCGATGTGTCCTGCGCGTTAACGGTGTCGTCATAGGCGGTCACTTTGGCTCCTTCAACTGGTTTTTTCACGAGCCCCATTTCGGTCGCCGACAACTCCAAGATTGTGCCTGCGATGGAACCGGGACCAGCGTTCAACGCGAAATTGACGGTGTCGGTTTCCGCATCGCCAATGACGGTTTTTTGAGCATCGGGCGAATAGGAGGGAGCTGTTGCGGTTATTTTATAGCGACCGATAGGCAGACCTTCAAACGCATAGGCGCCACTGGCGTTAGCGGTCACCGTTTTTTTAATTCCTTTGGTTTTTAAGAGGACCGAAGCACTCTTGATCGGCGTCCCGTTCGAATCGGTGACCGTACCCGAGATAGTTCCGCCTTTACCGGCGACGTTGTCCCAGTTAATGTCCCACGTCAATGAGCTGCCGTTCGCGCCAGTGGTGACCCTTTTTGAAACAGGCGGATAATTCGGCGTTGTCCCAATCAGCGTGCAGTCCTTGTTCGGTGGCACGCCGCGGATTTCATATTGCCACGTGAGTCCGTCGACCACATTCACAAACCCGTTGTAGTCATTGTTCAAGATGGCGGTATCAAGCTGCGCACCCGCCGCGCCTTCGATCGCCGCCGGCGGTGGCGTTACCAAGCCCATCGCGACCATGCTGTTGTTACAGACCACAGAGATTTGCGGGATATACTTGATGAAGTTGTTGAAATCACCGCCGAGACTGGTGAAGTCATTTTCACGCATCATATTTTCGGCGATCACAGTGCCTTTGACGGTCGTTCCCGCCTGCGGAGCATCCCCAGCGTAAGTGACACGGACCGGTTTGACGGAGGACCCTTGATGCATCACCGTGGGGTCCGTTGCCTTACTGCTGGAGACCTCGACATTTTCCTTGGTTCCAAGGATTGTGAGATAAGGATAGGTCGCGTACGGGCCTTCCATGTTGCCGGTGCGGTAAAAGATGAAATCATAGGCATCTCCGGCCGCCATATATTTTCCGCAATATCCGCCCGACCATCCAGGACCGCAGGGGCCGTTGCCGGCAGGAACATTGGTGAAGCGGGCTTCTTCGTCGCTATGATCGGTGAGGACCATTGTCGCGAAATTTCCGTCAAGAGGTGTTCCTGATTTGACGCGGATGATTTCGTATGTTTCTCCGGTCGGGAACCCTCCGCTGATGTCGGTTTGAAGCGTTGGATAATTGCTGGTGTCCCAAATCGGGAGCACAAAGGCCCCTTTGATAAAAGACACGTCCTTTTCAATCGTCGTATTCGCGATAACACGCGCTTTTACTCCTTCCGCCGCGTAATCCGCTCCTCCCCCATGGACTTGAGGGCGGATGGTAACCTCTCCTGGTAACACGCCGCCGACCGTGTATTTCCCATCTTGTCCCACCTGTGCATGACCCCAAGAGCTTTGACCACTCACATTCACGCTCGCGTGCACGTAGCCGCCATTGCCATCATTGCCGGGAATGAGAACAGATCCGTCCGGCTTGCGAACGTACCCGGTGACAATGCCGGCTTTCGCGAAGGTGAAGTCGCGTTGGACTTCGGTCACACCGTCTTTAAACTGAATCTGGTTCTGTCCTCCACCCGCCTGAACCACGCCCCAATATTTGCTGAAGACCTGAATGTGATAGCTGGCCGGTTCGGAATTTTTCGTTCGGGGAACAAAGGTTTCGTAGGTGTATTGGTTGCTTCCGCTCCCATTGACGCTCGCAAAATTTCCGGCGCAGCCGGAATTGTCGCAGGGACCGTATAGAATCACCGTTATTGGATCCGCGGAGAGATCCACGGTTTCCGGGAATTTCATGGTGCCGTAAACGCGGCCATCGCCGTTATTGCCCGTTTGAACGGTGAGAGTGATATTGGGAATGGAATTCACTGTTGTCACAACACCATTGATTTCCGTACCTGTCATGTCAAATACCTGGACGGTGTTGTTGGCATTCACTGTTATGCGGCGATCATCGGCACTGCCGGTTATTTGGCTGGTGCAGCCGCGCAATCCGGGGCTCCAATTATAAAGTCCGTCAGGGCCGGCGTTAAACATGGTTCCTTGTTGGCTGAACGGCGTCCAAACTTGCACCATATAATTACCCGCGCTCAGTTGACTAAGAACGACCGTCCCGTCAACGGCTTGAGCGTTTTTCTGCGTATACCCAGGGTTCGCGACCGTCGCGTCGGCGCCGTTGCATGTCAGCGCTGATCCATCAACTTGGAACGGTTGCCCATCGGGCCAAATATTCACATGTGCTCCTGGAATAAGCGTACCGTTTTGATTTTTTACATTGACTTTGAGTGCGCCCGTTCCGGCGGGGGCGGCTGTCAGTAAAACCACGATATTTTTGGCGTTGCCGGAGGAGATGTCACCCGCCGTGAGTTCAAAATCATTGGTGTCCAAGTTGCCGTTCGTTCGCGCGGTGTCTGATTCGTATCCGCTATAACAAGTGGAATCTTGGCGGCACCCTCCGGACACGCGTAGGTAATATTTCCGCGCTTCCAGGCCGCGCAACTCAAAACGTCCGTTCTGATCGGTATGGGTACCTTGTCGGTCAAATACGGCGCCGTTATCTTCTCGGATCATCAAACTCACCCAGACATTCGGCACCGTTTTGCTGGAATCAACGCTATCGCGCACAACTCCGCGCACCGTGCCGCCGGTGCCGCCCGCTTCCGCGAGAACCCGGTTCTGTTCATCGTTGCTTTTATCTCCGGAGTTGGCGGTGAAGTCCGGCGGAAGGCCTTGTGAAATATCGATCGTAATAGTGGCGTTGCCGCCCGAAGACACCGAGGTCGTCAAAATTTTCCCATAACCCTGTCCTTGACCATTGTTCGCGGAGGGGTCAAACACGCCGACGTCGTAAGTGTTCGCGGCTGCGGTTGGAATATTGTTGAAAATAATGTCACAAGTTCCTCCGCCATTGGCCAGACAGGAACCAAAGGCGATGTCCTGAGTTGTTCCTTTTTTTCGGACTGATCCAAATACCAATCGGGTCGCGGTAGCGTTCTGGACGGTGGCCGTGATTTGACCCCGACCGCTAAAGGTGCCGTCCAATGTAACAGTGGGGGAATCGGATGTGTTTCCGGCCACATGCGGATGCGTTGGACTAAAAAGCTGGTTGCGTCCTGTCGGGCCGGCACCGTGCTTCTCGGCTAAAATTTCATATTCCTCATTATCCACCAAGGCGAGAGTCACGTTCCCATCGTTGTCCGTTGTTCCGATTCGACTGTGTTCGCCATCGGGGCCTCTCTCTCCGAAGTTGACCGCGTAAACGGTCGCATTCACAACACCGGCGCCGTTAGCGTCTCTAACGCGGATTGTCACGTTCGCGGCACTAAGCGGCAGATGAAAGGCGCTGATGGAGACCGCTATAATCGCAAATAATCTTTTTAACCGAGTGATAATGGAGCTAATCATGGAACCCCTCCTGCTTAATTGGTTTGGTGAACGAAACAATGGCTGCAGGATAGAGGTTGTCTGTGACATCAAGGTGACAGCAAGCGGCAAAAATATGTGACAAAAATCAGGTCTGAGTTGGGGCCATTTCACATCATTTCTCGGAAAACGGTTCGTGTTTTGGAGGTAAAGTGGCGTCCAGTTTCGATGGTTGAATTTGATGGAGGGGTTGGGGGGATAGTGTCGCGACTATATTCCCGTTTACTTGTCGGACATGTGGGGTACTTGTCGGTTACTTGGGGGGGCTTGGGGAGGCGGCTATCCGAGGAAATGCTTTTTCATGGCCCGTCGGGCGGTGTCAATCATGGGCAATCGCTTGGCTTCGGAGATTGGGGTACCCAACGCTTTAGCCAATGGCGCCAGGGTCGCGGCAAACGTCCCCTTTTTCACCAAGATCGATGACGGCCTCATTTGATTCTTCTCCATTGCATTGAGGAGTCCGTCGGCCATAACTTTGTGAGGTTCTCCAAATTCCTGGGACACATTGGAGCCCAGGATAAAACCAGACGCTTGGTCGGCGACAAGAAAGAGAAGAGGAATAATGGGCCGCTCGCCACCGTTGATCACGGCTTTCAAGGTCGAAATATCGGCTTCCCATGCTCCACCATATGGTTTTGTTTGTTGAATAATGTGCCTGATGCGCTCTTGATCGATGGGCAGAGGCCTGGCTGGAAGCGGTCGATGGATAGGTGGAGTCGTCCAAGTCAGTTTTGGCTGCGCTTTCGAAATATCTCCATTGATGTTCTCTGGGATTTCGTAAGTCGGGATTTGCTCGGGCGGCATGGGGAGGGAAATTTTTCCCTTATCGATCCGTCCGATAAAGTCCAAGCCGCACACAAGGGCCAGTGTTAAAAGCAAAGCTTCATTTTCATCCAGATACCAGAACGGTTCAAAGGGCCTTCGACTTCGAAATTGTGGCCAAACTGGAGATCTCAGCTTTGCCCAGCCAAGATCGCCGATGACCTTGCGGTCAAAATTATCCAGCTCCTTCTTTTGAACGAACTCCAACGTGATCTGATTTTGCCGGGCGATGTAGCCGTCCACGTCGGGCTTCGATCCGCTCTCGGCGATCCATCGGTAAGACGCATACCCTTCCTCGCCTCGAAAGACCAAAAGCCCAAAGGAAATTCTTTCCTGGCCGATGGTGCAGGCATAGAGAGTTTCATCGCTGAGCGGACTCCGCACAGCGAACAGATCTTGATCGGAAAGAACGTCCCACGGACGCTGTTGCGCGTAGGCCAGCGCGGCGTCGTAAAGACTTCTCCAAGTTTCTAAATCAACGTGTGGTGGTTTCGCCATAATCCCGGTTGGTCATTCAAATCGGTACGCAGTGCGTTCCAAATTGACGGAAATTGGAGTGTCATGTTCGTTTGCGTCGAGACTTTTGTTTGGATTGTGTGAATTCTTTCGCTCGCGATTCAATCAGCGCTCGCTCGCGTTCGAGTTCTCGACTCAGTTCTTTCTCTGTTGGAAGCTGTGGTAAGTATTTGGCCGCAAACAGTCGGCGGTTTTCCGCCAGCACGGAATATTTTGCAACCGCTTCATTTTTTTGGGAGCAGAGAATCAGCCCAATGGTTGGATTGTCGCCTGATGGTTTTGCGTGGGCATCGAACATCCGCACGTAGGAATCCATTTGGCCGATGTCTTGATGCGTGAGCTTACCGACCTTGAGGTCGATTAGGACGAAACAACGGAGCATGTAATTGTAGAAAACGAGATCAACGTAAAAATCTTCGTTCTCGAAGCGCATGCGTTTTTGCCGAGCGACGAAGGAAAACCCTTTGCCAAGTTCGAGCAAAAATGACCCCAGATTGTTGATAATGGCTTGTTCCACTTTTGATTCACGAAGGGCAGGGTAATCCTTAAGATCAAGGAAATCGAGCACATAGGGATCGCGAATAAACCGTTCCGGCTCTATTGCGGCCAGCTTCTCTTTTGCTTCTTTGCGCACAGGTACTTTTTTACGGCTCGAGAGCAATCGCTCATAGTAAAGAACCGATATTTGCCGATCCAACTGACGGCTCGACCATCTCTGATTGGCCGCTTCCTTCATGTACCATTCCCGAGCCGTTGGGTTTTCCACCTGCATCAGTAAACGATAGTGGCTCCAACCCAATTCATCACAAACCATGTGACGAATTGTCCCCTGTGAAGATTTGAGACGCGGTGCGTCTCGTTTTCCGGTGGTCAATTCGAGACGCGCTGTGTCTCGAATCTCAAACATGCGGTAGAACTGCCGCATTTTCCGGAGGTTGGTCACATCAAAACCCCGGCCGAACTCATCTGAGAGTCGACGAGACAATTCCTCAAGTACCGTCTGCCCATATGCGGCGCGGCTCTTGCCGCCTTGTTCATGCTCTAAGATCAATCTCCCTACTTGCCAATAGGCCTGCACCATGGTGGTGTTGATTGCGTGGTATGTAGCAGATCGCGCGTTCTCCAATACGGAGCGAATATTTTGATAGAGAGCATCGGTCTGCCGGGAAAGCGCGTGCGTTTTATGTTGTCTGCTATTTTTCTTCATTTTCGATTTTCACTTCTTTCGTGTTTTGTGCCCTTGAGTGTCCGGACATGGGCTTTGGTGAACAACCACGACGCTCCGCCGACTTTCATCCAGGGTTTCAGTTTCCCGTTGTTGAGCCAGTTGTAGAGGGTTTGCCTTGTGATGTTGAGGATGCGGCAGACCTGAGGGGTGGTCAGCACATCAGATGGGTTCGGTGACTTCGATTTCATGACGAAGCCATCAAACTAATTTTTGACAGCACCGTCCAAATCTAAATTTGATATGGAAAGCTCCTTGCCATTCTTGTTCACGATCAGTCAGTAAGCTCTCTTATGCCAATACCGAGTGGGTTCAAAAAACGGCCCGATAATCCGTGCCAGTTTGTGGGAGGATTAAAGACCCCGCGCATTCTTCGCCGCCGGGTCTATCTTGGATTCGTCGCCAACAAACGAACCGGTCAAGAATTTCCGGGCCTGCATCAGCCAATCGTCTCAGCACGGGTGTTCGATAAGGTTTAGAAGAATTTGGATGCCCACCGAAAACGTGAGGAGGCGATGCTTTATTCAGCGAACAAGCACGGTTTCCGGCTGAAAGGATTTATCCGCTGTGGCGTGTGCAATGGCGCCATCGTCGGCTTTGTTCAGCCGAAGAAAGGCAAGGAGTACCGATATTATCGGTGCATCGGCAAAGTGAACGGTATTCCGACGCCCTGCCCGATCAAGTGCATCGGCGCCGACAAGATTGAAGAATTCGTCATCGAGAAATTGGCTTCGCTGGGCAGCGACCGAACTCTTCTGGAAAAGGTCGTTCAGAAAGTTGAGAAAAAATCGAAGTCGCAGATTCGGCCGTTATCCCAGGAGCGGCGGAACATTGAAGAGCGAATCAAATCGACCAACCGCGAAATCCAAAATCTTTTGAACCTAGTAAAGGCGGGCGGCAAGTCGCAACAAGCTGTGGAGGAGATCAAGCGGTTGGAGAATTCAAAGCGTGAGATGGAAGCCAAGGCCATTGAGATTGATGCCCGGATAGCTCAACGGAAGCGCGCGGTCTACGACGTGGACGCCATTCGAGGCGCGCTTCACCGCTTTGCGAGGTTCATCTACAGGATTCCGATGCAGTTGCAAATTTATGCGCTTGGGATTTTGATTAAGCGGGTGACCATAACCCGCAATACGATCGAAGTCGAGTTGAATGAAGTAGCCATAGAGACGCTTCAAAAATGCTTTGTTCGGAAAGCCAACCCAGAGTGGCTCTTTAAGTATTTTTCGAACAAAATGGCTTTACCAGAATCTTTAAACCAGAGCACCGTTTCGACAAACCATGGAGCGTATCGACTTGTATAGGTCACGCGACACGCGTTATGTTCTGCGACGCGACTTTTTAGGTTGGTTGTCATTCCAACGTAGACTTGAGAGGGAGTTTTCACGCTCCGCAGGATATAAACGTACATGGACGTTCTCCTCTGGAGGGGTGCTTGGTAGATTTGGTCCCGCTTCGCCTGTGGCTACGCGGGACGGTCTTCGCTTTTAATTATGCCGCTTCGGTTAGGATTGGTTGACCGGCTCGCCGGGCGTAGCTCCTTAATTCTGCAGTTTGAATTAAGGAGCGAAGACCGGAGTCGACGGGATTTGAACCCGCGGTCTCTGCCTTGACAGGGCAGCGTGTTAACCGGGCTACACCACGACTCCAGCCTTCGCTCCTCATTTGCCTGCGGCAAATTCAGAGCTTCGGCTGGCAAGCCAACAATGTGCTCCGAATCGAAGGAAATTAATGAGAGGTGAAGGTTGTCCCCCGAAGCCCACGAAGTGGAGCGAAGGAGGACAAGGCGCGGATCGTAGCAGAACCCCGATCAAATGACAAATTCGTTGCTTGGATTTTTTTAATTTGGTTTATTGCCGCGCACATGGCCACACACACAAAGCCTGAAAACTTATCGGTTTCTCAGCACATTGTTTATATCTGTTCGCGTTTTATCGCTTACAGCCTTCCTCTCATTCTTTTCATGGTGGTCAATTCCTTTTATCTCAAAACCTACGATTCGGCTCAAATCAAAATTACGATCACTCAAATGGGTGGAGTCACATTGGCGTTTGTGTGGCTGCTGAAAATTGTTCTTCAGGGGAGAATGCCTTTTAAAAAAGCCGATCTGGTTTATGTCGTTCCCTTTTTTGCTTTTCTGGCCTCCGGACTTATCGCTTGGTGTCACTCTCCCTTTAAAGGGTGGGCTTTGGAAGAAACCCTTCGACGTATTTTTTACGTGACCATCGCCATCGTCACGATTTCTGAAATGAGATCGAATGAAAGCCTGACCCGTTTGCGGCGATGGTTGATCGCGGCGGCCTGCGTGGCGATGGGGTATGGCTTTTTTCAATATGTGGATTTGCGGTTTTTCCCGGCCACGCCGGATGCCATTGATCCTTTTGTTTGGCGCGGTGCATTTGGTCCCCGCGTTTTTTCCACGTTTGGGAATCCTAATTTTTACGGCAATTTTCTCGTGATCATGACTCCCATTATATTGGCGGCGGTATTACGAGAAAAAGGAACGGTGGGACGGCCCTTCCAGGTTTTACTGACAGTTGTGGCCTTGGTGATCGTCATCGATAAAATGACCTTGGGCCTGTTCGGAGGCTTTGATCCGTCGCTTAAGTTTATATTTCTGACTTTGATTTTCGGTCTGTTGGGCCTTTTCTTGTACTTTTGTTTGATTCGGGTCGGAAACAATGTGGCTTTGCCCATGGTGCTGATCCTTTTTGGCGTTCTATTTGTCAATTTGTATGCCACCGAAACCAAAGGGGCCTGGATGGGATACATCGCCGCCATTGGGGTGACGGTTCTCCTCATTTTTGAATACTTTTTACACTTGGAAGACAAGCTCGTGGACTCCAAAAAGTATTTGATCTTTGGCGTTCTTTTGGCCGCGCTTTTGGGCGCGGTTTTGATGGCCATGGTGGTTGTGTTCGTTGTTCCTTTCTTTTCTGGGGTTGAGAAGCAAATTGGGTTTCAAATTCTTTGGATACCCACTCTGCTGTTTGGGATTCTTTCAGTGGTTACCCTATTTTGGATTTTCAAGAAGCCTTGGAACTTAAAAAAAGTGGTGTATGGAATCCTGGTTCTTTTTATCGTCTCTATGGGCGGTGGGGTGTTGCAGTTCGCTAAAAAACGACTGGTGTCGGTTAGTTTTCGAATGTTCACCTGGATTTCCACAGTCGAAATGATTCGCACCAGTCCGCTTCTTGGAAATGGAGTGGGAACTTTTAAGCCCATTTATCCCGCTTTTAGGCGCCCTCAAATTATTGTTCTTGAAGGAAGATCAAATACCGAAACGGATCACGCGGAAGATGAGTATCTTGAAATTTGGCAAGACGAAGGAATTGTCGGCTTCGGTATATTTCTCTGGATGGTATTGGTGGCTTTGGTGTTGGGTTTTAAACAACTCCGATGGTATTCCACTCATCGGGCTCAGGCCGGTCCGAAATCTTACGAAGTGTTGGGGTATTTGGCGGCTTATATCGGCGCTTTGATTCATTGGTTTGTGGATGTTTCCGTTCGATTTGTTTCCTCCGGCGTGTTTAGTGGATTTCTTCCTGGGGTGCTGGTGGCCTATGCGCGAAATCATAAAAATCCGATCGTAAATGAAGTGCGCCTCTCCTATGACAAATGGATTCGGGCCGGCTTGGCGGCCTATTGGACTGTGATATTTTTATGGCTTGGGTTGGAGCTAGTTCCACAAAACATGATTCAAGGAGGCGACACAACGCCCGGTCAAATTCGATTTTGGATGATTCTCGTTGGAATAGGACTTTATTTGTTAATCGAGTTGTTGGAGCGCGGAAATCAACCTGAAAAAGTCATTTCGTTTTCCGAACAATATGGAGATATCAACTCAGCCTATCTTCTGCCTCGAATGCTCCTGGTTCCTGTTTTGGTGGCCATTTATTTGGGAGGAATGCGGTTATCGGCCAACCATTTTTGGGCCGATGTGCATCACAACTTGGCCATTTTCTTTTCCAAAGAAAGCGTATGGATGAAATCTCCTTCCTATGATTCGAAGATTTTAAACTTTCCTCCGGATATTCGAGAAAAATATTTGAACACCGGAGGGGCCCTGGAACATTATGAGCAAGTAATTAAAAAGAACCCTGCGTTTCCCATGGCGCTCTACTTTACAGGGAATGTGTATAACGATTGGGGGAGTCAAGTCCACAATGACAGTCTTATGGCCCGTAACAAAGGTGATATGGATGAGGCGCTTCGATTAAAAGAGAAAGCTCGGAGTATGTGGGACAAATCAGAGGCTTCCTACAATGACACAAAGAAATTGGCGTCCAACTATGTGCAGACCCATCATCAAATGGGATTGCTTTATGTCAAACGGGCGGAGCAAGCCGCTCAATGGGGCGAAAATGCGTTGGCGAAAGAGCTTTATCAAAAGGCTCTTGAAAATTTTTATCTCTACAAAAAACTGGACCCTATTTTTGTCCCCAATTACGACCGCATCGTTCAGATTCTGTTGATGGACGGCAAGGTTCAGGAATCCATCGAACTCTACAAAGAAGCTCTTTTTAATAATGAGGAAATGACTCGAACCATTCATAAATGGACTTACAGAGATCGTGTGGCTGCTATCTCTATTAGTTTGGCCAAGCTCCATTTCAACCAAGTGGCACATTTGCCGAACCCGTTCAATCCACCCATGCCCCAGGTTCAAGAAGCCATCAAATACTTTCAAAAAGCTGTGGAGAGCGAGCCCAACAATCTAGAAGGTTGGAAAGGGCTCGGGTTTATGCTGGAGAAAACAGGTCGCGGCGCCGAGGCACAAGCGGCCTATAAAAAAGCCCTCGAGCTCTCCCCCAACGATCCAGATTTAAAAATGAAATGAGCCGGGTTTCAAAAAAAGAAACTCAAATTTCCCCCGCCAAAGTTTCTGTTGTTGAGAAGGGCATCTATGCCCTGTTGGGTTTGCTGCATGTGCTTTCCGCCCTCTTTTTTTACACCAACCTTACGCGCAATCCATATTTCACGCAAATTGCCGCTCTTTATATTTTTATCGCTGTGATTGGCCTCCTCTGGGTGATTCAGGCCTGGAGCATGGGAACTTTTTCCATCCCCCAATTTGATTTTGATAAGCCCTTGTTTTTGTTTTTGGCGGTGGCTTTTGTATCAACAGTCTGGTCCTGGTGGTATCACTCGAGTTTGCGCCCGGGAATAGGTTATGAAGCCACCCGGGTTTGGATTTTTACGCTGGTCAACTGCGGCATGACCCTTTTTTTGCCGATGTTATTTTCCAAACCACTTCGGCCGGAATCCCCAAAAATTTCCATTTGGACGGATCTGTTTTTGGCCTTGGGATGGGGTCTTTTGTGGCTGGGTTTTCACTCCAATCGAGATCCCAATCCTACCCTTGTTATTTGGGACAGTTACGGCGGGTTCGTGTGGGTTTTGGGGGGGCTCTATGCCATCTTGAGAACAAGAAGGGGAGAAGCCATCGAATTTTTTCATGTTGTTTTTGCCGTGGCTTTTATCGCGGGGATTTATGGCCTGATGCAATATTTCGGTAAAGATTTGATTTGGAGCAGCCTGATCATGCCCTATGGCGGGCGACCCGTGTCCAGTTTCGGTAATCCCAATTTTCTCTCTTCTTACGTCATGATGGTCTGCCCCGTGTCTTTGGCATTTGGGCTCAAAAGTGAAAATGAAAATCGGTGGGGCTATTTTCTCGTCGCGTTGGTGAGTGCGCTCACCGTAATGTGCACTTTAACGCGTTCCTCCTATGTGGGTTTGTTCGTTTCATTGGCGGTTTTGGGTGTTCTGGTTTTTCCGATCAATCGAACAACCATGATGAAGTTCCTCGCTGTGGCTCTCGGAGGGTTCGTGTTGCTTGTTTTCGTATTTCCCAAAACTCCGATTTTTGCGCTCCAGTCCCCGTTGCTTCGTTTCACTGAAATTATCGATGCCATGAAAAGCGGTCAGCCGTATGGTCCTTGGCATCAACGTATTCTCATTTGGTCAAGCGCGTGGGATATGCTTTTGCAAAATCATTGGCTCGGAAAGGGTTGGGGGAGTTTTGAGCTTTTTTATCCCTTTTTCCAAGGAAAATATTTGTACGCGCCCCTGTTAAGCGGTTACCGGACCCATGCGAACAACGCGCATAATATTCTTATGGAACTCTGGTCCCAGTTGGGATTTTTGGGGACCGGTGTCGTGTTGTGGATGTTTGTGACCATGGTGGTGGGGGGATGGAGAATATTTCGCCGTCAAACCTTTGGTTTGGCTCAATATGTTTCAGCCGCCTTGCTGAGCGCCATGCTTGGAATGGTGGCCGATAATTTTTTTGGAAATGTCTCCATATTTTTTGCCACTCCCGCGTTCCTTTTTTGGTGGTTTGTGGGAGCATTGTTTAACCAGCAAGACAAAAACCTGTTGCCTCCTCGCCAAATTTCCCCCAGGATCGGCCGTCCCTTTCTAATTTTGTTTGGTGCCTTTTCTCTGCTTGTCGGGGTTTATTACTTCAAGCGTTGGAAACAGGAAATTTATTATTTCGAAGGTTTTCGGCAAGCGAAAAATGGGGATGTGGTGAGGAGTGTCAAAGCCTTGGAGAAGGCTTACGCGTGGTTCCCTGGAGAGGTCAATACGAATTATGAATTGGGAAACAGTTATGCCCGTTATGCCCAGATGATGTTGAATCAAGGTTTGCCTGAGGAAGCCGCGAGCTATGAGAAAAAAGCCATGGAGGGGTTCCTGGCCGCGCTGCGCGCAAACCCCGGGTATGATGAGATTTATTTCAATTTGGGCGTCACGCAATCCGGCGCGGGTTCAAAACAAGAAGCTCTCCGAAATCTTGAACTCAGTCTCTATATCAATCCCCTCTTGAAGGAATCCTATGGGGCTCTTGGGAATCTTTACCTTCAAATGAACGACACGGCTTCTGCGGCGAAAACATTTGCCCGAAGCGTGGAGGCTTTTCCAACAGATAAAGATTTGTGGAACAACTTGGGATACTGTTACAGTTTGCTTAAAGAACCTCAAAAAAGTTTTGACTCCTACAAAAAAGCCGTTCAAATTGACGCTGCCTTTCAACAAGGTTGGCAAAACCTGATTTTATCGGCTCAAGAACTTTTAAAAATTGACCCCCATAACAAAGAAGCCCGGGAAGCGGTTTCACTCCTCAATAAACCGCCGAGGTAATCAAGGCCGGTTTGATACAATCACCCCCTTAAAATTCTGATCGTTATTTGAGGAGTTCGTCATGTCAGGGCATTCACGCTGGGCCGGCATCAAACACAAAAAGGCCATCATTGATTCGAAGCGAGGTAAGGTTTTTACGCGAATCGCTCGAGAAATCACCATTGCCGCCAAACAGGGGGGCGGCAAACCGGAAAGCAATCCCCGCTTAAGGACCGCCATTGATGCGGCTCGAGCGGCGAACATGCCGCAGGACAATGTCAAACGCGCCATCCAACGAGGAACAGGGGAAATTCCAGGCATGGAATTTGTTGAGACCACCTATGAGGGATATGGACCGGGTGGTGTTGCCATCTTTATTGAGGCCACCACGGACAACAAAAACAGAACCACCGCCGAAATTCGCCATATTTTTTCTGAACATGGGGGAAGTTTGGGCGAGTCCGGAAGTGTGGGCTGGATTTTTGAGCCCAAGGGGTACATCACCATTCTTAAATCTTCCGCTGATGAAGAGAAATTAACCAACCTGGCCATTGAATGTGGCGCCGATGACATTAAAACAGATGATGAAGAGGTCTTTGAAGTTTTCACCTCTCCCGCCGATTTTGAAAGCATCAAGTCGAAATTAACCGAGGCGAAAGTTCCTCTGGCGAGCGCGGAAGTCAGTTTGATTCCAAAAAATACCGTGCCGCTGGAGGGAGACGTGGCCAAGCGATGTTTGGACCTGATGGATACGTTGGAGTCTCATGATGATGTCAAAACAGCCAACGCCAACTTTGAGATTTCCAAAGAAACCATGGAGAGAGCTTCTTCATAAGAATGAAAATAATCGGGATTGACCCGGGCTTGGCTCGTTTGGGTTGGAGCGTGTTGGAGGGTTCTCCCCAAGGGGTGGAATTGGTCCAATATGGATGCCTCGAAACATCCGCAAAACTGCCTTTGACAAAAAGATTGGAAGAAGTTTATGACCAACTCAAAGAGCTCATGCACAATCATCGACCCACGGTTTTGGCTTTGGAAACCCTGTTTTTCGTGAAAAACGCAAAAACTTTGGCTCAGGTGGGCCATTCTCGAGGGGTTATCTTGTTGGCGGCGGGTCAATTTAACCTTGACGTATATGAATACGCGCCCCGCCAAATAAAAATGGCCTTAACGGGATTTGGGGGGGCGGAAAAACATCAAATGCAAAACATGATACAGAGACTTCTTCAATTAAAAGAGATTCCCAAACCGGATGATGCGGCTGACGCGGTGGCGGTGGCGCTTTGTCATGCGCAGTACGCGCAGACGATGGGAAAATCATCGGTGACGGTATGATTGCGCAATTGAGAGGAAAAGTGGTTGATACGCATCTTGAAAAAGATGTGTTCCGAGTTGTTTTGGACGTCAATGGGGTCGGTTATGAGATCCTCATGGCGCCCTGCACGGAAGGGAAGTTGGGGGAAGGACAAGCGGTGACTGTCTACATCGTTGAATCCGTTACCGCTTTTGATGGCGCCACAACCTTGTATGGGTTTGCCACGCTTGAGGAGAAAGAATTTTTTACCCGCATTCGCCAAAATGTGGATGGCATGGGCCCCAAAAAAGCATTGGAGTGTTTGGATAAGATCAGCAAATCGAAACCGGATTTTAAACGAGCCATTATTGATGGCGATCTTCGTTTGTTGGTGTCGGTTTTTGGTTTCACAAAGAAAACGGCCGAAAAATTGGTGTTTGCGCTCAAGGGTAAAGTCGATCATTGGGCCGTTTCAGGCCCTGTGAAATGGGCGGAAGCGGCCACTCAACCCAAAGAATTGGAAGCGCTCTCCGGGCTTTTGAACTTGGGGTACGATGAGGCGGAAGCCAGAGAACTTGTTCAGAAAGCAAAAGAACAGGCGGGAGCGGATGCTTCGCCGGAGATTCTGATCAAACAAGCACTCCAGTTGTTGGGAGGAAAAATTTCATGACCACGTCGCAACCCATTCGTCCTTTGGTGGCCCCTCATCAAGAAGAGGGAGAGGAACGCGTTGAGCAAAGCCTTCGGCCTTCATCGCTTGACCAATTCATCGGCCAGGAAAAGCTGAAAAAAAATCTGCAGGTGTTTCTCAAAGCCGCCAAAGAGAGAAAAGAAGCGCTCGACCATGTTCTTTTTTGCGCGGCGCCAGGCCTTGGAAAAACCACCTTGGCGTCCATTATTGCGCATGAGATGGGCGTCAATCTTCGACAAACCTCCGGCCCTGTGCTGGCCCGCGTGGGAGACTTGGCGGCCATTCTCACCTCGCTCAACGAAGGAGATGTTTTCTTTATTGATGAAATTCACCGGCTCAATCGATCTGTTGAAGAGGCTCTCTATCCGGCTTTGGAAGATTTTCGTTTGGACATTGTTGTCGGTCAGGGCCCGTCGGCAAAAACGATCAAGTTGCCTTTACCGCGTTTTACCCTGGTGGGCGCCACCACGCGATCAGGCCTCTTGACCAGTCCGCTCAGGGATCGGTTTGGCATTGTTTCTTATTTGGAATTTTATACGGTGGAGGAGTTGGCTCAGATTATTCGTCGAGCGACCGGCATTGTACGCGCCACCATCGATCCCGACGCTTGTTTGGAATTGGCAAGGCGATCGCGGGGGACCCCGCGTATCGCGAACCGATTGCTTCGCCGCGTGCGTGATTTCGCCCAGGTTGAAGGAGGCGTCATTACGCTTAAAGTGGCCCGGGAAGCCCTGGCCGCGCTTGAAATTGATGAAGCGGGGTTGGACCGAATGGATAGAAAAATTCTGCTCGCGATTATTGAAAAGTTTTCCGGTGGGCCTGTGGGATTGGACACCATCGCTATCGCGGTCAGCGAAGAACGGGAGACCGTGGAAGATGTTTATGAGCCTTTTTTAATCAAGGCGGGATTGCTTGCGCGAACCCCCCGAGGGCGTGTCGTCATGCCACAGGCCTATGCGCATTTTGGGAAAAAAGTTCCCGCCAACAATACGAGTACCCTCTTTGAACCATCCCCTCAATCCTAAAAACACTTACGTCCAACCCGCTTTCGCTGGAACGATGATTTTCTTGGTCCTATTGAGCGCGTGCCAGCCCCCTCGCAGTCCTCTCGTGAAGCGACCCCTGGAAATTGAAGGTAAAGCCGAACCCACGGTTCAAGTTCCTCTCTCCGCTCCAACAGATTTGGTTCGAATTGGTATCCGAGTGGAGGTCTCTGAAGTGGCGGTGGAATGTTTGGGTGTGATCAAAGCCACCGACCTCTCATTAAATAGAGATGAAACATGGCCCCCGGGCCGTCATGTTTTTTCATCCAAAAATGGCCAACTCATTCTGGATGGATCTCCGAAGGGAAAAAAATGGCGATTGAACCCTGAACAAGAATCCCAATTTTTAAAATCAGGAGAAAAAGAATATCGCGGGGCATTTGTCGTCCGGGCCACTCAAGATGACAAAGTATCCGTGGTCAACGAACTCTCCATTGATGACTATCTCAAAGGAGTTCTTCCCCGAGAGGTGATTGTCACGTGGGATCCGCACGCCTTACAGGCGCAGGCTGTGGCCAGTCGAACCTATATGGCGTCCCATTTGGGGGCGCATGCCGCTCAAGGGTTTGACCTCTGTTCGGATGTGCATTGCCAAGTCTATGGCGGCATGAGCAAAGAACATCCCAAAACCAATGAGGCCGTTGATTCCACCCGGGATCAAATTCTGGTTTATGCCGGGAAACCCATTGGGGCTTTTTTCCATTCTCATTGTGGCGGTTCCACTGAACAAATTCAGCCGGTTTGGGGTTCTGATAACAAACCCTATCTTCCCAGAAAAAAGTGCACTTATTGCAAGGGGAACCCGCGATATCAATGGACTCTTTCTATGAGCGGCGCGGAGATCCTCTCAGCTTTAAAATCAAAAACAAATGTGACCGGAAACCAGTTGGAGTCTTTAAAAATAAAAAAGAAAAGTGGATCGGGGCGCGTTCAGACAATCACCGTCTCCACCAACAAGGGGCATTTTGATCTCAGCGGGAATTCGTTTCGATTGGCCCTTCACCCTGAGAAAATTCGGAGCACCCTGTGGACAAACTTTAAACGGCATGGAAACGGTTACCAGTTTCAAGGCCGAGGATGGGGTCATGGCGTGGGCCTTTGCCAATGGGGCGCGAAAGGTCAAGCGGAACAAGGAAAAGATTACCGTGAGATCCTCTCCTTTTATTATCCAACTGCTGAGTTAAAAAAATGGAGTCGATAGAAATAACCGACCGCGCGGCCGCTTGGATCTCGCGCGGTTTTTTGTGGGTGTATGCAAATGAAATAAGGAACCGCCCCCGCGATTTGGCCCCTGGAACCTGGGTCACCTTCCATTGCCGTTCCAAGGTGGTGGCCACTGGTTATGTCAACCCGCATTCGCTGATTATGGGGCGTGTGTTGGCTCTGGGACCTCACGATAATATTCCTGATTTATTGAAGTCTCGTTTGGAGAACGCCTTCTTAGAACGTCAGCAAGTAAGACCTCAGGAGGCAGGGCGGTTTGTTTTTTCAGAAGCCGATTTTATACCGGGAATGATTCTCGATGTCTACGCCGATCACGCGGTTCTTCAAAGCAACACGGCCGGTATCGACACCCTTCTTCCTGACCTTGAAGTGTTGATTCCCGCGGTTTTTGAAAATGTGATGAAACGAAAACTGAAAGGTTTGGTGGTCAAAGCCGATTCGGGAATTCGGCAATTGGAACATGTGAGTGATTTCGTGCGATGTGTTTTTGGGGATGAAAATAAATTCAGGAAGGTCCCTTTTGTTGAAGAGGAGACTCTGTTTTCCGCAAATCTTATTGAGGGGCAAAAAACAGGATTCTTTCTGGATCAAAGAGACAACAGATCCGTGATGTCGAAGATGGTGACTTCGCAAAAAAAGAAACGAGTCTTGGATTTGTTTTGTTATTCGGGCGGGTGGGGCCTTCGGGCCCTCAAGGCGGGCGCGGAGTTTGTGACGTTTGTTGATGAAAGCAAGGCCGCTCTGCAATTGGTGAGGGAGGGGGCGGAGCTCAATAATTTTGATTTATCGAAAATGCAATGTGTGGCGTCGGATGTCTTTAAATTTCTTGAGCGTAAGGAGGGGTCCTATGATGTGGTGGTGGTTGACCCTCCGGCATTCGTGAAATCCAAAAAAAATATTCCACAAGCCCTTCGAGCGTATGAAAAACTCAACCGCCTGGCTTGGCAGCAATTGAAAATGGGAGGCCTTCTTTTTACCAGCAGTTGTAGTTTTCATGTTTCAGAACAAGAATTCATGAACTTGTTGCAGGAATCTGTTGGAAAAGAAAAAGGGTGGGCCCGCGTGGTTTACCGGGGAAGTCAAGCGGCCGACCATCCTGTTTTGCTCTCCATGCCGGAAACGCGTTACCTCAAATGTGTGGCCCTTCAAAAAATTGAAACCTTTCCGAATTGATCCCGACACGCTCGATTTTCAACTGCCCGAAGACCGCATCGCTCAAGAGCCGACTTTGGAGCGGGACCAAGCTCGTTTGTTGGTTCTCAACCGCCAAACCGGTCAAATATTCCATCGTCGGTTTTTCGATCTCATTGAATATTTGAGAGTTGGCGATGTGTTGGTTTTAAACAAGGCCAAGGTCAGCAAAGCGAAACTCATGGGGAAAAAAGGCACCGGTGGAAAAGTGGAAGTCATTTTCCTCGAGAAAATGGTCGGAATCACGAATCAGTGGAAAGCGCTGGTTCGCCCTTTGGTCAAAGAAGGTCAAAGGTTTCAGGTGGGAAAAAATTTAACGGTTAAGGTCGTGAACCGATTCCGATCCGGCGAATATGCGCTTCAAGTCGAAAATGGGAGTGTGGAAAAGGAATTGTCTCAAGAAGGGCGGTTGCCCCTTCCTCCTTATATCAAGCGAAGTATGGATGATCCGCGAATCCAAAAAGACGAAAGAGATTATCAGACCATTTACGCTGAAAAGGAAGGCTCTGTGGCGGCGCCCACGGCAGGGCTCCATTTTTCAGAGAAGCTTCTTTCGCTGATTAAAGGCAAAGGGGTTCATGTGGTTGAAATTTTGCTACACGTCGGATGGGGAACATTTAAACCCATTATTGAAAACGTGTCTTCTCATCAGATGTTGCCGGAGAGGTTTGAGGTGACAGCGGAAGCCTTTCGTGTCATCAAGGCCGCTCGGGCGGATGGCCGTCGAGTTATCGCCGTGGGGACCACCTCCACCCGAACGCTGGAATCTTTGGACGAAAAAATAGATGAAACCCTGCCATTGATAACGGGAAGTACGGATATTTTTATTCAGCCTGGTTATCGGTTTAATCGAATTGACGCTCTTATCACCAATCTCCATGTGCCGCGTTCAACTCCTGTTTCCTTGACTGCTGCGTTTTCGGGTCTTAAAAACCTAGAAAAGGCTTATGCGGCAGCGATAGGTGAGGGGTACCGATTTTACTCCTATGGCGACGCGATGCTGGTGTTCTAAATATGTTTAAGGTTCTTCATTCTTCCTCTGAAAACAAAGCGCGGGCGGGAATCCTTCAGACATCGCATGGTTCCATCGAAACCCCCGTGTTCATGCCGGTGGGAACACAAGCCAGCGTGAAGACCATGGGGTCAGAAGATATGTTGGCCATGAATTGTGAGGTGTTGTTGGCCAATACCTACCACCTGTTTTTGCGACCGGGCCAAGAAACGCTTCTCAAAGCGGGAGGGCTTCATAAATTCATGGCTTTTCCAAAAGCCATTTTGACTGATTCGGGCGGATATCAAGTTTTTTCATTGGCTTCTCGGTGCAAGCTGTCTGAAAATGGTGTTGAATTTCACTCCCATGTCGATGGTCAAAAAAGGTTGCTGACTCCGGAGATTACCACTGAGTTCCAACTCAACATCGGATCCGACATCGCCATGTGTCTTGATGAATTGCCTCCGTATCCTTCTCTGAAAAGCGATGCCCAAAAAAGCATGGACCTCACGCTCAGGTGGGCCCGGCGATGTAAGCACAGTTATGAAAAATATTTGAAGGAGGGCAAATGGGGTGTTTCATCTGGGCCATCTTCTGGCCGAGACGAGGAGTTACGCCCCCCTCCGCTTCTTTTTGGGATTACCCAAGGAGCCAACTTTTTGGATTTACGGCAGGAATCGTCCCGCCGAACAGTGGACATCGATTTTCCGGGCTACGCCATTGGCGGATTGGGGGTCGGGGAGACCAAAAAAGAGATGTGGGAATTTCTGGAAGCCAGTGTATCCCATTTGCCCAAAGACAAACCTCGCTACATGATGGGTATCGGACAGCCGGAGGATATGTGGGAGGGTGTGGAAAGAGGCGTGGATATGTTCGATTGTGTGCTGCCCACTCGTAATGGCAGGAATGGTCAAGGTTTTACGTCTCGTGGGCGGGTCAATATCACCAATGGGATCTATAAAGAGGACTTTTCACCACTGGATCCCTCTTGTGACTGTCCCACATGCCGTCAATACTCCCGAGCTTACCTCTGCCATTTGTTCAGGGCGGGTGAATTGTTGGGGCCGAGGCTCGTAACTTTACACAATTTGAGGTTTATGTTAGGTTTGCTGCGTTCAATTCGATCCGCCATCATTAATGGAAATTACCGAGAAGAAAAACAAAAATTCCTTGCTCAATATAATCCCGAAAACAACACGTTCTGATCGTCCGCTTTGGGGCCTTTTCGCGGCTTTTATATTTTGTTTCATTTTTCTGGGGGTGATGGTTTTCGCCGGATCCCCCAAAACCAACACCAAAAAATCCATTCAATCCAAGGCCTGGTCCGTTGTGCGTGAGTCGCTCACCTCAAATGATTCGGCTGTGCGCGAACAAGCGGTTCAAGCGTTGGAATATGTCAACAATGAGCAGGCCACCAATGCGCTTCTCTCTTCTCTGAAAGATGAAAGTGAATATGTGCAGATCTGGGCCGCCCGAAGCCTCATTCGAAAAGGAAATCCCGCTGGAAAACAAACGCTTTTAACTCTGATGAAATCCTCCGCTGAATCTCCCAAGGAAGCGTCGGGCCCCTTGGCCGCTTTGGTAAAAATGAAATCACTGGCGCGGGGCCGATTGAGAGGCGAAGCCATCAAAACCCTCGGCCTTTTTAATGATCCTTCTCTCATCCCCGTGTTCAAAGACGCCAAACGAGACAATGATGGTCGCGTTCGCGATGGTGCCGCCGTGGCATTGGCATTGATGGGTGACAAAAGTGAAGCGGTGGTTTTTGTCAGCGCCCTCAAAGACCAAGATCGGGGGGTCCGTTTAGCGGCCATTGAAGCTCTTGAAGCCATGAAAGACGACCGGTTTGTTCAGCCGATGCAAAACCTCCTTTCTGATCCGGAGGCCGATATTAGAGCCGCTGCGTTAAGAGCTTTAGCGGGAGTGAAAGCCAAAGAGTCATCTTCCTCCGTAACTCCTCTCTTAACAGATGAAAATGGACTGGTTCGTGAAACGGCGGCCTGGGCTTTGGGAGAAATGGGGGCTGTTGACAAAATTCCCAACCTCAAAGCTTCTTTGGCCGATCCGAATTCATTGGTTCGAATTGCGGCGGCTGGAGCGATCGGGAAACTGGGTGATGCCTATGGACTTCCCATTTTAGAAGCCGCGCTTAATTCAAACGATGTGGACTCACGAGCCAAAGCCGCCTTGGCCTTATCGGATATCCCGGATCAAAAAATGGTGGCGCTCGCTTCAAAGACTCTTGAGGATGGTAATATCCGCGTTCGTTTGGGCGCGGCAGTTTCACTTTTAAAATCTTAAACAAGAAAGGAAAAGAAATACCTATGAAAATATCCCCAGTTAATCGGCTCCCTTGTCGCCTCGGCAATCTTCTGGCCGGGATGAAGACTCTGAAGTCACTATCAAACCTGTTACTTTTCTCGATTGTTTTGTTGACCCAGGCCAATCATTCTCTTTGGGCCATGGCGTCTAGGCCCAATCCCGATCCATCGGCGCCGCCCCCTCCGGCTTGGGTTCAATGGTTTCCCATTTTGTTTATGGTGGTGGTTTTTTATTTCCTTCTTATTCGACCTCAATCCAAACAACGTAAAGAAAGAGAAAACTTGCTCAGCAACATTAAAAAAGGGGACCGGATTGTCACACAAGGAGGCTTGATCGTAACCGTGGTGAACGTTTCAGCGGACGTTCTCGATATCAAGTTAAACGATGAAACAAAAGCCAAGCTGAAACGCTCGGGAGTCCAAGAGGTATTAAAACCCGAAACCCCTGTCATTGAACCGGTTCTGGTGGAAAAATGAACAACAAGCTCACCTGGAAAACCATCATCATCGTTCTTGTGGTAGGGTTTTCTCTCTATAAACTCTATCCCAATTTTCTGTGGTACAGTCTTCCGATTGAAGAACGTCAGGAGCAAGCCAAACGAAAAAATCCACTGGTCAGAGAAGTCATCCCGTTGGGTCTTGACCTTCAAGGGGGAGTGCATTTGGTGTATCAATTGGATTTGAGCAAACTTCCAGACGTGAGCGATGAAACAGTGCATCGGGCCATTGATCAAAACATGATCGTTATCAACAACCGGATCGATGGTCTCGGAGTGGCCAACGCTTTTGTGGCGCGTCAAGGCCGAGAGTTTATTGTCATCCAAATGCCCGGCGTCTATGGAAGCGAAGAGGCGAAGAGTATCATTGGGAAAACAGCGCTTTTGGAATTTCGGCTGGTAAAAGACGATGAGGCCTTGGTGAAAATACTGGACGAAGTTTCTAAAAAAGGGGTGCGCCCAGAAGACGTGGTGAGCGGGCGTTTGCCTGAAGAAATAAAAAAATTGTTGCCAGCAGGAACACAGTTGTTGCCGCAACGAGAAGGCGGGTATCTTCTTGTGACTGACAAAGCGGAATTAACGGGAAAATATCTAAAGCAAGCGCGTGTGGAAATGGGCAACAGTATGACGGTGGGAGGTCTCTCCATCGGATTTGAGCTCGATGCCGAAGGGGCCACATTGTTTGAGGCGCTCACAAGTGCTCACATCAATGACCGTCTGGCCATTGTTCTTGACAGCATGATCCAATCCGCTCCAAGAATTGAATCGCGCATCCCTGGGGGGCGCGGACAGATCACGGGAAGTTTCAACGCGCAAGAAGCCAAAACATTGGCCAATATCCTTAATTCCGGAAATCTTCAGGCTCCCATGTCGGTGGTGGAAGAACGTACGGTGGGGCCCGAGTTGGGTGAGGATTCAATTCGGGCCGGCGCGAAAGCGATGCTGGTGGGGTTCTCATTGGTCATTTTGTTTATGGTGATTTATTACAAGTTTTCGGGTCTTTTGGCGGATGCCGCCCTGCTTCTTCAAATCATCATTCTTTTCGCCATCATGACATGGATTAAAGCCACGATGACCATGCCTGGAATCGCTGGGGTCATTTTGTCATTGGCCATGAGCGTGGATGCCAACGTCATCATTATGGAACGCATTCGAGAAGAACTTGCTCTGGGGAAGGACGTCAAATACGCCATTGAGGAAGGATATGATAAGGCCTTCTCGGCGATCTGGGACGGAAATGTGACGGCCATATTGGCCGCGGCATTTCTGTTTCAATTTGGCACAGGCCCGGTGAAAGGATTTGGCATCACACTGATGTTGGGTTTGGCCATCTCGATGTTCACCTGCGTTTTCGCCACAAAAATATTTTATGACGTATGGGTTTTTCTTCGCCGCCCCAAAACGCTCAGTATTTAAAGGGAGTTTCTATGCAACTTTTTAAAAATACAAACATCGACTTTATAGGAAAGAAAGTTTATTGCTACGGATTGTCGCTCCTGCTGATTTTGGCGGGAATTTTCGGCATCTTGAAGGTGGGGCCTGAAATGAGCATTGAGTTCACGGGGGGAACTCTGTTGCAGATTGGGTTTAAAGAACTCCCTCCGATCGATCAAATTCGATCCTCCCTGAATGAGGGCGGATTTGAGGGCTTTTCACTTCAAACGCAACCGGCCGATCATTCGATTATTGTTCGTTTGAAACAGGGCCAACAATCAAAGGAAGACATTACCGCGCGTCTGCTCAAAACGTTGCAATCTTCATTTTCGGGGAATGTGAAAGAATTGCCAGACCGGGTTGAATTTGTGGGTCCCGTGATCGGTAAAAAGCTCGCCATGGATGCGCTCATCGCCATCCTGGGCTCGTTGCTCGTCATCGTTATTTATGTCGCGATCCGGTTCAAGAACTGGATATGGGGGGCCGTTGGAGTTTTGGCTTTGGCTCATGATGTTTTCATAACTTTCGGGTTGTTGGTCTTCCTTCATAGAGAGATAACCCTCGTCGTTATCGCGGCGCTTCTGACTCTGGCCGGTTATTCCATCAACGACACCATCGTCATTTTCGACCGTGTTCGAGAGAATATCCGGTCCTCGCGAAAAGAATCCCTACGCGATTTATACAATCGGAGCATCAATGAGACGCTGAGCCGCACCTTGATCACCTCCTTTATCGCTTTGATCACCTCTTCCAGTCTCTTTTTTGGAGGAGAGGTTCTATTCGATTTCGCGGCCGCGATGACTTTTGGTATTTTAATTGGATCCTACTCGACCATCGGGGTGGCCATCACGTTGATCCATCAATGGGAAATGGCTCGGAAGGCATAAGGCCCCGCAAAAAATGAAAGTAAAAAAATTCCGCATAAAGTCCCGGCTTTCTTCGGTGGCCCGTATATTGAAAATTATTATGGGAGTGAAACAATTGCCGGAGGAACTTGAAGAGTCTTTGCTTTCTGAGAGTGAAGCATTTTTGAAACATGTGGTTCCGTCAGCCTTCTACACCACTTGGGCTCAGGAAGATGTTCCCTCAGTTCTTAAACCCTCCCTTCAACAAGCCGGCTTATCCAAAGCTATTGCGGTGAGTGCCCTTGTGGCCACCATTGGATCCGGAGCGGAAGATTACTTGTCGGAGCTTCTCATGAAAGGGGAAACACAACGCTCCTTGGTTGTTACGGCCCTCAGTGAAGACGCGGCCGATGCCTCCCTTCATTTTCTTATGCGACTCTTAACGGATGACGCCAAAAACGATGACTGTGATCTTTCCGATCCCGTTCTTGTATCCGACCCCATTTTCCTTACCGAAATCCTACCGCTGGTGGAAGCCCAACAAGAAGGGGTGACGGTAGATCATGCTCAGCATCTTTCTCCTCGATTCACCCGGATTGCCCTTATGGCTTGGTGGCCCATGTCGAAAAAGAAACGCGCTTCATTGGCATCAAAGAAAAAACTCGCCTGAACTCAGCAAAGCCCAAAGCAAGTTTGATTCACATATTGGCCGGCTGGGTGGGAGCCGGATATCTTTATCTGGTGGGAAAAACCTCGTTTGTCCACGAATGGGATGATTCCTGCTTTCTTGAATTCCGTCGAAAACTAAAACCCGCCATTTACGCCTTCTGGCACAACGCGCAGGTTTTTCTGGCCTACGCGCATCGATCGGAGGGGGTCCATATTATCGTGAGCCGGAGCAAAGATGGGGAATATATAGCGCAAGTCATGAAACGTTTGGGACTTAACGCGGTTCGGGGGTCAAGCAGTCGTGGGGGGGAATTGGCTCTTCGTGAATTGTGCGATCTGTCGGAAAACGGAAAACAAATCGGATTTACTCCCGATGGTCCGCGGGGGCCAGTGCAAACTGTTCATGGAGGCGTTGTGATGGCCGCGCAGAAATCAGGCGTGCCCATAATCCCAGCAACCTTTGTTTCAACCCGAGCGATCATTTTTAACAGTTGGGACAAATTTATGATGCCGCTCCCTTTTTCCCGGATTGTGGTGGCCCACGGCCGCCCTTTTTATATTCCAAAAGACATGGTACTTGAAAAGGCGCAAACCTTGGTTCGCGAAGCTTTAAATAAAAATGTTCAGGAAGCGGAAATTGTAAAGCGTCAACTGCCCTCTTGGTTCGAAAGTTTCATGGGCGCTGTGTTGTACGGTTTTTACACCGTTCTTTCGCTTGTTTTTATTCCCGTTGTTTTTATTTTCTCTCTCTTTCGATTTGGAGGAAAAAGAACCTTGTCATTTCTGACAGAACGGCTTATTCCTCCTGTTCCGATTTCCAGCGGAAAAAAACGGGTGTGGTTGCACGCCGCCTCGGTGGGAGAATGGCAAGCCCTCCGACCCGTTTTACGGCATCTCAAAAAGAACCCGCTGCTCGAGTTGATCCTCACAGTCAGCACTCCAGAAGCCAGGCAGTTGGTGAAAAGAGAACAACCTGAAATTCATGTTCAACTTTTGCCACTCGATTATCCTTTTGTTGTTTCTTCATGGATTAAGCGACTGTGTCCGGCAATGGTTGGAATTGTGGAGACAGAGTTGTGGCCTCGATTGTTAATCAATCTAAAAAAGAATCGAATTCCAGTGATGCTGATCAATGGAAGGTTGTCGGATAAGAGTCGGTCTGGCTGGGGTTTGTTTCGTCCGCTTGCAGAGAGAATTTTGTCCTCATTTTCGGTTTTGTTTGTGCGAACGGAACTGGACGGTCGGCGATTTGTGGAATTGGGCGCTCCGCCTCAACGGATAAGAGTTGCGGGAAACACAAAAATCGACAATTTGACCCCGCGTTATCCTTCCCAAGAAGCACAACAGGAAAAAATGCGTCTCCGAAATGAAATTTTGGGATCCTCTGATGGTATTTTGGTTGTGGCCTCAAGCACGTGGGCGGGTGAGGAAAAAAATCTTTTGAGTATTTTTTCTAAAAAGACTGAAAATCGTCTGAGGTTGATTATAGCTCCTCGTCGACTCGAAAGAATTTCTGAGGTGGTTCGATTGCTGGGGGGGGTGCCTCAGTCTTGGTCCCTTTGGAGCAAAGTTAAAGAATCGCATTCCTGGGAGTCCGATATATTGCTTGTGGATACGCTCGGTGACTTGAAAGAATTAACGGCCTTGGGCGACATTGGATTTGTTGGCGGTAGTTTGGTTTCGCATGGCGGTCAAAATCCTCTGGAGTCGGCGGCGAGCGGAATCCCCGTTCTTTTTGGTCCGTCCATGGAAAATTTTCATGAGGAAGCGCGAGATCTCAAGGCTGTAGGGGCCGCTAGACAAGCTCGGCATGAGGAGGATGTCGTGAATGATATTTTTGAGTTGGCCACCGACGAATCTCTGCGCCTCAGTATGGGAGCGGCAGGGGTTCATTATATTGAATCCAAACAAGGGGCCGCTTTGCGAGCGGCCGAAGCCATGAATGAACTTTTACAGGGCGTATGTTAGGTTCCCCAAAATCATGAAAATATTGGTCATTCGATTTTCCAGTTTGGGGGATGTGGTATTAACCACCGCGCTCTATCCCAATTTGCGGGCCAGGTGGCCTGAATCACAAGTAACCGTGTTGACGCGTCCCGCTTTTGTTTCGGTATTTGATGGAAATCCTTTTGTGGATCACGTGCGTTTATTTGATCCCACCCAACAAACGTTTTCCAAATTGGCCGATGAAATCCGAATGGAGAAATTTGATGTGATCATAGACTTGCACGGTAACCTGCGGTCCTGGATCATTCGGCTTCTTGCCGGAGGCCCGATGACGGTTGTGGTTGACAAAGCCACTTGGGCGCGGAATATGGTTCTATATTTCAAACGAACGCCGTCTTCTCTGAAACGATCCGTTCGCGAAAGAATTTTGGATTGTCTTAAACCCCTGGACGTTCCTTTGGTTCATGAAGATACGCAACTCTATCCTCAAAATATCTCTGGAGTTCTTTCCGCTCACGGAATTGAGCCAAAAAAGAAATTGATTGGCGTGGCGCCGGGCGCCAAACACAAGACGAAACGTTGGCTTCCTGATCGATTTGCTGATGCCGCAAACCGCTTGGGAGCCTTTCCAAACGCGGAGATTGTGATTCTGGGAGATAAAAGTGACAGAGAAGCCGCTGAGCAAGTGTCAAAGTTGGTTCGGGTTCCCTGTAAAAATTTGGCGGGATGGACTGATTTGAAAGAGTTGATCGATATCATGTCTCAACTTTCCCTTTTGCTCACCAATGATTCGGGGCTCATGCATGTGGCCGAGGCGCTTAAGGTTCCTCTTGTGGCGGTATTTGGACCCACGGTGCGCGCTTTTGGGTTTGCCCCTTATCGCGCCACCTCCCGAGTGGCTGAAGTGGTGAACCTGGCATGCCGACCCTGCACCCTTCATGGCGACGAAAGATGTCCGTTGGGGCATCACCAATGTATGATGGATATCGATGTGAATGCGGTTCTCTATGTGGCGTCTGATTTGTTGGAAGAGGCCCAGGGGGTGGTTCAGTCGTCATGAAAATTTTGCATTTGCTCGATGAACGTTGGGATTCGGGCCTCACCCAATATGCCCTTCAAATAACCCAGTTGCTTTCTCAGGCGGGGCATGACGCTTGCCTCGGAGTTCTTTCCGAGAAAAAACCAGCTCAAATGGCCCGCGCGATGGGCTTAAATGTTTATTCGATAGATTCCCTTCTTTCATTTCGGCGGTTACTTCATGCGAAATCCTGGGACATTATCAACGCGCACACCGGCCGAACCCACACGTGGGCCTTGGCGCTTGGTCCCCGTGACGTTCCAATCGTTCGAACCAGAGGCGATGCGCGTCCGTTAAGTTCGCATCCACTGGCTCGTTTTCTCTATTCTAAAACGGCCGCTGTCATTGCGGCCTCCGCGCACATAGCCCGCTCGTATGAAGAGACGTTGGGTTTGGGAGAAAATATCGTTCAGGTTGTATATCCCTCTGTGACGGTTGATTTGGATCCAAATCCCCTCCCATTGAACAAGATTGGAATTTTGGGACGGTTGGACCCCGTGAAGGGACATGCGGCGTTTTTGGAAGCGGCGGCAGATGTGGTGAAAGAGGTCCCACAGGCACAATTTTTGATCGCTGGAAAGGAGGCCAATGTCACCTTTGATCTTCTTCACAACCAAATAAAAGAGTTGGGGATCGAGAAATCCGTGAGCTATCGGGGATATCAAGCTTCCGCGAGAGATTTCATGAGAAGTTGTTCTTTGGGCGTAATTGCTTCGATTGGAAGCGAAGAAATATCTCGGGCCTGTCTTGAATGGATGTCGGTGGGGCGCGCGGTGGTGGGAACCTTGGTGGGGTGTTTACCGGAGCTCATAGAACCCAATGAAACAGGTTTTTTGGTTTCGCCCGGTGACGGTTCCGCTATGGGAGAGGCCATTTTGAAGCTTTTGAGGGAACCAGAGAAAATCGAACGACTGGGGAACAATGCCCTCGCCTTGGCCGAATCCAAATACAGTCCTGAGATTCAACTGAGTAAAACTCTGGGAGTTTATGGAAGCATTGCGCATCGCGCACATTGACACCGAAAGATCGTGGCGCGGAGGAGAACAGCAGGTTCTCTCATTGATGGAGGGTCTCAAAGCCCGCGGTCATTTAAATGTTCTGGTCTCTCGCAAGGGGAGTCCGTTGAGTGAGAGGGCTCGCGAAGTGGCTGAGATCATGGAAGTTCACCCGTGGGGGGAATGGGATTTTGTTACGGCGCACTTTGTGAATCAGAGGATCAAAAAACAGAATATTCAAGTGCTCCATGCTCACACGGGCCATGGGGTATCCTTGGCTGTTTTATCCCGTTTGGGAACCCGTATTCCAATTGTGGCCACGCGCCGGGTGGATTTTCCTGTCGGTCAAAATCTTTTTTCAAGATGGAAGTATTCACAGCTGAATCATATGGTGGCTATTTCAAAGGGCGTCCAAAAGGTTTTGATTGAAAGCGATGTCCCGGAACGAAAAATTACCGTCGTTCCAAGTGGGGTGGATTTTAAACGTTATGAACGCGTTCAACCGTTCACCAAAGATAAACTGGGAGTTCCGGAAAGCCATTTTTTGATTGGTCAAGTGGCTGCCTTGGCCCCCCATAAAGATCAAAATAATTTTTTAGAGGCCTTAGCGATCTTTAGAAAAGAGGTTCCATCATTTAAAGCGATCATTGTTGGAGAGGGGGAATTAAAACCCCAATTGGAGAGAAAGATCAGGTCGCTGGGCCTTGAAAACCACATTCAATTGTTGGGATTTAAAGAAAATCCCTTGGACTATTTGGCCGCATTTGACGTGTTTTGTCTCTCCTCCAAAGAGGAGGGGCTCGGAACATCGATTTTAGATGCCATGGCTCTGCATGTCCCCGTTGTGGCCACTGCGGTGGGGGGAATTCCTGAATTGGTGGAGCCTGGTATAACCGGATATTTGGCCAAGCCTCAGGATCCCGCGGCGTTGGCCGAGTCGCTACTTTTGGCATATAAGGCAGGCCCTAAAACTCAAGAGATCGTGGAAAATGCAGCTAAAAAGGTCAAAAAATTCGATATTTTGGAGACCATCACGAAAATGGAACGTATTTACACCCAATTATCCACAGCTTTATCCACATAATCCACAATTGATTGAACAATGGCGAGAAAAGGGATTTCAGTATCCCACTTGAATAACCCATACGAGTAGTCTTGGAGTCGAAGCCTCTTAACTAAGGTGGGTTTGATATTCTTCTAACAATAGAACTCGATAGTAAATCGCAGCGGGGAGTTTCTTAAACGAACTTTCACCTCACAAAAATATATTTGTCCTGGAGTGCGCCTTACTATTAGTATTGCGACACATCATGTTGACGCCATTCAACCTCTCCATCATTATAATCACACGAAACGAAGAGCATGACATCGATCAGTGTCTCGCATCTGTGAAAGATATTGCTTCGGAAATCATCCTGGTCGATTCGGGTTCAACGGATCGAACCTTGGAAATAGCACGCCTCTATACCGACAGAATTTTTCAAAAAAAATGGGAGGGGTACAGTCGCCAGAAACAATATGCCCTTGATCTCGCTCAGGGGCCGTGGGTCCTTAACATTGACGCCGACGAACGCGTGACGCCTGCTCTTCGAGAAGAAATTCTTGAGACCCTTAAGAAAAAAGATTCGGCGTTGTTTGGGGGGTATTTCATTCCCTTCCATCATTATTTTATGGGGCGACGTTTGCGTTTTGGCGGTTTGGCAAATGAAACTCATTTGCGACTTTTTAAAAAACAGGGAGCGTCCTATGGGGCCGAAAGTGTTCATGAGGGAATTCGCGCGCAGGGAACGATCGGAAAATTAAAAGGAGCCATTGATCATCAAAGTTACAGGGATTTAAGGGAATATCTTGAAAAATGCAATGAATACACAAGCGCCATCGCCAAAAAGAAATGGGAAGCCGGAGAGCGGTTTCATTGGTGGCATCATTTGAGATTGCCTCTGGAGTTTGTGGTTCGATATGGATTAAAGATGGGGTTTTTGGATGGTCAGGCGGGTTTGACCTATGCGCTTCTCTCCTCCTATTATGTTTGGCTCAAGTTTTTAAAATTACGTGAACTTCAGGAGAAAATATGATCTCGGCTTTGGTTTCAGGTCTTGCTGTTGCGGCGGTGGGCGCTTTAAGCGCGCGTTGGAACTGGTGGCGTCCGTCTCGGCCAGGCATTCCCATTCTCATGTATCACAAGGTGGGGGACCCTCCAGAAGGTTCCCAATTAAAAAAGTTGTGGGTTTCGACGGATGTTTTTCGCAATCAGTTGGCTTACTTGGCTGAACATCAATACACACCTATAACATTCAGAGAATTGTACGCGCATTGGGACAACAATCATCCCCTTCCTCCCCGGCCCGTGATCATTACGTTTGATGATGGGTACGCCAATAATTATGAAAATGCATTTCCCATCCTTAGAGATTTCGGATTTAAGGCCGTTCTTTTTGTGGTGGTTCAAACCGTTGGTTGGGACAATCGCTGGCATGATCCAAAATCTGAAACTCGGATCAACATGATTTCTTGGGCGCAACTCAAAGATCTCCAGAAAGCGGGATGGGAAATTGGGTCTCACACCATGAATCATCCGAATCTCCAGAAAATTGAAATGAAAGAAGTTAAGGTTGAGATGGAAAAAAGCCGATCCATCATCACGGAATTTTTAGAAGAAGCGCCTCACACCTTTGCCTATCCCTACGGCTCGGGTGAAGATGTTCCGAGCATTCGAGAAAAAGTCAAAGAGGTGGGATACCGAATCGCGGTGGGAGTTCATGCGGGCAAGTGGAATCTGGACCAAATCAAAAACTCTCCCTACAACTTGCCACGTGTGTTTGTTCGCGGGGATGACACCATGATTGACTTTCATCTTCAACTGACCCGCGGTCAATCCAGGTTATAAACCTGAGACGTCTGGCTTACCCTTTGTCCCTCCTCTATTTTGGAGGGTTGCGTCTTGACCGGTGGTGGAAATCCAGACGCGCCGTCACGCTTCCCAAACCCGTGGTTTCAATTGGGAACCTCACCTGGGGGGGCACAGGAAAAACGCCGATCCTCATCTATATGGCACGGGGACTAAAAGAACGGGGCGTTCAACCCGCCATTTTGACCCGGGGGTATGGCGTTGATGAAGTCACTCTGATGAAAGAAAAGTGCCCTGGCGTTTGTTTGGGAGTGGGCCCCCAACGGTTAAAGAGTGCCGAACAGTTGCTCAAAACCAACTCCCTTGATGTTTTTCTGTTGGATGATGGGTTCCAGCATTGGCGGCTTCGCCGAAATTTAGACATCGTGTGTATTGATGCCACTTCCCATTTGGAAGATGATTGTTTGTTGCCAGCAGGATCTCTCCGGGAACCTTTGGCGGCATTGGCGAGAGCAGATCTAATTGTTATCACCCGTTCTCACTTGGTTTCATCCATGGATTTGGAAAAACTACGAGCGCTTATCCACTCAAAAAATCCCTCCAGCCCCATTCTCACAGGGCAGTTCAAAAGTCAATTGCGCCAAATGAAGGGTTCACATATTGTGCCGTGGAACTTTATCAAAGGAAAAAGGGTGGTGGCCTTGTCAGCCATTGGGAATCCTGACGCCTTTGAAAAAGAATTGGCCATGGAAGGGGCTCAAATCGTTCCGCTGAGATATCGTGATCATTTTAATTATCAACCCCACGACGCGGAAAAAATAAAGAACGCGGTCGAAAAACTGGGGGGGCTGTTGGTCACCACAGAGAAAGATTGGGTCAAATTAAAGCAGTGGGATTTGGACGCGTTGGTTGTCGAACAGACTTTTTCATTTCAAGAAAAAGACGAATCAAAGTTTTGGGAAGTTTTGAAAAGGGTGATATCTTGAAACGTTTGAAACATGTGGCAGAGTTTGTTTTGGTGAAACTCCTGGATGGTTTTTTTTGTTCGCTTCCATTCCCCTTGGCCATACAGCTTGGGATGGGATTGGGAGTTTTTCTCTCCAAAATTATTCCCAAGCGAAACGCGCTTATCTTGTCCAATTTGGAACGGGCTTTTCCAGAAATGCCTGAAAATGAGCGTCACCGAACCGCCTGGGCGGTTTGGAAAAACTTGGGACGCGTGGCTGTTGAATTTTTGCGGCTTCAGGAGATTCTTAAGAATTCCAAGAAATTTCCTTTCATTTGGGAAGGAGTGGATCAACTGGATAACTTCGTAAAACAGAAGACCGGAGTCATTCTATTGGCGGCCCATTATTGTAATTGGGAGGTCCTTGGCGCCGCCATTGCCGCCCGTTTTCCTGAGTTTACCGCGATCGCGCGCCCCATGCGAAACCCCTATGTGGAAGAATGGGTTCAAAAGAAAAGAGGTTTGGGAGGGACAAGAATTATTCTTCATCGTCAAGCGGTGAAGGCCTCTCTCAAGTGGATCAAGGCCCATCATATGATTGGAATACTCATCGATCAGAATCTTTATACGGGAGGGGAATTTGTGTCCTTTTTTGGTCGGCCAGCCGCTACAACCACCTTGCCGGCTTTGCTTCATGCGAGAACCCAAGCCCCTGTCATCATCACCTATGTTGAGCGAGAAGGCGCTGGATTTCGAGCTCGATTCACGCCCCCCATTTTGCCCCCGCCTCAAATTACGGGTGAGAATTCCATTAAAGCGCACACCCAGGCCATATCAGACAATATCGAGAATATTATTCGACGATATCCCGAAAACTGGTTTTGGGTTCATAACCGATGGAAACGGAAAAAAGATTGAGAGAAGAACCCAGTCCAAAAAAGATTTTGGTGGTTGCCTTGGATAATTTGGGGGATGCGGTCATGGCTTCTGCCTCGTTAAGGCTCATCAAGGAGATTTTTCCTGAGTCTCATGTGGGTTTTTGGGTCAAAGAATATGTGGCTGATTTGTTTGCGGGGCATTCCTTGATTGACTCCTTGCATGCTGCTGATCCCTTTTGGGACAAATCCCCCGGACATGCAAAAGGAGGTCTGAGAAAATTTTTTCGTGTTTGGAGAGATATCAAAAAGGCGAAATATGACCGTGTGTATTTGCTCAATACAGAATGGCGCCGCGCGTTGTGTTGTTGGCTGGCGGGTATCCCAGAACGGGTGGGGTACGATCGGCGAAAAAGCCGATTTTTTTTAAGCCACCCCCAGACCTTTTCTGAAACCGCTCATCATATGATTGATATCCATTTGGATTTAATCCAGCGGGACGCTGAGAAAAATAAGAGCCAACAATATCTTCCGTTTCTCGAGGTAACAGAAAAAGAGGAAGGTTGGTGGCGGGGATGGTCACAGGAAAAGAAGTTTCAGAACGGGAAAATAATGGCGCTTCACTTCTTTTCTGGAGATGTGGAAAAAAATTGGCCTCTTTCTTCCTGGGGAAAACTCATTCAGCTTTTATTTCAGGAATATCCATCGTTTAAATTCTTGGTTTTGGTGGGGCCTGACGAAGAATCAAGGCTTGATGGCCTGCGAGAAGTTCTCTCAAAATCTCAAGTGGAAATATTGTCACCCACCTTGGGACAGCTAAAAGAACTCCTGTCTCATGCTTGTTTATATATCGGAGGAGATTCGGGGCCCGGTCATGTGGCGGGAGCGCTGGGAACGTCTGTGATTTCACTTTTTGGTTCCACCGATCCCAGTCGTTACCGACCCCAGGGGAAGGGGCGGTTTAAGGTGCTTCAGAAAATTCCCTTGCGTTCACTTTCTGTGCAGGAAGTGTTTGAAGAAATAAAAAAAATCACTCATGTATAATTGGTTTCAATGAAATTTTTTCCTCCCTCGAGGCTGATGTTTCTGGCCCTTTTTGGTTTGGCCCTGAATATTTCCATATCTGTTGCTGAAATTTTGGCTGGTCTTTTACTCATCGAATGGTTCTGGCGGGCGGTGAAATCTTGGAAAAGAACGGGTTTTCAACAAGACCAACTCTTTAAAACGCCATTGGATATTCCCATTTTCCTTTTCGTTCTTTGGACCCTTGTTTTGGTGGTGTTTCAACAGACCACCGGAATTCGAGATATGTTGAGCAACCAATCCGCTTTGCTGCTTTTCTTTTGGGCCGCCAACGCGTTGAACAAAATTGAAAAACAGAAGTTGCAAGAATGGCTTTGTTGGGGTTCTGTTTTTGTTGGGTTTTGGGGGATTTTGCAGTATGTGGGCAAAGTTAATTATTTGCCTTTTCAGAGAACGTTCGTGATTCCAGAATTCATGACGTCATGGCCGCAGTGGTTGGTGCATGAACTCGCGCTTAACAACGAGCGAGCCCAAGGCTTTAGAAGCCATCCAATTACTTATGCTGAAAGTATGGTTCCCGGCTTTTTCCTTGTTTTGAGTGGAGGGGCTCTTGCTCTTCAGTCCCGGTTTTCAAATGTGAAGAAATCTTTCGGGCTTCTTCTCAGCGTCCTTTTAATGG
This sequence comes from Elusimicrobiota bacterium, assembly GCA_022072025.1. Lineage (NCBI taxonomy): Bacteria > Pseudomonadati > Elusimicrobiota > Elusimicrobiota bacterium. The sequence continues at coordinate 119,153 of JAJVIP010000002.1, forward strand.
CCGGGGGATTTCTGTTTTCGCAAAGTCGCGGCGTTTGGGTGGGTTTGGCCGTTGGGATTCTTGTGTTTGGAGCCCTTCAGGGGCGGCGGTTCTTTTTGACCACGTTGCTTGTTTTGTTGGGGTCTATTTCCTTGGTTCTCACTTTTTCTCCAAAAATAAGAGGACGTGTGCTGAGTGTTGTTTCCTCTTCGTCTGGATCGGTGGGAGATCAGTACAGCAAATCCACCCGTTACGATCTCTGGCGAGGTGCATGGAACGGAATAAAAGAACGTCCGTTGATGGGGCATGGCCTCAGAGGGGTCAAACTTAAAAGCATCGATCCCATTTCTCTTGAAGAGAGAGTTTGGACGGAAACGCACAACATGTATTTACAAATCACATTGGAGTTGGGAGCGGTGGGGTTGGGCCTGTTTATTTGGATTCTTGTGGTGATCTGGTGGAAGATTTGGTTTTGGCGTGATCCGTTGCGCCCGGCAATGGGAGGAATGTTTGTCTGTTTTCTCGTGGCGGGTTTAACCGAATCTTGGACCAAAGATCAAGAAGTGGCCATGATTTTTTGGTTGATGATGGGAATTTTGATGAGTCCGTTCGGTCATGAAGAAGCTTAAGCCGGCGGTATTTCTTGACAGGGATGGCACTCTCATTGATGAGCGTGGCTATTTATCGGATCCCGAAAAAATTTTCTTTTATCCTTGTGTTTACGAAGCGTTGCGAAATCTTCATCGCGCGGGGTTTCGACTTGTGGTGATCACCAATCAATCCGGGGTGGGAAGAGGTTATTTTTCACTTAAGCAACTCTCGAAAATAAATCAGCGGTTTAAAAAGATTTTGGCTAAAAAAGGGGCTCGGGTTGATGGTATTTATTTTTGCCCGCACCACCCAGAAGCGGGTTGCCTTTGTCGAAAACCGGGCGTTGCTTTGGCGCGCCGAGCCGCGCGCGATTTAAATTTGGACCTCAAAAGGTCATTTGTCATTGGGGATCAAATGACCGATATGAACATGTCTTCCAAACTTAACATTCCCGGGGTGTTGGTGCTGACAGGATTTGGTCGTTCCAATCGACTTAAAGCAAAGGGGGTGGCTAAAAAAATAACAAGCAATATTTCCACCGCCGCGAGATGGATACTTTCCTTCCCTCAATTTAGGTAGATTCGCCACATATATGAAATGGAATCGTATGATCTTGTTTTTATACGAAGAAATGTTTGAAGTACGCCGTCGCCCCGGCCTAGTTTTTAAGCGGAGTGATGGTTGGCAAGTGTATAAGCCGGGGCCTAGTCGTTCCGGCAGAAGGTGTGATGGGATCACCTCCCCCTCCGGAGAGGCTGGGTCCCGGCTTATGCTCTTCTCGGCGTACACATCCTTTAAAATATGGGCCGGGACGACGGCCATGCTTGATCCCTTGTTGGGTTGCGGCTAAGCCGCGATATGTTTCATTCCAATTCAATGTCCCGATGGATTGTCGCTTTGCTTTTGTTGATGGTGATCAACGGCATGTCTCTGTTCTCCTGGGTGAAAAAAGACACCAACCCGCTCGCCTGGGACCAATCCACGCATACCAATATCGCTTTTGATTATAGAGATCGATTTCAACAAGGACCGGTCGACCATTTTTTTCGGCCGGTGGAATGGAATTATCCGCCCCTTTACCATTTGATGTTGGCGCCTACTGTGTCGTATTTCTCTGATGTCACCGACGCAAGCTCTGTCATTAATTATTTTTATTTGTGTTTGCTGATACTGATGGTGTTTCTGATTGGGAAAAAAATGATGGATGCCTGGGTCGGGTTCACCGCCGCGGCCATGGTCACTTGTTATCCCATTGTTGTTGAGCTGAGCCGCAACACCTTAATTGACTTGTCTCTCATCGCGTGGGTTTCGGTGGGTTTTTACTGTCTCCATTCCTCCGAGAATTTTTCCAAATTAAGGGGGTCCGTACTTTTCGGGGTTTCCTTGGGTCTGGCTATGCTGACCAAATGGACCGCTTTGGCTTATTTTCTTTTTCCATTGATTCCTTCTTTGTGGAAAGCTCTGAGGTTAAAAAATATCAGAAATATTTTTATCTCTTTTGGCATCAGCTTTTTATTGATGGCTCCGTGGTATGTTCAGAATTTTGTTCCGATGATGATCCGAATTCCCAAGCTTTCAGGCTTGCCTCCCGCGAGCGGGACCCACATGTCGGGGCTGGCCAATATATTTTGGTATCCACTCAGTTTTGGGGAGCAAATGGGTTTGATTTTTCTTTTGTTATCCATCCCAGGCCTTGTTGTTGTTTTTTGGAAACCAAAACTGAGACCGCTTTTTCTTTGGTTTTTGGGAACGCTTGTCTTGTTTAGCTTAATCCGAAACAGGAACACGCGCTATTTCGCTCCAGCTCTCCCCGCGGTGGCGCTCTTAACGGCCTCTTCTTTATCTGTCCTGACAGCCCTGATAGAAAGGCGTCGCCCCCCTTCGTCGCTCTCCGGAGTGGCAACATTGACATCGCAGGTGGCGGTAAAGTCTCCCTATTTAATTATCTTGTTTGTTACTGCGATGATTTTCTGGGGCGCCAATGTTCAAGGAACGATGAGTCGATCTTATTCTCTGTTGTGGCAATCGGCGCGTGTGCTGGAAGGTCGTTCCCCTTTGCCCTACGATTGGAAACATCAGGAGATAACAGAAAAGATCAGAGAATTGAATGGGGATCGACCCAAGCCACCCCATGTTCTTGTGGCTTCCAATCACCCTTTTTTCTTCGGGCAGAGTTTGCATGTGTCCATGCGATCCAAAGGGATTGTGGATGTTGCATTTCATGGGGCTCGCAAACGGCGTCCCTTTGAATTTAATGAATTTGTTCTGGTTAAAACGGGAGACTTGGGGCCTGTCAATTCATTAAAAGCCACAAATGCCTGTCTCGAAGTGATCAATACTCCCAATTCATGGTTTTTAAAAAGTTATAAACAAAAAGCGAAGTGGGATTTGCCCGAGGGGGCACAAGGGATTCTCTATCAGTTTGATCCGACTCCTCAACAAAATGCAGAACCATCCCTTATCAATCTTGAATTAAAAGAATTGGAACTCCCGCATATTTCTGCCACTGATGTGGTGGTTTCAGCTCTTCCGCATTCCAAAGCAGACACCGCCTTGGGGCGGTTCAAACTTATAACGCTTCAAGCCTCTCGAATAACTTACAAAGGGGTGGTCTTGCGCGACGTAAAAGTTAAATTGATAGAACCTCAAATCAATCTTCCTTATTTTTCTGAAACTCAAGAGATACAGCTGGCTCGGTTGGGAGCGCTTGAACCACAGGCCACGATACAGGCGGAGGATCTGTTGGCTTTACTTGAGAAAAAAGCAAAGTGGCTTCAATCTCCTCAGATTTCATTTGAAGGTTCCTTCATTCGCGTCGCCGGAAATGTATTTGGAATTCCGATTTCTGTAGCGCTTGAGGTTCAGGCACAAAACAATATTTTTTCAACACGCTTACAACGGCTGGCCATTGCAGGTCTTCCTCTTCCACGGGTTTTATTTAGGGGCGTTACTGATAGAGATATTAAACTTAATCGCGGTGAAGATTGGGCCTATGACATTCAAATTCCACAGATTAAGGGGACGGGATCCCAATTGAGGCTGGGAATTTGAAAAAAAAATCCACAGTAAAGGCTCTGTCGTTATTTCTTGTTGCCGCCTTTGGGAATATGGGGATGGTGGGTTTGAGAAGTGAAAATCCCATCGTTTTTAAAGAAATTCAAAACAGTGCCTTTTGTTTGGGGGAGAAACTCACTTTCGTCATCAAATATGAATTCATTAAAGCCGGTTTTGCGACCATGACTGTGACGGAAGGGCCACAGATTCAAGGACGGTCGACTATTCATTTGGAAAGTCGAGCGGAATCCACGGGATTTGTTGATTCATTTTTCAAGGTTCGGGACTTTAATGCCTCAACGGCCGACGAAAAATCGTTGATCTCTTTTAACTTTCACCAGAATCTTAAAGAAGGTCATTATAAAGTGATTCGAAACACGTCATTTGACTATGACAAATTGATTTATAAATTTAATCGCGTTAGAAAAGGGAAATTGGTGGAGCGAGAAGGTCCCATCAGTCAACCTTTGTTCGATATGCTTTCTGCCTTCTTCTATGTGAGGACTTTGCCTTTGAAATTGGGAAGCCGCTATGAAGTGACGGTTTTTTCAGACGAGGAAGTCTATCCATTGGCTGTCAATGTTCTTCCTTCGCTACAGAAAGTGAACGTGCAAGCGGGCAAGTTTGAATGCCTTCGAATTGAACCGGTGTTTCTGGGAGACGGTATTTTTAAAGCCAAAGATGGAAAAATGACCATCTGGCTCACGAACGATGAAAAGAAAATGCCGGTGCTTATTCGTTCGAAAGTTTTCATTGGTTCATTTGACGCAGAATTAACCGACTTTTCGTTTGGAAAATAAACAACCCGATTTTTTTGACACCCAAAGTATGAAATGATAAGGGAAATTGAATGAAAATAAAAAGGAACCCGAAGGTAGATTCGGGCTTGGCCAATTGGGTCAAACAATTTAAAGAGGTGCCGGTCCTGGTGGTGGGTGACCTGATGGTGGACTTGTCTTACCGTGGACCGGCGGAGAGGATTTCACCCGAAGCTCCTGTTCCTGTCATTCATGTTCAAGAGTTTTTGTTTATGCCAGGAGGAGCCGGAAATGTTGTTAACAACTTGGCGGTTCTGGGGGCTCGTCCGACCCTGGTCTCGTTGGTCGGAGACGACAAATCTGGCAAAGATATCGGAGAAGATTTAAGACGTCGAGGGATTGACGTGACCCCTGTGCTGGTTGATAACAGTCGGCCCACCATCACCAAACACCGCGTTTTTGCCGGTCATCAACAAGTGGCGCGTTTTGATTTTGAAAAGCGCGGAGCTGTATCGAAAGAGTTGGGGGAGAAAATATTAAATTCCTTAAAGCGACTCATTCCTCAACAGAAGGCCGTTGTGATCTCTGATTACGGCAAGGGCCTGATTACCCCCGAGGTGATTCGAACCTGTTTACGAGCGGCCAAACTCCATCATATTCCTGTTATTGTGGACCCCAAAATTGAGAATTTTTTGTCCTATAAAGGGGTTGACTGCATCACCCCCAACACCAAAGAGGCTGTTGAAGGGATGCGAGTTTTTTCTCCCAAAACTGAACAAGAGCTTCTGTCGCTGGGTTTAAAAATCCTTAAGAAACTCAAATGCAATTCTTTATTGATTACCCGGGGTGAGAAAGGGATGACTCTTTTTGATTCTCATGTCGCTCCTCGGACCATTCCGGCCTTGGCTCAAGAAGTGTATGACGTCACTGGCGCGGGCGACACGGTGGTGTCTACTTTTTCTTTGGCTCGTGCCGTGGGGGCGCCCCATTTTATCGCGGCTCAATTGGCCAACTTGGCCGCCAGCCTGGTTGTGGCCAAGGTGGGCACAGCGGTGGTCAGTCAGCAAGAGCTCTTGGAGAGAATTAAACATCGACCATGATGTCAGTTTTAGGGGTCATTCCTGCTCGATATGCCTCAACAAGATTTCCAGGGAAACCTTTGGCCATGATCCATGGCAAACCCATGATCGCGTGGGTTTATGAAAGAGCCAGGAGAGCGTTGCCCCAGGTGGTGGTCGCGACGGATGATCAACGGATCAAGACGGCGGTGGAAAATTTTGGTGGAAGGGCGATAATGACGCCTCGTTCGCTGCAAAGTGGAACTGAAAGAATGGCGTATGTAGCCCGAAAGATGAAAGTGTCCTATTACGTGAATGTTCAAGGTGATGAACCTTTGATTCGAGCGGGAACCATTCGAGCGGCTGTGGCCTTGTCAATGAAAAGGAAGGCGATCGCGACCCCGGTGACGGATTTGGCCTTTCAGGATTTCAATAATGAAAACGTGGTGAAAGTGGCGGTGGGGCACCACGGTCGAGCCTTATATTTTTCCAGAGCTCCCATTCCCTACCCACGAAATCAAATGGCCGGGATCACACCGTTGAAACATGTGGGACTCTATGTCTATCCTCGGAAAGATTTGTTACGGTTTGTCAGCCTTCCATCAACGCCATTGGAAAAGACCGAGATGCTTGAACAGTTGAGAGCCCTTTATTATGGGATCCCGATTTTTGTGGTCAAAACCAAATTCGACTCGATGGGAGTGGATACCCCGGCAGACTTGAGAAAAGTTCTAAAGAATTGGATCAAATTGAATAAGGAGCAGTGAAATGACGAAGTATATTTTCGTGACAGGCGGCGTTGTTTCTTCTTTGGGAAAAGGTATTACCGCGGCCTCTTTGGGTCGGCTTCTCAAGGCGCGCGGATTTAAAGTGACCATGATTAAGCTGGACCCCTATTTGAATGTGGATCCAGGGACGATGAGCCCTTATCAACATGGAGAAGTGTTTGTCACCACGGATGGAGCTGAAACAGATTTGGATTTGGGGCACTATGAAAGATTTTTGGATCAAGACATGTCCCGCCACAACAACTGCACAACTGGAAAGGTGTACGACACGATCATTCAGCAAGAACGGCGAGGAGAATTTCTTGGAAAAACGGTTCAAGTTATTCCCCATGTCACCAATGAAATAAAACGACGTATTCGCCAAATCTCAGATGGGTTCGATTTTGTTTTGGTCGAAGTGGGAGGAACGGTGGGCGACATCGAATCGTTGCCTTTCCTCGAAGCCATTCGCCAAATCAGGCTGGATGTGGGGCGGGACAATGTGCTCTATGTTCATGTGACCTTGATTCCCTATATTCGAGCTTCGGAAGAACTGAAAACCAAACCCACGCAGCATTCGGTTATGAAACTTCGAGAAATTGGGATCGAGCCGGATATTCTTGTTTGCCGGACGGATCGAGAACTCAGTCGAGATATCAAAGAAAAATTGGCTTTATTTTGCAGTGTTGTTCCTGAGGCGGTTATTGAAGCCCATGACGTTAAAAGTATTTACGAGGTCCCGCTCATGTTTCATCGTCAGGGCATGGACGAACAAGTGTTGATGCTTTTGCGCCAGCGAAGCGGCAGTATAGATTTGGAGAAATGGCGCGACTTGGTTGAAACGTTGAGTTCGCCTCAGTCGCATGTCACAATCGCTGTGGCGGGAAAATATGTGGGTGTTAAAGACGCATACAAATCAATAGCCGAAGCCCTGTTGCATGGAGGCGTGGCCAATAAAACAAAAGTGGAAATTCGATATGTGGATGTGGATGGACCGGATTTGGAGGAAGAGCTTTCCGGTGTTCACGGGATCCTCATCCCGGGCGGGTTTGGAGACAGGGGAATTGAAGGGAAAATAAACTCCGTTCGAATAGCTAGGGAACAAAAGATCCCATTTTTTGGAATTTGCCTCGGAATGCAAGTGGCTTGTATCGAATTTGCCCGAAATGTTTTGAATCTTAGACGAGCCAATTCCACGGAGTTCGATGCCAAAACGCCGAACCCGATTATCAGCCTTCTTGAAGAACAAAAGAAAATAAAAAATTTGGGGGGGACCATGCGTTTGGGGCTTTATCCCTGCCATTTAAACCGGGGCACATTGGCCTATTCGCTGTATGGAAAGAGTCTCATCCAAGAGCGTCACCGTCACCGTTTTGAATTCAACAACCACTACAGAAAAAATTTCGCCAAACACGGGATGCGGGTTGTGGGGGAGTTCCGGAAAAATCACTTGCCCGAAATTGTGGAATTAAAAGGTCATCCCTTTTTTATTGGTGTGCAGTTCCATCCCGAGTTTCAGTCACGTCCTCTAAAGGCGCATCCCATTTTTCAAGGATTTGTATCCGCCGCTCTCAAGAAAAGCATGGGGGGCCTTTGATGTCAATCGGCCACCCTGTTTCCGTTGGTTCCATTAAGTTTGGGAACTCGCTTCCTTTTGTTCTTATTGGCGGACCGTGTGTAATCGAATCAGAAAAACACACGCTTTCAACGGCGCTTCAACTTAAGAAAATTGCGGCGGGGCTTCGCATCCCCTATGTGTTTAAAAGTTCATATGACAAGGCGAACCGTTCATCGGTCGAATCCTTTCGGGGTCCAGGACTTCGGGAAGGATTAAGAATTTTATCTCGCGTTCGCATGGAGCTTAAGCTCCCGGTGTTAACCGATGTTCATTCCGTTGAAGAAGCCGCGGAGGCGGCGCAGTTTGTGGATATTATTCAGATCCCCGCCTTCCTTTGTCGTCAAACCGATTTGCTTTTGGCAGCCGGACGAACGGGTGTGGCGGTGAATGTGAAAAAAGGACAATTTATGTCGCCCCAAGAAATGAAAAATGCCATTTCCAAAATTTTATCCACAGGCAACCGTAAGATTCTTTTGACCGAACGTGGGAACTCTTTCGGCTATAACAACTTGGTGGTGGATATGCGGGGTTTGGCCATTATGAAATCCTTCGGCTTTCCTGTCATTTATGACGCCACCCATTCCGTTCAATTGCCAGGAGGTCAAGGCGCTTCGAGCGGTGGGCAACGGGAGTTCATTCTTCCATTGGCGAGGGCGGCCACGGGGCTGGGAGTGGCGGGATTGTTTATGGAAATTCATCCCAACCCAGAATTGGCCAAGTCCGACGGACCCAATTCGGTGCGTTTGAGTTCACTGAAAAATTATTTGAGTATCCTCCGAAAACTCGATGCTGTTTCTAAAGAGGTGAAAAGTTCATGAAACCAAATAAAAAAGACAATGCACGGGACGTCCAAAAAGAAGAGGCACATACCCAATCGATGGAGCCTTTGTGGCAGCCCACTTGGAAGTGGCATCTGAAAGTTCTGGCGGGAGTGTATGTGTTTTTGATTTTTGCTTATTTTGCGGTTTCCACTTTCTTGAGCAAAGTGCCGCCCCCTTACCGTCTTCGAGAAATTCCCAAAGAGCTCACTCCTTGGATGAAATAGAATGCCTTTGAAAAAAGCTCAATTGGTGAAACGCGCAAAGATAATAAAAATCATAGGGATGGACGTTGATGGCGTTTTAACCAATGGCGATGTGGTGGTTCGCGATTCTGGAGAAGAAGTTAAGGCTTGGAACGCCAAAGACCGTTTGTGCCTGGCGCTTATCCGAGACAGGGGGGTGCCGTTGGAATTTGCCTGGATCACCGGGCGGTCATCTAAAACAGTTGAATCCAACGCGAATGATTTGGGGATTCAACATTTGGTTCAAAAATGTTCGACCAAAAAGGAAGCATTTGAAAAAATCCTTAAATCACGAGGGGTGTCATTTGAGGAAGCCGCCTATATTGGAGATGACCTCATTGATATTCCAGTCATGCGAGCCGTGGGTTTTTCCGCTTGTCCCGCCGATGCAGTGCCCGATGTGCTCAAACGATCCCATTACGTTTCATCCTTGGAAGGAGGGCGCGGGGCGGTTCGAGACATTCTTGAATTTATTTTGAAAGCGCAGGGTCGATGGGACGGGTTGATCGCCTCTTTTTTACAGTAATTATTTTTTCGTTGGGAGTGGGTTGCCATTCGACTCCTCAGCCGAAAAAAGAAACCGATTCCACCGCCATGTCAAAAGGACATGAGCCTTCTGATTTGCGGATGACGGGAATGCATGTTCAGTCCTATGAACAGGCCGGTTTGGATTGGGAAGTGATCGCCCCTTATGGGGAAGTTTTTAGCAAGCGGAATTTAATGAGACTCAAGTCGTTGGCTGTTCAATTGTTTGATGCGGGTCAAAAATCCACTGACATATCTGCCGAGCAAGGCATCATGTATTCCAATACGATGCTGGGACCGCCAAAAGAGAATACGCAAACTTTTTGGGGGGTTGACCTTGAGCCGGGGGATATGTTTTTGGTTGGCAATGTGGTGATGGTGTCGACCGATGGAACGAAAATGTCGACCGATTGGGCTCATTACCACAAAAAAACTGATTTGATTACTTCCACCGCTCCCGTCAAAGTTTTGAGGGCTGATTCGATTACCTATGGTGTGGGGATGGAGGCCACCGCCGATTTGTCAAGCGTTCATATTTTCAATGAAACACTCGTTATCCCCGATTAACGCAACAATCAACATAAAGGGAACTGTTTTCCCGTTGGTTCTCTTTTTATTCTGTTTGATGATACTCCCTGTTGGTGCGGTGGAAACCCGCATCAAGGGAGGGCGGATGGAACTCCTGAACAAAGGAGACACCGTCCTGTTCCATGACGGTGTTCGACTTGAGAGAGAGTTCGACACTCTTGAGGCCAACGAAATGCAGACGAATAAGACCCGTGATAAAGTGAATGCGCAAGGAGATGTCCGGTTATTCCGTCAAATAAGTGCCACTGAAACTTGGCATGGGTATGGAGAAAGTGGTTTTTACAACACGCAAAATGGCACTGGCTTTTTGTTGGGGGACAACAAAAAAAAAGCCAGGGTGGTGCATACTGAAATTCTCACCTCCACGATGTCCCGGGTTATGAACGTGACCGCCGATCGTATCGATTTTTCTCGTGGAGCCAAAACAGCCAATGCGAAAGGATTTGTGCAAGGCGCCACCACCGATCCCTGGACAGGAGAGCGGTATGAATTTTGGGCGGACCAAGCTGATTTTGATGAAGAAAATAATAAAGTGACGCTTTATGGGGCCTATCAACCGATTGTGATTCAATCATTGATTCAAGGGCGACGAACGATTAAGGGAGACAAAATCATCTACTTCTCGCTAGAACAACGGTTTCGCAGTGAGGGAAACGCAACGGCCGTTTTCGAAGAAGACAGGAGCAACAAAAATAAATGAGCCTGGTCGCAAAGAAATTGGAAAAAAAATACGGCAGTCGACAAGTCGTAAAGGGAATTTCCCTTGAGGTATCCCCTGGTCAAATTGTGGGGCTTTTGGGCCCCAACGGGGCCGGGAAAACCACCACGTTCTATATGATCGTCGGTTTGGTTCAAGCCGATGCGGGGACAGTGACCATGAATGGGATCAACCTCACCAAAATGGCCATGTATCAACGGGCCCGGTCGGGAATCGGCTATTTATCTCAAGAGCCTTCCATCTTTCGCCAATTGAGTGTGGAGGATAATCTGCGAGCCATCCTGGAGCATCAGCCGGGTTCAAAATCAGATAAAGAAACCAGAATTGATGTCTTGTTGGAAGAATTCGGTTTAACCAAATTACGCAAACAAATGGCGGTAACTTTATCTGGTGGTGAAAAAAGACGTTGTGAGATCGCTCGGGCTCTCACCACCAACCCCGAAATTCTTTTATTGGATGAACCTTTCGTTGGTATTGATCCGATCACAGTGGCCGATATTCAGAGTATGTTGCAGGCTTTGAAAAAACGAGGTTTGGGAATTCTTATTTCTGACCACAATGTTCAGGCCACACTGGAAATTGTGGACCGGGCCAGCATCGTATATGACGGCGGTATTTTAACTGAAGGTTCTTCTGAAAAATTGTTAACAGATCCAGAAGCTCGGCGAGTTTACCTTGGCGAAAAATTTAAAATTTAATACGATCCCGGAGGTCTTCGTCGGAAATCCACTATGATAACGGAAACTATGAAAGTTCTTGAATTCCTCGATTCAGCATCAATTTGTTTGGATATTAAAAGCACGTCAAAACAAGAAGCCATCGCAGAGCTCTGTCAGATACTTGAGTCCAACGGAAAGATAAAAAGTGCAGACAATGTGATGGTGGCGCTCATGGAACGTGAAAAATTAGGGTCAACCGGAATTGGCCAAGGAGTGGCCATACCCCATGGGAAAACAGAAGCGACCACCACCTTGGTTGGGGCGCTTGGAATTTCGCGAAAGGGAATTCAATTCGATTCCTTGGATGGAGAACCGGTGTTTGTGATGTTTATGTTGGTCGCTCCCAATGATTCCAGTGGACAACATCTGAAAGCATTGGCCCGCGTTTCCCGCCTCCTCAAAGATAAATTCTTCCGCCAGGCTGTAAAAGAAGCCAAACAAACTCACGAAATAGAAAAAATCATTCGAGAAGAAGACGAGTACTAACCCTTGAGCCAACTCACGATTAAAGAGTTTTTTGATTCCTGCGCAGATGACCTGAAGCTGGAATGGATTTCCGGGAAAACAGGTGAAACTCGGATCGTTAATGTCAGTGACATCAACCGCCCCGGGTTGTCGTTGGCCGGATATTTCGAGTTTTTTAGATCGGAACGAATTCAAATTCTCGGCCAGGGAGAATATGCCTATCTTCAAACTTTGGACAACGCCCGTCGCCTCGATGTCCTTGGAAAAGTGTTTTCTTTTAAAGATTTACCCTGTGTTATTTTAACCCATGGTCATGAGCCCACCGCTGAAATTCTCGAACAATCCAACCGCAACAACATTCCTGTTTTTAAAACACAGTTAACAACCGCTCATTTGGTGAGAGAATTGTCGGTTTATTTGGAACGGCGTTTGGCTCCAATGGTGATGATGCATGGCGTGTTAACGGTGGTGTATAGCCTTGGAGTTTTAATCATGGGAGATTCCGGCAGCGGAAAATCCGAGTGTGGTCTTGAGCTCGTTAAAAGAGGACATATTCTTGTATCGGATGACGTGGTGGAAGTTCGACATCATCCCGGAGACATTTTAATTGGATCGGCGGGTCCTTTGCTGAAGCATTATATGGAAGTCAGAGGGTTGGGAATTATTGACGTTAAACAAGTCTTTGGCGTTAGCTCAGTAAAAGAGAGCGCACGCATTGAGTTGGTTGTTCGCCTCGAAACCGAAAAAGGGGACGGCGAGTACGAACGAATTGGATTGGAAGACAAGACGAAAAATATTTTAGGAGTGCAAATTCCTGAGGTTGTGTTGCCACTTCGCCCCGGTCGAAACGTGGCCGTGTTGTTGGAAGTGGCGGCTTTAAATCAACGGCTGAAACAAGATGGAGTTTTCGCGGCGCGAGACCTCAATCAACAATTGTTGGAAAAAATGGCGCGAGAAAAGGAAAAGGGAGTCAAAGGCTGAGAGAGGCTTTCCATTGCATTATTGTGACTGGTCTTTCAGGTGCTGGTCGCTCTGTGGCTCTTAACGCGCTTGAAGATTTAGGAATTTTTTGCGTCGATAACCTTCCATTACAGCTCCTGCCCAAGTTGGTTGACCTCTATCATGAAAGTGGCATCCATTTAAAGCAAATTGCTGTGGGCATTGATGTGCGGGTCGGGGTGTTGCTCGATGAAATTACCAAGTCCCTCCAGGACTTATCTCGCCGCGGAATTACCTACCAGATCATATTTCTTGAGGCCAATGATGAGGTTTTAACCCGTAGATTTTCTGAGACCAGGCGTCGCCATCCGCTGGGGATGTCATTGGGCGGCGGTATTCGAGAAGAACGACGCAGAACCAAAGCGCTTCGTGAAATTTCCGATCGAATTATCGATACCTCACAATCAAACCCCAATCAATTTAAAGAAATTTTGGCGCGGGCCATTCGACTCCAGAAAACCCGGAAAATGTCTATTACGGTAACTTCTTTTGGCTATAAGTATGGGATTCCCATGGATGCCGATATTGTGTTGGACGTAAGATTCCTGCCCAATCCCAATTACAAACCGAGTTTAAAGCGGTTGACGGGCCTCCATCCGCGGGTTTCCAAGTTTGTAATATCGCAAAGATTGACGAGAAAATTTCTTGACTCAGTTAAGACCATGTTGGACTTGACGGTTCCCCAATATGCTTTGGAGGGGAAAAGTTATTTAACTTTGGCGATTGGTTGCACGGGAGGCCGTCATCGAAGCGTGGCGCTGGCTGAAATGCTGAAAAATTATTTGGCGATGAAAAAGTTTCCTGTGCGTATTGTTCATCGCGACATCGGAGCGTAATAAACACATGATCGGAATTTTAATCTTAACCCACGGCGCTTTTGGCGAAGATATGCTTAAAACGGCTTGTGGCATTATGCATGAAACGGAAAAGACGGCGGCCCTCAACTTGTCTCGGCGGTTGGATTTCCCGACGCTTCGAAAACGGGTTTCGGAAACCATCACCGGTTTAAATGCCGATGGAGGCGTCTTGGTTTTGATTGATGCTTATGGCGGAACCTCATACAACACGTCGCTTCCGCTTATGTCAACATTTCCCATCTCGCTAGTGACCGGCGTCAATTTACCCATGGTACTTTCGGCTCTCACGAATCGACAAAGAATGATGTTGGACGCTTTGGCAAAAAAAGTGTCAGAAGACGCCAAAAAAACAATTTCAGTTTTATCTGGAACCAACGTTCCCGCCAGCTGAGGAACTCACTATGGTTCAAAAAGAATACACCATCAGCAACCGTTTGGGCCTGCATGCCAGACCAGCTTCGTTGTTCGTGAAAACAACGAGCCGATATACTTCTCAAGTGAAAATTTATAAGGACGACAGGGAAATAGATGGGAAAAGCATCATGGGGCTCTTGATGTTGGCGGCAGGACCCGGAACCGTTCTTTTAATTAAGGCCGAGGGGCCGGATGAATCTGATGTTATCAAGGCGTTGGATGATTTATTTCAACGACATTTTGATGATGACGCGGAAGGAGAGTAGGGTTTGAGCGAAGATAAAGATTCAACATTTGTCTTACGTGGCGTGGCCGCGTCTGATGGTATTGCCATCGGTCCTGCTTTCATTATGGAAGATGAAGATGTTGCCATTCCCCGGTGGGAGGTTCCCAAAGATCGCGTCAAAAGCGAGTTGGCACGTTTTCGATATGCCTTGGGTCGGACCAAAGATGAGATGTCCTCTATTCATAACAAAGCACTCAAGGTTTTCGGGAAATCTCATGCGAAGCTCATGGACGCCTACCTGCTCATTCTCAATGATCCCTTCCTCAACAAAGATGTCATAAAAATTATTGAAACAGACCGGGTCAACGCTGAATATGCATTAACACAGGTCATCGACCGGACCATCAAAGTCATGGAAAATTTTGAAGATGAGTATTTCCGTGACCGAAAATACGACATCATGGACGTGGGGCATAAAATTTTGCGTCATTTGATGGGGCACGAAAAGAAAACCCTCCATTCCATCAAAGAACCCTCAGTGGTCCTGGCGCACAATCTGACCCCCACAGACACCATGAATCTCAAAGATCACATGGCCATCGGGTTTGCCACCAATATTGGCGGTAAAACGTCTCACGCCGCGCTGTTGGCTCAGTCCATGACGATTCCCGCTGTTGTTGGAATGCGAGATGTGACCAGTCGGGTTCGTACGGGCGATATGGTTATCGTCGATGGTCATGAAGGTATTGTCATTGTTAAACCCGATGAAGCCACGGTGGCCAGGTACCGGGCTGACCAAAAACGAAGGCTGGATGAAGAAAAACGTCTGGAAAAACTCCGTGATTTGCCCGCTCAGACAGTGGATGGTCACCGCGTGACTTTGGCCGCCAATATTGAGGTGTCAGAGGATGTAAAGGTGGCCTTGAAACAGGGGGCAGAAGGAATCGGCCTTTTTAGAACAGAATTTTTATTCCTCAATCGAAAATCAGCTCCCACTGAAGAAGAGCAGTATCAAAGTTATAGGCACGCTGTTCGCGCTTCGGTGCCATTTCCCGTCATTGTGCGTACACTCGATTTGGGAGGGGATAAATTAACTCCATTGGGATTGGGAGGAATGTCTCCGGAAAGCAATCCCTTCCTTGGGCTTCGAGGAATTCGACTTTGTTTGAAATTTCCAGAAATCTTCAAGACACAATTAAGAGCCATTTTGCGGGCATCGGTCGACGGGAAAATTAAAATCATGTATCCCATGGTTTCAGGGTTGGATGAACTGAGAGCCGCGAATTCCCTATTGCAAGAAGTCAAAAGCGAGATGCGCTCAAGCCTGATCCCTTTCGATGAATCGATGGAGGTGGGCATGATGGTAGAGGTCCCCTCGGCGGCTTTAATGGTGGATATTTTGGCTCGCGAGGTTGACTTTTTTTCGCTCGGGACCAACGATTTAATTCAATACACCTTGGCCGTGGACCGAGTGAATGAAAATGTGGTGAATTTATATCAACCACTCCACTTAGCGGTTCTCCGCCTGATCGATCAAACCGTCAAGGCGGGCCACAACATCGGGAGCAAATGGGTGGGTGTTTGCGGTGAAATGGCCTCAGAACCTGACTTGGTCCCTATCTTGGTCGGGTTGGATATTGATGAACTCTCTGTTTCGCCCAGTGCGGTTCCAAAAGTCAAAGAAGTGATTCGTTCCACCAGTTATGCCGATTGTGTTCAGTTGACGCGCAACGTGATGAACGCGTCCAGTGTTGAAGCCGCTCAGCGCATATTGCGTTTGTTTGCCATGCAACAAAAACATTCTGCGCTTCCCGCCGTTCCTTAAACCCCATAGCCATGCCAGATAATATTCGAAACTTCTGTATCATTGCTCACATTGACCACGGGAAATCCACTTTGGCGGATCGTTTGTTGGAATTGACGGGCACCATTGCTGTCAGGGATATGCGAGGCCAAATCATGGATGGGATGGAGCTTGAACGGGAACGCGGAATCACGATCAAAGCAAAATCAGTGCGGATGCAATACCAGGGCAAGATCCTCAATTTGATCGATACCCCCGGTCATGTCGATTTCACATATGAAGTGTCCCGTGCTCTTCATGCCTGCGAAGGGGCTTTGCTCATTGTCGATGCCAGTCAGGGAGTCGAAGCCCAAACGATGGCCAATGCCACTTTGGCCGCAGAGGCGGGATTAAAGATCATCCCCATTATCAATAAAATTGATTTGCCGGCTGCGGATCCTGACCGAGTCCATGAGGAAATTTTTGAAATTCTGGGAATTGAAGACGATCCCCTCCTCATTAGCGCCAAAACGGGCCAAAATGTATCGGCGGTGTTGGATGCTGTTATTAACCGAATTCCACCTCCCAAAGGTCAAGCGGATGGGCCCGTGGCGGCTCTTTTATTTGACTCTGTTTTTGATGTGTTTCGCGGTGTCATTATTCATGTTCGGATGATGGAAGGGGAAATCAAGGTCGGAGATAAAGTCCGGTTTATGACCAGTGGAGATGAATTCACCGTTGAAGAATTGGGGACTCTCGTCATGAAATTACAGCCCACCAAAAAGTTGTCGGTTGGCGAAGTGGGATATTTAATTCTGGGCATACGAGATGCCGCTCAAGTTCACATCGGAGACACGGTCACGTCGGTTCTAAAACCCGTCACGCATGCGCTTGCGGGGTATCATGAAGTAAAACCATTTGTTTTTTGCGGTATGTTTCCCGTTAACTCAAGCGATTATGGGCCATTGAAATCAGCCCTCGAAAAACTTCACCTGACGGATTCCTCCTTTCAATATGAGCCCGAAACGTCGACCGCTTTGGGCTTTGGCTTCCGATGTGGTTTTTTGGGCCTGCTTCACATGGACATTATTCGCCAACGCTTGGAAAGAGAGTTTGATTTGAGTTTGATTATCACCGCACCAAACGTGGTGTACCAAGTCAAAGACCGGAAAGGACTTGTATCTGAAATTCACAATCCCTCTGATTTTCCTGCCACCGGGCATGAGTCCGAAATTCGTGAACCCTATGTCAAAGCCACCATTTTGACTCCGTCGGATTACACGGGGGCCATTATGCAGCTTTGCCAAGATCGAAGAGGAGTCATGTTGGATATGAAGTACGTGACCACGACGCGGGTGCGTTTGCAGTATGAATTGCCGCTGGCTGAAATTGTGGTGAATTTCTTTGATCAATTAAAATCCCTGTCACGTGGATATGCGTCTTTTGATTATGAACCCATGGGGTACAAACCTGGTGATTTGGTGAAACTGGAAATTTTGGTTGCCGGAGAAAACTTGGACGCGTTGTCGTACGTGGTGCATAAATCCAATGCTTATGCTTGGGGGCGACGAATCACGGAAAAAATGAAAGATCTGATCCCCCGGCAAATGTTTGAGGTGCCCTTACAAGCGCGTATTGAGGGCCGAATGATTGCGCGTGAGACTGTCCCGGCCTTGCGGAAAGATGTGTTGGCCAAATGTTATGGGGGCGACATTTCTAGAAAAAGAAAATTACTTGAAAAACAAAAAGAAGGAAAAAAACGAATGAAGCAGTTTGGGACTGTCGAGATTCCACAAGAGGCATTTCTCGCGGTTCTCCAACTCTCCGAGGAGAATAAATAATGGAAGCGCGACTTTTTTTCGTGGCCCTTTGGTGTGGCCTGTATGGTTACCTGATCCGACTGGCGATGCGTAAAGAGGACCTCATTGAAAATCCGGCGGTTATTATGGTGATTAACAGCCTTTTCTGGATGACTTTTGCGGCCATGGTTGGGATGTTGGTGGCCAGCTATTCAGAAAGATTGGATCAAACGACCCGGTTTTCTCTGGTTTTTGGGTTGGTTGGAGGGGTGATTGGAATTGTATCGGGATTGAGAAAATCACGTCAGCCTGAAGCCAGGGAAGAATTAATACGAGATGATTTGGAATGGGCCGATACGGGGTTTTCCGCCATCTTATTGGCCTCGGTCGTGATGTTTTTTATTGTCCAGGCCTTTAAAATTCCATCGGGATCGATGCGTATGACCTTTGTGGAGGGAGACCATCTCTTTGTGAATAAATTCATTTACGGTCTGCCCATTCCGTTGACTCAGAAGAAAATTGTTCCACTTCGAAAAATCAAACAAGGAGACATCGTTATTTTCCGATATCCAGCGCGCAACAAGGACAATCCCCACTATGGCAAAGATTTCATCAAACGGTGTATTGCTCTTGAAGGGCAGAAGGTGGAAATCATCGACAAAAAAGTTTTTGTAAATGATGTGGAGCTTGTTGAGCCCTATAAACAACATGTGGAAGATAATATTTTTCCCAAGGTGCCTTACGCTCTCCAAGATTTTCAAGAAAAATGGCAAAGCGGACTGTTTGAAGGTCTTGCAGGCAATGACATTCGGGATAATTTTGGCCCCGTGGTGGTCCCACCCGGTTGTATTCTTGTTATGGGAGACAATCGCGACCGGTCATTCGACTCTCGGTTTTGGGGACCTTTGAAAGTTTCCGCGGTTAAAGGCCGTGCGTGGTTGCGCTATTGGCCTTTGAAGAGATTTAAGCTGGTGAAATGAAACCCATTGGACTCTATGTTCATATTCCGTTTTGTGATGCCAAATGCCATTACTGTGATTTTGTTACCTTCACGGACCGGTCTTCTCAAATAACTCCCTATCTTGAGGCGGTCTACGGGGAATTGTCCATCTATAAGGGTTGGCCTGTCCGCACCTTGTTTATTGGGGGAGGCACGCCAACGGTTTTATCGCCAAGTCAGATTGAGGTTCTTCTTTCCACCATCCACAGCACCATGGATACCCGTCTCTTAACAGAGGCCACCGTTGAAGCAAATCCAGAAAGCGCCACTCTGGACCGGTTGGCCGCCTATCGAAATGGGGGGATAAATCGGCTCAGTTTTGGACTCCAATCCACCAACAATGCGCTATTAAAAAAAATGGGCAGACTTCATGACATTGAAAGATTCTTTCATGTTTATGAATTGGCGCGATCATTGGGGTTTGAAAACATTAATGTTGATTTGATGTTTGGTCTTCCGGAACAATCGTTGTTGGATTGGGAAGAGACGTTGGACCGAATTAGAGAACTTTCCCCGGAACATGTTTCCACCTATGCGTTAAAAATTGAACCGGGTACCAAATTTTCTGCAGAAGGATTCAAGGTCAATGGTGATCTCGAAGCGGATATGTATTTGTTGGCATCACAGAAACTACGAAACTGGGGATACGAACATTACGAAATATCCAATTTCGCAAAACCTGGAAAAGAATCAAGGCACAATCTATTGTATTGGGAAAATCAAGACACGCTTGGAGTGGGAGTGTCCAGCACCAGTTATTTGGGAGGAAGGCGTTTTAAAAATACCACCCATTTACAGACCTATTTAGAAGCTTCCGCGAAAGGTCAAAGTGTTTGTCAGGAAGAAACGGTCTTGGAGCGTGGAGACAGGGAACGCGAGACCTTGATGCTGAACTTGAGATTGAAACGAGGGGTGGCATCCCATTTGCTTGATCCGCTTCAATTACCGATTTTTAAAACATTTCTGGATCAGGGGCTGGCCGTGCTTGAAAAAGGAATGTATAGTCTCACGCCGAAAGGTTGGTTGCTTTCCAACTTGTTGTTTCAACAACTCGTTTAAGGAGCCGAACTGAAAGTCCCATGCCACTCGTACCATCTTGTTTAACTCCGCTAAAAAAAGCTGTTTCAATTTTAATCCCCGCCTATAACGAAGCTGATGCCATTTCCACGGTTATAAACGATCTTAAAGAAGCCTTTAAAAATTCTGATTGGACTTATGAAATTATTGTCGTGGATGATTGCTCAAAAGACAACACCGCCCAAGCAGCCGAAAAGGCGGGAGTGAAGGTGATTTCCCATCCAAAAAACATGGGTTATGGTGGAGCTCTTCGAACGGGAATTGAACATTCTTCTTATGATTGGGTTGCCACCATTGATGCCGATTCGTCCTATCCCGCGCGTGAATTGATTAAGCTTCTTCCCCATGCTTCTACACATGATATGGTGGTCGGCGCTCGCCAAGGTAAACACTATTGGGGCACGGTCTTCAAACATCCCGCTCGATTGGTCTTTTTGGCTTTGGCGCAGTTTGTGGTGGGATACCGAATTCCAGATGTTAACTCAGGTTTGCGTATGTTTCGTCGGCAAATTGTCCTTGAAATGTTGCCTCGGCTTTGCCGAGGGTTTTCATTTTCAACAACTTTGACTTTGTCTTTCTTGAGCAGTTACAGATTCGTTCATTTTGAACCTATCGAGTATTTGTCTCGAGTCGGGTCCAGCAAAGTGCGATATGTAAGGGACACGTTAAGAACCTTGCAATTGATGCTAGAAACCATTGTCTATTACAACCCTTTAAAGGCGGGCGTGTTGCTGATGTTGTTCCCTTTTTTCGTGGGATCCGTTTCCCTTTTACTTTCTCTTATCGAAAGCGATTTGTCTTGGTTGTTTTTTTCGGGTGTGATGTATTGCTTTTCTCTCGTTTTCTTGGGGATTGGACTCATCCTTTTTTTAATATCTCACAGCCCTGAAAAGAAAATCTCCTCCCGTTGAAAAAGAAAAAAGAGAAAACCCTCCGATCCGTTCAACCTGTCCCCTCTCCCTTTGTTTTGTGGAAATCTCTATTGGGTTGGGGCATTTGCGTGTGGCTGATATTTGTCACTTTTCATTTTGATGAAAAGTTTCCCGGTTCGTTGGATCCCATGTTTATGTTTTTTGAGGGGATGTTTAGCTTTTCCCTGATCCCCTTTTTAAAAGCCTCCGTTGGATATCTTAAATCGATCTGCCTCTTTTTGCTGATTGTGGCGGGGGTGACGTCTTGGGGTATGATTTTTATTCGACGGTTTCTGGATGAATCCATTTCTCTTTTGACGAAAGTCGTTCTATCGACATTGGTCGGGTTAATTTTTCTTTCTTTAACGACAACGGCTTTCGGATTCCTGGCTTTATTAAAACCGCTTTACCTTTTAAGTCTGGTTTTTTTGTTTTCCGCTGTGGGAGTTTTTTTTACTCATCAAGATTGGCGTCAAGGCGCCTCTCAGATTCGTTCTCAATCTTGGTTGTGTCTTGTTGATTCTCCAGTAAAAATTCTTTGTCTGCTTCTTTGTTGTTTTCCATTTTTTATGGCATTTGTTCCCGAGATATTTTACGACGCACTTGTTTATCATTTGGGATTGCCTCAGATATTTATAAATGAGGGACGAATTATCGATACACCCCATGTGTATTTCTCCCGTTCCCCTATGCTCATTCACATGCTGTATACATTGGCCGTTGGATTGGATGGCAGCACGTTGGCCAAACTGATGAATTGTTTATTCCTTATGTTGGGGGTGGGAGGCTGTTTTATCCTGTCAAGAAAATTGGGATGGGAAAAGTCCGCGCCCTGGGCTGTTGTGATTTTCCTTTCTATCCCGATCGTTCAAATGAATTCCTGGACAACCGCCATCGATTCGGCCATGGCCGGAGTTTTTGGATTGGCGGCCTTTTGCTTGCTCGAGTGGCGAACTTCTGAAAAGAAATTATTTTGGGCATCGCTTACCGGCCTTTTTTCAGGGGGGGTTTTTGCCATCAAATATCCGGGTGTTGTCGTTACCGGATTGATGGGAGGGGTGTTGATCCTTCTGTCATTGAAGCGAATTCGTGAGACCTCGATATTTTTATCTTTGATTCTTTTTGCATTGTTTTCTGTGATAACCGTTGCTCCGTGGTTGGTTCGAAATTATGTGTGGACAGGAAACCCCGTCTATCCCATTCTCTCCAGCGTTTTTGAAAGCCGACATATGAATCATCGAAAGATGACAAATGAAAAAAATATAACGAAACGATCCAAACCCGAATCCGTTAAGGATCTGCTCATTTACCCTTGGAAACAGACGATGCTTGAAATTTCCAATTTCAATTTCGTTGGACCCATGATGTTGGGATTATTACCTTTGATATTGTTGTTGCCGCTCAAGGACAGTTCCGTCCGAATATTTTCCCTTATAACCTTTGGATATTTTCTTTTACAACTTCAAGTGTTGGGGGAGCTGCGATATTTGATGCCCGGTTTCCTTTTGTTAGGGACTCTTTTTGCGGGTGGACTTGCGGCCTTAAGCCAAATTTCCTCTCTAAATGGATGGGGGATAAAATTAATCTTGTTTGGGGTATCGCTTTATCATTTGGGATGGATCTTTCAATGTCTGGAATCCCGATATAAACCTTGGCCCCTCATTTGGGGGCAGCAAACCCGAACAGATTATTCTGCCACCATGCACAATGGTCTCAATTTATGGCCTTGGCAAGTGATGTATGACGATATCAAGAATTTGCCGGATCCTTGTCGGGTCTATATTCTCGGCAATGAGCAGGTTTTTGGATTTCCCAAAAGATATTGGTATTCAAGTGTTCATGATTATGTCCCTTTGGTGTTGTGGACGAACGAGAGTTCAAGCGCGGATGAGCTATACCGGAAGATGAAAGATCAAGGTTTTACTCATCTTTTGATTAACATCCCGGAAACGGTGAGATTGGAGGGGTATAAGTTGTTTACCTGGACGGAGGAAGGAAAAAAGATTTTTGCTGATTTTGCGAACCGTCACTTGAAACTTGTCAATGTAAAACCCATCGCTGGTTATGCGGAATCTCTTCTTTTATTTGAGATTCAGGAGTCAGTTTCATCCCCACATCCCTTTGGGGATTTTGGTTTTTATTATGGAAAAGTGTTTCAATTGGGCCCCTCATGAGTAATAAAAATAAAATAATTATTTTGGGTGCGGGCCCCACTGCCTTGGCTTCGGCGGTGAAGTTAGCACAAGAAGGGCGGAAGGTTAAAATTATTGAACGCCTGGCCTGGACAGGTGGGTTGTGTCAAACCTATCAACGGGGTGAATATGCCTTGGATTTGGGGCCTCATCGTTGGACTCCTCACAACCGCGAAGTATTTGATTTCGTGAATGATCTTCTTGATGGGCAACTTAATACAGTCAAGTATCGAGCGGAGATTTGGATTGGTGATCGATTTTTAAGCTACCCATTTCAGTTGGGGGAACTCCTCTTGAAAATTCCGCCCAAGCTTTCAGTGAAACTTGTAACGACCTATTTGTTGGCTTTTTTGAATGCCAATAAAAGGGGGGAAAGAACCTACGAGGAATGGGTTATGAATCATTTCGGTCCTGAGGTGACGAAATTAATATTTCGCCCCTTGATTGAAAAAGTGTGGGGAACTCCTCTGCCGCAATTGGCGGCGCGTTTTGCAAGACAAAGGATTGCCATAGCGAGCTTATGGGAGATTGCTTGGGAAGTTTTGTCGGGGCGGCGGCCCAAAAAGTTTCGTTCTGAATTTTATCCAGATAATTGTTTTCTTTATCCGCCTCAAGGGTTTGGGCACATAATGAACCGGATGACCGAGGCTTTTATAAAGGCGGGAGGGGAGGTTGTTCTCGAGGCAAATGTAAAAGAGATCCATGCTGACAAGGGACGCGTCACCAAAGTTTTCTATGAACGGAAAGGGGCCATGGAGGTGGAGGAAAATCCTGATTTTGTCATCACCACCATTCCAATCCAACATTTTTTTCAAATGGTGAAGCCCCTTCCTGACAAAATGTTCCTTGAATCCGCTCATAAACTTAAAACGCGGCGGTTGATACTGCTCTATTTGGTCCTCAAGATGGATCGATTTTCTAAAAATACTTCCCTTTATTTTCCTCCCAGTGAATTTCCTTTTGGGCGTGTCTGGGAACAGAAAAACCACAGCCAGAAAACAGTGGACGTTTCCGGGAAAACGGTGTTGGGACTTGAGATGCCTTGCTGGGAGTCGGACCCGCTCTGGAAAATGGAGGACAAAGATGTTTTTGAGAAAGCAATTCAGCCTT
Organism: Elusimicrobiota bacterium; assembly: GCA_022072025.1. Taxonomy (NCBI): domain Bacteria; kingdom Pseudomonadati; phylum Elusimicrobiota; species Elusimicrobiota bacterium. The sequence continues at coordinate 143,424 of JAJVIP010000002.1, forward strand.
TGGAAAAATATAAATTATTGAAAAGGTCTGATGTCGAGGAATTTTTTACGGTTCGGCTGGGTTCAGTCTATCCCGTTTGGGATATTGATTTTGAGAAGAATCTAGAGGTTTTGCTTGGTTTTGAGCGGAGCATAGAAAACCTTATTTTCAATGGTCGGCCGGGACTCTTTTTCTATAACAATCTACATCATTCCTTGGATATGGGGTTTGTGGCGGCTCGTCATATACTTTCAGGAAAACCCAAGAGGGAAAAGTGGGAAGTTGACTCTCAAGTTTTTAAAGAATTTGCGCTCGTTGAGTGACCGTTTTCTATATTTAGCAATCTCCCTCCTTGCTTGACAATAATAATAACCTCTGTTAGGATTAGCACTCGAAATGAATGAGTGCTATTTAAAATCATGAGAATATTACCTTCAGACGAACATCACGCTCGCAAAGAGAAAATGCTCCAAGCGGTTGTGCATTTGTATATCAAGACTGGAAAACCAGTGGGTTCCAGTACGATTGCTGAGAATTTTAAATTGAATTTGTCTCCTGCCACCATTCGAAATGTGATGGCGGAATTGGAAAAGGAAGGGTTCTTGACACATCCCCATACTTCTGCGGGACGCATTCCAACCGATCGTGGTTACCGATTTTATGTGGACTCCATAGCCCATGTTCAAAAATTAGCCATGGAGGAAGAGAAACGGATTCGAGACGAATATGCCCGTCGCCGACGAGAAATAGAAGATTTGATGTTGTCTACGACGCGGCTATTATCGATGTTGTCGAATTGCACGGGATTTGTTTTGCCGGGGAAAATTGAAACCGAACGTTTAAGGCGTCTCGAATTGATTCCGGTCAGTGAAACACAGATCCTCGGAGTTTTGGTGTCCGACACGGGGTTTGTGCGAAATCAAATGATCGATGTGTCTCATACACCCGATGAAGAAACGCTGCGCAGTGCCTCTCGCTACTTAAACCAAAAACTGGCGGGTTTAAGCTTTACAGAAGCGCAGCAACGTGTGCTTTCTGAATTGGATAAATTTCATCGCCAAGAAAGCGAACAAATGGAGTTGATGCAGTCATTGTCCAAATATTTATTTGGATCAGAATTTCGGAAAGATATCTATGTGGAAGGAGCCAATAATATATGGAAATTTCCGGAAATGAGAGATGTGGACACCTTGAGAAATTTCGCGCATTTCGTGGATGAAAAAGAGGCGTTGGGAGCCATGTTAACGCGGGGATTGGTGGAAGAAGGACTGCAGGTCCGAATTGGTTCCGAATATTTCCCGGAAATGAAAGATTTCAGCGTTGTCTCTTCAGGATTTCAAATTCGCGGCCGTCCCATGGGAGTGCTGGGTATTTTGGGACCCAAACGAATGGAATACCATCGCATGATGGCGATTGTTAACACGGTGGCCAACATCATGAACAAATTATTGGAAGGGGAAGATAAATTCATTGATGACCGGAGGCCCCATGCCTGATCAACCAACATCAGACCCCATAGAAATAAGACCAGAGCTTGAGACAAAACTTTCAGAATTAGAAATCCTTCGGCAATCTTTGGTGGAAGCCAAAGCGAAGGAGAAGGACGTCTTCGACCAATTGTTGAGATTGACGGCGGAGTTCCAGAATTTTCGAAAGCGGAGTGAATCTCGGCTGGTTGACGCTCGGAAAGCGGGTAAAGAAGAAATACTTCTTTCCATTATTAACCTTTCCGATACGTTAATGCAGGCCGAGCTATCCAGCCGGCAAACGACGGATCTCGATGCGCTTAAAAAGGGATTGTCGATGGTGCGGCAACAATTTGAAAAATTTTTGGCTGATCAGGGCTTAACTCCGATCAAAGCCAAAGGAGAAAAGTTGGATCCATCCCTGCATGAAGCGGTGGCGCGCGTGTCGAGTGAGGAACTCGACGAGGGCGTAATTGTTGATGAGATCCAACGTGGTTACACACTGAATGGACAACTGGTGAGGCCATCGCGCGTTAGCGTGGCGGCCAAATCGATCGAAACAGCGGAAGCCAAATTTAAGGAGGAAAATTAACATGTCTAGAATAATTGGAATTGATCTTGGAACGTCAAACTCGGCGGCAGCCGTTATGGAAGGTGGGAAGCCCACCATCATCCCGTCGGCGGAAGGCACAACCTTGGGAGGGAAGGCATTCCCTTCGTATGTTGCGTTTACAAAAGGTGCCGAATCACAACTTTTGATTGGTGAGCCTGCCCGTCGGCAGGCGGTGTCCAATCCGGAAGGAACGGTCACAACCTTTAAACGGAAAATGGGCACGGACTATAAATACAAAGTGTTCGATAAGGAATTTACTCCACAACAGTTGTCGGCTTTTATTTTGCAAAAAGTGAAAAGAGATGCCGAAGCTTATTTGGGAGATAAAGTCGAAAAAGCCGTGGTGACTGTCCCGGCCTATTTTAACGATCATCAACGCCAAGCCACCAAAGACGCCGGCACCATCGCGGGCCTCGATGTGGTGAGAATTATCAATGAACCCACGGCTGCTTGTTTGGCCTACGGCATTGATAAAAAAGGGGCCGATGAGAAAATTATGGTGTTCGATTTGGGCGGTGGAACCTTGGACGTGACCATCATGGACTTTGGAGGAGGGGTATTCCAAGTGATCTCCACATCAGGCGATACCCAATTGGGTGGAACCGATATGGACAAAATCATTCTTGATTTCATTGCCGAGGAATTTAAGAAGGACGCGGGTGTGGACGTGCGCAAAGACGCCATGGCGGCGCAACGGATCAAAGAAGCGGCGGAGAAAGCCAAGATCGAGCTTTCAACAACGCTTGAGACCGATATCAATCTTCCCTTCATAACGGCAGATGCTTCCGGCCCCAAACATCTCACGATGAAATTGAGCCGAGCGCGACTTGAACAATTGATTAAGCCGGTGGTGGACAGATGCAAACATCCCATTGAGCAAGCGCTCTCTGACGCGAAACTCCAGCCAAACCAAGTGACCAAAATCATTTTGGTGGGGGGACCGACCCGCATGCCCATCATTCAGAAATTTGTTGAAGACACAGTGGGTCGAAAGGTGGAAAGAGGTATCGATCCCATGGAATGTGTGGCCATGGGCGCGGGTGTTCAGGCGGCGGTTCTGACCGGAGAAGTCAAAGATGTGCTTCTTTTGGACGTAACGCCCCTCACGCTGGGTATTGAGACTTTGGGGGGAGTGTGCACACCATTAATTGAACGAAACACCACCATCCCTGTTCGCAAATCGCAGGTGTTTTCAACTGCTTCTGACAATCAGCCAGCGGTCACCGTTCATGTCCTTCAAGGCGAGCGTCCTTTGGCGAAAGATAACTTGTCACTTGGCAATTTTGACTTGACGGGAATTCCTCCCGCCGCTCGAGGGATTCCTCAAATTGAGGTGGGTTTTGACATCGACGCCAATGGTATTTTGAACGTGACGGCCAAGGATCTAGCCACGGGAAAAAGTCAGAATATCACGGTTACTGCGTCAACCAAAATGAGCAAAGACGCTGTGGAGAAAGCGGTTAAAGAGGCGGAGAAATTCGCTGAAGAAGACAAAAAGACAAAAGAGAAAATCGAAGTTCGCAATGAGGCCGACAGCGTCGTCTACAATGTCGAAAACATGCTGAAAGAGGCGGGGGACAAAATTGCGAAAGAGGAAAAAGAGACCATCGAAAAAGCAGTCACTTCTGTGAAAGAAGCTCTCAAGGGGGAGGATTTGGATAAGATCAAATCCGCTAAGGAAGAGCTTTTAAAATCCTCCCACAAATTGGCAGAGCAGATGTATAAGTCCGCGGCTGAAAAGCAGAAAAATGCTGCTCCTCAAGGCGAAACCGGTGAGTCGTCAAATGGAAAAAAAGCCACCGATGATGCGGTGGATGCCGAGATTGTAGATGAAGGTAAAAAATAATTCAAAACCTCCATGGCCAAGCGCGATTACTATGAAATTCTCGGAGTGGGCCGGAATGCCACCTCCGATCAAATAAAGGCGGCCTATCGCCAACAGGCGATTAAAGTCCATCCGGATAAAAATCAGGGAGACAAACAGGCCGAAGAAAAGTTCAAAGAACTCAACGAGGCTTATAGCGTTCTCTCAGACGCTGAAAAGCGGAAGGCGTATGACCAATTTGGTCATGCGGCGGTTGATGGTTCTCAAGGAGCGGGTGGATTCCGTGGTGGAGCCGGAGGTTTTGGGGACCTGGGCGATATCTTTGGGGATATCTTTGAACAGGCCTTTGGCGGACAAGGAGGCAGGGGATCTCGAGGGGGCGGAGCGCCAGGTCGCGACCTTCGTGTGGACCAAGAGGTCACTCTCATTGATGTGTTGAATGGTATTGATGTCACTCTTGATGTGCCCAATTTCCAAGCCTGCGACGCTTGTGGCGGGTCTGGAGCCAAATCGGGGACCGGGAGAAAACAATGTCCCGACTGTCGTGGTCGTGGTCAAGTGCGGGTGTCGCATGGATTTTTCACAATGGCGCAAACCTGTCAACGCTGCCGCGGGTTTGGAGAGATCATCGAAAATCCTTGCCCAACCTGTTCAGGATCTGGACGGGTTCACCGAAATAAAAAAGTCAAAGTTAGAATTCCTCCGGGGGTTGAAAATGGCACCACCTTGCGTATCTCAGGGGCGGGTGAAGCGGGGGAACGAGGCGCGGGATCTGGGGATTTGTATGTGGTGGTTCATGTTCGAGAAGACAAACGGTTTGAACGGGATGGCGCAAATCTGGTCACCGATGCAGTTATTTCTTTTCCTTTGGCCGCGTTGGGTGGAGAGATTGACGTGCAAGCGTTGGAGGGTTTCGTCCGTCTCAAAATTCCAGCTGGAACTCAACCTGGGGCTCACTTCAGAGTATCTGAGCATGGTCTTCCACACTTAAAATCACGATCTCGAGGAGACCTTTTTGTTCGGGTTCAGGTCAACATCCCGAAAAAATTATCCAAAGAAGAGAAGAAGCTCGTCTTTGAATTGGCCGAAAAAATGGGTGAGAAAAACATATCGAAAGACGACGGTGTTCTTAAACGTGTATTTGGGAGCTGAGCCTCTCTTTCATGTCACAGATTTTCATACCGCCTGAAAATATTGTCGGCCAAAATTTCTTCTTGGAAAATCGTGAGGCTCATCACGTTTTGAATGTCTTGCGAAAAAAGATCGGTGATCAAATTAATTTGTTTGACGGGCAAGGGCGGCAATATATCGGAGCATTGACGGTTGTGGATGAAAGTTCATCCCACTGTCGAGGTCAGATTGTTTCAGAAGCGGTCCCTTCGCAACACAAGGTGGCTTTGTTCCTTTTTCAAGGTTTTCCCAAGGGATCCAAGTTCGATTTTGTCGTTGAGAAAGCCACAGAGCTCGGAGTTGACGGGATCACTCCCTTTTTGAGTGATAAAAATCCGGTTCGCACCCATCATGAATGGAATTCCAAAAAACAGAGGTGGGAACGGGTGGCCCTGGCCGCCGCCAAGCAATGCGGACGAAGCACCCTTCCCGCGATTTCAGAACCGCGATCCCTTAAAGAGTTGGAATATTCTCTCAAAGACGGCGTTTCGTTCTTTTTTTCTTTGGCGCCCGATTCGAAGAATCTTCGCGAATGCCTGGATCCTGGAAAAGTGAAAAACCTTCGAAAAATCAACTTGATTGTAGGCCCGGAAAGCGGTTTTTCTGCAATGGAATCGGAATGGTTCCGTACCTTGGGATGCACTCCTCTCACCTTGGGATCTCTGACTTTCCGGTCGGAGACAGCCGGTTTGGTGGGGTTGTCGATTGTAAAATATGAGTTGGGACTTCTTTAGGAAAACGATATCAACTTTTATATTGAAATTTCACCGGAATTTAAGGCGGCCTTAATCCAATGACCCGTATATTAATCACAAGTCGTCGTGGAGATAACACCATTTGAAAATTTGGTCTTTTACATTTGGATGCAAGGTCAATCAGTATGAAACTGAACTTTTGCGTCACCGATTAACCGGCTCAGGGGATGTTCATGTTCAGCGCATTGAAGATGCCGATCTTTGCCTCATCAATTCATGCAGCGTGACTTCGTTCGCTGATCGGGAGTGCCGAAAATTAATTCGACGGGTTTTACGTTCCAATCCTCGAGCTCGAACCATCGTGACGGGGTGTTATGCCACCCGGGCTCCTGAGGAAATAACCAAGATTTCCAATCGAATTGAAATCTATTCCAATCAGCAGAAGGAGGATCTCCCCTCTTGTGTGGGTTTTGAGGTGTCTCAGAAACCGTTGGGGATTCATCAATTTTCAGGCCGTACGCGCGCATTTTTAAAAATACAAGATGGTTGTCGCGCCCCTTGTAATTACTGCATCATTCCAACGGTCAGGCCTGATATGTGGAGTAAACCGTTGCCAGACGTCCTCTCTGAACTGGAGGCTCTCTTGAACAATGGATATCAGGAAATTGTCCTGACCGGAATTCGTTTGGGACTTTACCGCGGGAGTGATGGCCTTGGCGGAAAAGTCGACCTTTTGGGACTCTTAAAAAAAATGGTTCTTCTGAATAAAAAATTTCGTATTCGCCTTTCCTCGCTCGAAGTCACGGAGGTAACAGATCGTCTGATTTCATTTGTAGCCAATGAACCGAAAATCTGTCGACATTTTCATATTCCCCTGCAATCGGGGCATTCGGAGGTTTTGAAGTCCATGCAGCGATGGTATGACCTTGGTTTCTATCAGGAACGGGTGAGAACTGTTCGCCAGTTTTTACCTGATTGTGGCATCACGGCCGATGTGATGGTCGGGTATCCAACCGAAACGGAGAACCAATTTCTGGAGGCCTGTCAGAGTATTGAGAACATGGAGCTTTCTGGACTTCATGTTTTTCGGTTTTCACCTCGAGAAGGAACACCAGCTTCTCGATTGAAACCTTTGGCCCCTTCTGTGGTTAGTCATCGAGCGGATGTTTTGGGGCAATTGGATCAAGTGCTTCGGGAACGTTTTTATCGGAAATTTGAAGGGAGTGAACGGGAATGTCTACCGGAACCCAATGGGGAAGGGTGGACGGACAATTATATTCGAGTCGAACTCCCATTGGCAGAAGTTAAGAAAGGTTTGTCACTTAGACGGGTCGAGTCGTCTCAATTCGGGCGAAAAGAAATAGGGATGGTGAGGGTATGAACGGTTGTATTTTTTGTAAAATCGCCGCCGGTCAAATCAAGGCTGATGTGGTCTATACCAACCAGCAAGTGATGGCTTTTAGGGACGTGAGTCCCAAAGCCCCTGTCCACATTCTCATCATTCCCAAAAAACATATTGAGCGACTCTCCACGATCAGCGAGGCTGACTTCGGTCTCGTTGGCGAAATTCATCGCGTTGCTCAATGGGTGGCGAAAAATGAGAAGGTTGAAGAATCAGGATACCGTTTTGTCACCAATAACGGGGAAGACGCCGGACAAAGTGTTCAACATTTGCATTACCATTTGCTCGGGGGGCGAGTTTTCAATTGGCCTCCTGGGTAACACAAAAGGAAGGTGATGTTTTACTGTGGTTTTAGTTAAGTTACGTGAAAATGAGTCCATTGAAGAAGCGCTGCGTCGATTTAAACGCGAGTGTGAGCGCAATGGAATTATGCAGGAAATCAAACGGAGAGAATATTTTGAATCTCCCGCGATCCGAAAAAAACGGAAAGCGGCAGAAGCTCGGCGGAAGCTGAAGCGCCGAATGATGCGACAGAAACGACGATAATCGGTTCCCGAACCTCCAAGGTTGGAGCGGGTTCTACAATGAGATAGGGATAAGAATGTTCAGCCGAGAACAAATTGAACAAGTTCGGTCCGCTGTTGATATCGTTGAGACCATTCGGGAGTACGTGCCTTCTCTTAAATCATCGGGAAGGTCGGTGAAGGGACTTTGCCCGTTTCACAGCGAAAGAACGCCCTCTTTTCATGTGCATGCTGAAAAGGGGTTGTTTAAGTGTTTTGGGTGCGGTGAGTCTGGGGATGTGATTGCTTTTGTTTCAAAGCATGAACAGCTCAGTTTCACCGAGGCTGTTCAATTCTTGGCCGATCGCGCCGGGCTTCGAATTGAAACCCAACGTTCCGTTGAGAAGAGAGAACCCGAAGGTTTGAGAGAAAAGTTGTTTCGGGTTCTTGAGGCTGCCTCAAAGATTTACGAAGACCAATTGTGGGATGACCGTCTGGGAGGAGTGGCGCGAGGTTATCTCGATCAACGCGGGATAACGGAGCAGACTCGGCAGTTTTTTCATTTGGGTTATGCCGCCTCAACAGGAAGCAGTGTTTTTGAGGCCCTTGTTAAAAAAGGTTTTTCAATAGAGTTGTGTCAGCAGGCGGGGTTGGTCAGTCGTTCCAGCGCCGGTCGGTTTTACGACCCGATGTTTGGTCGGTTGATCTTTCCCATTTTTGATGGGTTCGGGCATGTTATAGGTTTTGGCGGTCGAGTCCTTCCCCAACTTAAAAAACCTTTATTGGGAGATGAGATGAGGGAGGATGATTCAGGTCCCAAATATCTGAATTCTCCAGAAACACCTGTCTTCTCCAAAGGGAAGTCGCTGTATGGGTTGGTTCAAGCCAAACCATCCATTTTGTCCTCGCGCAAAGTATTGGTAATGGAAGGTTACATGGATGTGATTGGTGTGGTGCAGGGAGGGGTTCGAAACGCGGTGGCCACGTTGGGTACAGCTTTTACTCGAGATCATGCCAAGGTCCTTAAACGTTATGCCAATGAAATAACAGCTTTTTTTGATCCAGATGAAGCGGGGGAAAAGGCGGCGATTCGCAGTTTGGAGCCCATGATTCAAGAGGATTTTTTCCCACGGGTAGTGATGACGAATGAAACACTCGATCCCGATGAGTTCATTGGGGAAAAAGGGAAGGCTGTTTTTGAAGAATTGGTGGGAACTGCGCCAGATTATTTAAGTTTTTTATTAAGGATTTCTCAGGCATCTCCTGGGATGCCGCTGCAGAAAAAATCTGAAGTGGCGACACAAATTTTGGCTCTTATTGCGCAATGCCCCAATGAGATTCTTAAAGCCGAATGGATGGGGCGTCTGGCCGCGGGATTGGGGCTGCGGCTTGATTCATTGGAAGAACAAGCCAAGAAGAAGAAAATGGGGAAGGGAGAAAATCTCTCACCAGGAGGGACGTTGAGATCTCCTCAACGAACCCTTCCCTCTGTTGAGGAAGAGTTGATTCAATTAATTCTTTTAAATCCATCGATGGGAAGAGATTTGGATGTTCAGCCCTCGGATTTCACTGAGGAGCGTCATCGAAAGATATTTGTTCGGATACAAGATCAGTTCACACGGACCGGTGTCCTCTCGGTTCCGGCATTGTCCGATGAGTCAGATGAATCTGAACGAGATTGGCTGATTCGTTTGACCATGGAAGACCGGGAGTTTTCGGATCCCGCGGAACATCGTGATCAGTTGGTCAGAAGTATCAAGCTTAAAAAAGACCGAAGTCGTTTTATGGAGTTAAGTCGAAAAATGGCCGAAGGGCCAACGGATACAGATTTGCAGATTGAGTACAAAGAATTGTTACGACGTTTAAAAGGTTCGCTCAGCGAAATCAAGGGAATGGTGACAAAATGATCCAACAACATAACAAGTCCATCATCGATAATGATGTGTTGATGAAGGGACTCATCAGTCAAGGAAAAGAAGCCGGTTACATCACGTATGAAGAAATTATGCGCCGTCTGCCGGAGAATACGACGCCAGAAGATTTGGATAATTTCTTTGGTCAATTGGAAGAAATGGGAATTCAAGTTCTTGAAGGTGAGGATACCGGGCGGGCCAAGCCCATCGTTCCTGAGGGAACACCTCAACCTGAGATTGAGTTGGATACTCAAAATTCCATCCGAATGTATTTGTCTGAAATGGGACGCGTTCCGCTTTTAACGCGCGAGCAGGAAGTTACTTTGTCTCGAAATATTAAAGAGCATGAAAAAGAATTGCGACTTTTGGTTCTCCAGTCTCCTATTACCCTTCGCGAAATTAGCAATTGGCAAACCCTTCTCGAACAAGACGAAATGACCCCGAAAGAACTCATGCCGCGTGGTCGAAAGACAACCGCTGAACTGAGTCGAATGAAGGTGAAAGTAAAACAGGTGGCGCAATCAATCCAGAAGAGTGAGAAGGTTATCAACTCTCTGACGGAGAAAATTCAAACACCGAACTTGCCGCTTAAAACGAAAGCCAAACTTCAACTTCAATTGGATCAGGAGAGCAAGCATATTGTTAATGAGATTATTGGTCTCAATCTCAATCAGGACAAGATTAAGCGTTTGACCAATAAGATTAAAACCATTGCCCTCAAAATTCGGGAATGTGAGGAAGAATTGGTCCGTTATGAAAAACGACTGAATATGCCATGCGCGGAGCTGACCAGTGTCTATGATAAGGTTTTGGCCAAGAAGGTAACACCGGCCGCGTTCAAGAAATTGACCGGTTATACGTTAACGGCCATAGAATCCACCATGGAGAACATTAAGGCCGTTGAGAGTCGCCGAATCCGAATTCTCCAAGTCCTTCCTGTCTCAAGAGACAATATCATTGATCTTGATATAAAGATCCGAAATCTTGAGGAGGCCATTCTCAAGGATAAGTTAAAGCTCATTCGCGCCAATCTGCGGTTGGTGGTTTCGATTGCCAAGAAACATGTGGGAGCGTCGAACCTTGAACTTCCGGATCTCATTCAAGAGGGTGGTTTGGGGCTTATCAAAGCTGTGGAAAAGTTTGAATGGAGACGCGGATTTAAGTTTTCAACTTACGCCACTTGGTGGATTCGTCAATCCATCAATCGTGCCATTGCCGATCAGGCCCGCACGATTCGAATACCCGTTCACATGAAGGAAATTATTTCGAAATTGACGAAGGTGGCCCGCAAATCACGTCAGGAATTGGGTCGTGATCCAACATTGGATGAATATTCCAAGGCTCTGCGCCTCTCCATTGACAAGGTTCGGGGAATTCTTAGGATTATGCAGGATCCTGTTTCGTTGGCCACTCCCGTTGGAGAAGATGAGGATTCTTATCTTGAAGAGTTTATCGAGGATGAGGGGAGTTCTGAGCCCTCTGAAGGCGCCCAAGACTTTTTGCGCCATCGGGAGGTCGAGAAGGCTCTATCGTCTTTAAGCGAACGGGAGGCGCAAATCATACGTCTTCGTTTTGGTATCGGGACGGGTTACCCCCGAACATTGGAAGAATTGGGACGAATTTTTAATGTGACACGTGAACGCGTTCGTCAAATTGAAGCCAAAGCCATTCGGAAATTGCGCCATCCATCTCGCAGTCGAGTGTTGAAAGAGTATTTGGAGAACTGACCCAACTAAAATGTTTTAATCTGTGGGCCAGAATTTCTTTTAGGGCCCATAGCTCAGTTGGTTAGAGCACTCCGCTCATAACGGAATGGTCGGTGGTTCAAGTCCACCTGGGCCCATATATTTATGACAGTATGGTTTTGTAGAAAAACAATACGCCATGACGTCTTCGTAAAAGCCGGGCATTCCCCCGGTGAAGCCGTGGTTTGACGAAGACGGGCAGTTAGCTCAGCGGGAGAGCGCTCGCCTCACACGCGAGAGGTCATAGGTTCAATCCCTATACTGCCCATTTTTAAATCTTCAACTCCACTCACAATATCAAGTCAGAGATAGGCATCTTTTTCCACCAGAGGATCCTCCACCGTTAAATAGGTGGAAGCTCGCCCCCACTTTTTTGGCTATTGCTGTAGTTAAAGTTGTTGAGCCATGAGCTCTATGCTACACTCCGAAACATGCAAGGTGAACTTTCATTTCTCATCGAACTTCAGAAATTTGATGGAGCCATTGATGATCTCCAGCAAAAAAGTGACGAACTCCTTCCGCTCATTCAAAATAAAAACAAACAAATTGAGAAACTTAAAGCCGATCTAAAGTTCACAAAAGAGGCCCTCTCTCATCATCAGCTTAAAAAGAAGCAGTTGGAGGCCGATGCTGAGGCCCAAGAAAAATTGATTCAAAAACACAACTCTGAGCTTAATTCTCTGAAGAGTAACGATGCCTATAAAGCCATGTTGGGTGAAATTCAAGCAGCGAAACAGAAGGTCGTTAAAATCGAAGACGAAATTCTTTCCCTTATGGAGGCTGTGGAAATCGACGACAAAAAATATAAAGAGTTGGAGAAAAAATTTAAATCGGATGAGGCCACTATTCGATCCGAGATTCAATCGTTGGAATCTCAAAAAGAGAATCTATCCTCAGAAGTTAAAAAGAAAAAAGAGGAGCGATCTCAATATGCCACCACCGTTCCTCCCACACTTTTGGGTCAATATGAAGCCATCCGTGAAAAAAGAGGCAGTTTGGCTATTGTGCCCATGGTGAATAGTTCCTGTAGTGGCTGTAACATGGGACTGACCCAGTCCAAAGCCAACGAGATTCGCAAAGCCAAATCAATGGTGTTGTGCGATTCCTGTTCCCGTATTTTGTACGTCTTGCCCGAAGATCCTGTTGCTTCCGCTTCCCCTGCTGTTCCTCCCGCCGCATCCGTTTAAGTTTCCTTCCTTCGTTTTTTCCTCTAGACAAGGAATCTAGAGATCCCTCACTCCGTTCGGGATGACACTCCGTCGGTAACTCAGGCGTCTAAAGAGACACTTTTTTTCCGGCTCATTTTTATTTGACACTGATCCATTCTGGTATTAAACTGCGTGGGTAATAATGGTTAAAAGTGGTTAATTGTGGATAACCTGGTGGAAACTGGGGATAACCTGGGAGGATGGATTGTTTTTAGGGACGTACGAATATGCCATTGACGCAAAGGGACGATTGTTTCTCCCCGCAAAACTCAGAGAAGGTGAGTTGACCAAGGGAGGAAATTTTGTGGTCACTCGGGGGCTCGAAATGTGCCTTTATATATATGACGCAGAAACTTTTCATGGGCCATTGTTGAAGCGCTTGGAGAATTTGCCTGTGAAAAATCAACAAGATGGCCGTGCTTTTAAACGGTTGTTGTTGGCTGGAGCTCAAGAAGTGGCATTGGATGACATGGGGAGATTGGTGATCCCGAAGTCCTTAATGGAATATGCCGATTTGAAAAAAGAGGTGTCAATCCTTGGGGTTGGAGAACGGATTGAATTGTGGTCTTCCTCTCGATGGGGCGCTTACAGTCGAAAGGCCACAGGAACATTCCAGAAAATGGGCAAACATTTGGAAATTTAATTGGTCGAGGCACACAAAAGCGTTTTATTAAAAGAAGCGATTGAATGGCTTAACGTTAAACCCAATGGTTTGTATGTGGATGGAACCCTGGGGTTGGGCGGGCATGCCGAAGCGATCGCGCAAAGGTTGGGGGAACATGGTCGATTACTCGGTTTGGATGTGGATTCTAAAAATTTGGCAAAGGCAGAACGCCTTTTGCAACCTTTCGGAAAATTGATTCGTACAAAGCAGATCAATTTTCGAGAATTAAACAAAGCTCTTGTCCAAGAAGGGTGGGACGGTGTTGATGGGTTGTTATTTGATTTGGGTGTGGCCAGTCCACAGTTGGAGAGTGCTGAGCGGGGATTTAGTTTTCAAAGCGAAGGCCCCTTGGATATGCGCCTTGACCCTTCCCATGGGAAATCCGCCTATGAGTTTCTTTCAACCATAAAAGAAGAGAAACTGGTCTCTCTACTAAAAGAGTTCGGGGAAGAGAGAAATGCCCATCGATTGGCGCGCTCGATCCTTTTTGAAGTGTCTCAAGGAAGACTCAACACCACCCGTGAATTGGCGACACTTTGTTCAAGATATTGCACCCGAGGGGGAAAAAGTCATCCGGCCACGCGTGTTTTTTTGGCCCTTCGTTCTATGGTGAATGATGAACTGGGAGCGCTTGAAGATCTCCTCTCTCAATCTCCCGACGCATTGAAGATTGGGGGGAGATTGGTCATTATTTCTTTTCATTCACTTGAAGATAGAAAAGTGAAAGAAAAGTTTAGAGTTCTTTCACGAGAACCCTCGTTGAATGGAAACCGATTTGTGGTTCTTACCAAAAAACCGGTGGTTCCATCTTTTGAAGAACAACGAGAAAACCCGCGAGCAAGAAGCGCCAAACTTCGAGTTTTAGAAAGAGTTGCTTGATATGCGAGAGAGAAAATCCGTCATTACTTTTGAACCCTTGCGGCGAATGGCCATTGTTTTTGGATTGGTGGGGGGGCTTCTTTTTGTAAGGGTGTGGTGGCCCATTCAAGCCGAAAGGAATTTGGGAAAACTGCAACGGGTTGAATCTAAAGTATTTCAGAAAAAATCAGAGCTTAATTTATTAAAGGACCGTTACGCCAATTTGACATCATTGACGGTAATTGATGCTTGGGCGAAAAAAAACGGGCCATGGGTTCCTCCCAATGGGGAGAATGTCATTGCGATCAAATAATAAAACGCCAGCTCACGTAACTCCGATGAAGGCCCGGTTTTTACTGGTGCGATTTTTTGTTTTATTGGCATTTTCATCATTGGGGTTTCGATTGGTTTATGTGCAAGGTGTGTTGCGCTCTGAGCTTGAAGAACGTGCCGATCGGCAGTGTCCTGTTAAATCTTCATCCAAAGAGGTCCGTCATCGAATAGAGGACCGCAATGGCCTAACTTTGGCTGAAACAGTTCAAGTGTCATCCTGTTTTGTAGATCCCTCTTTGATCAAAGATAAAGCTCGAACCGTTAAAAAGTTGGCGCTCGCACTTGGAGTCAATGAGTCCCAGTTGGAAAAACGGTTGAATAAATCAAAAGGTTCTTTTCTTTGGGTGAAAAGAGGGGTTCCATCCCCACTTGTGGAGAAAATCAAGGAGCTGGATTTACCAGGAGTTGGATTCAAACAAGAAAAAAGACGCCATTACCCTTTGGGGGTTTTGGGGAGTCATTTGTTGGGATTTGTTGGTTATGAAGGAAAAGGATTGTCTGGGATTGAGAGCGCGTTTGAAAATGTTTTATCTGATCAAACCGAAAATGAAGAAAAACCAGGAGGGAACGTTCAACTCACTTTGGATGCGACTATTCAGAAAATCGCAGAGAGTGAGTTGGAGTGGGGTGTAAAAAAGACCAAATCAAAAAAAGGAATGGTTGTCATTCAAGATCCCATAAGTGGGGAAATATTGGCGATGGCTTCATGGCCACCCGTGTCTTTGGATCCTGATAATCCTTCTATGCCGGGTGAATTGCGCGTTCCATGTTTGGTGGATACCTTTGAACCTGGATCCACTTTTAAAATCGTCACGGGTGCGGCTGCCATTGAAGAAAAATTGTTTTCAGGGAAGGAAGTATTTGATGGGGAAAACGGTGCCTGGAAGATTCCTGGCATCACCATACACGATCATGAACCACTCAAGCGTATGACCTTTGAAGATATTTTTGTTCACTCTTCCAATATTGGAACTGGCAAGATTGCCGATCGGTTGGGGAATGCGAAATTGTACCAATACGCCAGGCTTTTTGGATTTGGTGTTCAACCGGGATCGGGTTTGGTGGGCGAAGCGAAGGGAGCCCTTCGGACTCTCAATAAGTGGAGTGGCGTCTCCAAGTATGTGGTTTCTTTTGGTCAAGAATTGAGTGTTTCACCTCTGCAGTTGGTGGGAGCTTATTCTGCCCTCGCAAATGGCGGAGTTCTTATGGAGCCGAAACTCGTGAAACGAATTGTTGATGATAAGGGCACATCGCTGTGGACTTCAAGATCCGCGGAAGTTCGCCGAGTCGTTTCTGTTGAAACAGCAAAAAAAATGACAGAGGTATTGGTTCACGTGGTTGAGCGTGGAACTGGGATTAATGCAAAAATTCAATGGGATCCGCACACACAAGTTGCCGGGAAAACTGGGACTGCCCAAAAGTGGGACAGTGTTCTTCGACGTTATCATCCCACCTTAACATTGGTTTCATTTTGTGGTTTTTTTCCGGCCTTTAATCCCAAATACACCATAGTGGTTATTTTGGACGAGCCTGCCGGTCGAAGTTGGGGAGGGTTGGATGCCGCTCCCATTTTTCGGCGTATCGCCGAAAAATTAGGGACGAAGGCTGTGGCGATGGTGAATCAAAATCAAGGGGCCACCCTATGATGTTAAATGACTTATTAAAGAAAAGTGGAATTGTTCACGAGATTGCCCCGGATGTTGAGGTTTCTGGATTGGCCTATGATTCGCGTTTGGTTAAAAACGGACATCTTTTTTTTGCCATTCAAGGAGCGAATTCAGATGGGCATAATTTTATGAATGAAGTCTCCAATCAAGGCGCTTGCGCCGCTGTGGTGGAAAGACAAACCCCATGTCGTTTGCCGGTCATACAAGTGGAATCGGTTTTGGTGGCGTTATCAAAAATAGCGAATCAATTTTTTGAACAGCCTTCAATGAAAATTCCTGTCATTGGAATTACCGGTACCAATGGAAAAACCACCGTTACATATTTAATTGAAGAGATTTTAAAGTCTATGGGAAAATCTTGCGGGGTTTTGGGGACAGTGAACTATCGTCTAGGAAAGGACATTCGTCCTGCTCCGAACACCACTCCGATGTCATTGGATATTCAATCCTTTTTATCGCTTGCTCTTGAAAGAAAAGCAGAAGCCGTCGTAATGGAGGTATCTTCTCATGCGCTTGAACTCAATAGAGTTGATGATGTCCGTTTTTCTGTGGGAGTTTTTACCAATCTCACACAAGATCATTTGGATTTTCATGGATCCATGGAGAATTACTTTCAGGCAAAAAGAAAATTATTCATTCGTCCCGATGCCCCCAAAGCTGTTATTAATATCGATGATGAATTTGGGGTTCGGTTGGCCGAGGAAATAAAGGGAGCATTGTCTTTTGGACAGAACAATCAAGCGCGTTTAAGGGCAAGTGAAGTCACCTGTGATTTATCGGGGAATCGATTTAAACTACAGTCCCCTTCGGGAAAGGTCTTCGATATTTCGAACAATTTGTTGGGGATGCACAATGTGTCAAATTGTTTGGCGGCCGCAGGCGCCCTTTTAGAGCATGGATTGGCCGAAGAAGATATCGTGTCGGGCCTCAATAGGAAAATAACCGTTCCCGGTCGGTTGGAGCGGGTTGAATCGGGACAGGAGTTTGTGGTGGTGGTGGATTATGCGCATACCCATGATGCGTTGGCTCAAGTCTTAACAACATTGCGGAACACGGGCCCCAAGAGACTTTTGTGTGTGTTTGGTGCGGGGGGAAATCGAGATAAAACCAAACGTCCGAAAATGGGAGATGTGGCCGTCCAATTGGCTGATGAAGTCTTTGTCACCTCAGACAATCCTCGGTTTGAGGATCCCGCCGACATCGTTAAAGATATTGAAGCTGGAATAGAAAAAACAGGGAAGAAAAATTACCACATTATTTTGGACCGGGAAGAGGCTATTCGTATGGCTCTGTCGAAGGCTAAGCCGGGAGACGCGGTATTGATCGCCGGAAAAGGGCATGAGACCTACCAAATTTTTGGAAATAAAAAGGTTCATTTTTCTGATTTAGAAATGGCGCGGAAGTTATTGAGGTCATGAACAAGTCCATTAAAGAAATCACAACTCTTCTTCAAGGTCAATTGATTTTGGGAAATCCAAAAACCATGGTAACTGATGTGTCGATTGACTCAAGGCATATTGTCCCTGGATGTTTGTTTTTTGCGTTTAAAGGCGAACATGCCGATGGTCATCATTTCGCTGTGTCGGCCAGCCTACAGGGGGCCGCTGGTCTGGTGGTTTCTCATTTGGATTGGTTTAAAAGTGATCTGCCCTTGGAGGCCGCCATTATTCGAGTGAATGACACCTTTGAATCTCTCCGACATTTGGGGCGGTCGTTTCGCAATGAATTCAAAGGACCCGTGGTGGGGATAACGGGTTCGAATGGGAAAACAACCACGAAACAAATGACTTCCAGCATATTGGCGTCTTTGGGCCCGGGATTATCAACCCCCGGTAATTACAACAGTCAAATTGGATTGCCGCTTGTTCTTTCAAAATTATCTCCCGATCACAAATGGATGGTTTTAGAGATGGGTGCCTCGGCTCCCGGCAATATCGCCACATTGGCCGAAGTGGCCCATCCTTCCCTTGGAATCATCACGACCATTGGACCTTCTCATTTGGAAACTTTTGGATCCGTTGAACGTATCGCTGAAACGAAATGGGAATTAATGGATTCTCTTCCCAGTGATGGATGCGCTATCGTTCCTTGGGGGAATCCTCACCTTGAACCATTGGTTCGTCGGTTCAGAAAAAAATTGGTTTTTTTTGGAGACGCTTCATCTTGTCCTGTTCGATCTTCTTCTGTTGAAGCTGGTGAAAAAGTTCGATTTATGTTGCACATCGGTTCGCAAAGCGCCCCCGTCACTTTGCCGATTCCTGGGCGGCACAATGTAATGAACGCGTTGGCCGCGGCAGCGGCAGGCTGGACGTTGGGTTGTTCCTTGGAGTCCATCGTGCAGGGGCTGGAGAGATTCGAACCACCCCAAATGAGAATGCAAGTCATGAAACACCCTTCCGGCGCGGTGTTTATCAACGATGCCTATAATGCCAACCCGTCTTCCATGTTGGTGGCCATACGTTCGCTGGTCGAGTCTTATCCAAAGAAAAAACGCATTTTGGTTTTGGGACCCATGTTGGAGTTGGGATCAGATTCCGAAAAATATCATTTTCACCTGGGATCGGAATTGGCGCATTTTTCCATGGACCATGTGATATTGGTTGGACAAGAAGCGCAATTCATATTGGAGGGAGCCATTTCATCGGCCGCGCCTAAACAGAAATTCTCAACCTTTTCGACAACTCAAGAAGTGGTTCCGGCCCTAAAGAAATATTTGACCCCTGAACATGTCGTTTTATTGAAGGCTTCTCGCGGAATAAAACTGGAAAACATTCTGGATGGATTGGAAATTAAGCAAGTTCAGACGCAAGTGAAGGTGGTTTGATGTTATACGCTTTGGCTCAATTCAGGGAAATATGGTTCCCTGTGAATGTATTCCAATATATTACCTTTCGTTCGGGAGGAGCCTTTCTTACCTCTCTGCTCATCATGCTCGTGTTTGGCCAAAAATTTATTGATTTGGTGAAACGCTGGGAGGTCACCCAAACCATTCGAGAGTATGGTCCTCAAACCCATTTAAAAAAAGCCGGCACACCCACCATGGGGGGCCTTTTAATTCTGATGGCGTTGGTCATCTCAACACTGTTATGGGCTCGTCTCAACAATCGATTTATTGTGATAACTCTCTTGTCCGCGGTCTATTTGGGGGCGTTGGGTTTTTTGGATGACTATAAAAAAATGATTCTCAAACATCCTTCCAAAGGGCTTTCCCAAACCGGGAAGATTTTTTTTCAAATGCTATGGGCGGTGGTGATCACGGGTTATTTCTATTTATATCCATCGCATGATAAATACTCGACGGTTGTCCAGGTTCCCTATTTAAAATATGTTTTTGTAAACCTTGAATCATTCATTATTTTGTTCGGTATCGTCGTGGTGGTTGGAGCTTCGAATGCGGTTAATTTAACGGATGGGTTGGATGGTTTGGCTTGCGGAACACTTCTCATCAGCGCGTTGGCTTATGGAATTTTTGCCTACTTGGCGGGACATGCGAAACTCTCCTCTTATTTGAGATTGATTCCAGTGGCGGGCGCTGGAGAACTCAGTATTTACCTGGCCGCCATGGCGGGGGCGTGTTTGGGTTTTTTGTGGTTTAATGGATATCCAGCGGCAATTTTTATGGGAGACACTGGATCCCTTTTTTTAGGTGGAACCATTGGACTCGTGGCGTTGGCGATAAAACAAGAATTGTTGTTGATCATTGTTGGGGGCATTTTTGTTGCGGAGGCGGCGTCAGTGTTACTTCAAATCGGTTCAATAAAAATTTTTAAGCGGCGCATTTTTAAAATGTCGCCGCTTCATCATCACTTTGAAATGTTGGGTTGGCCGGAAACCAAAGTCACTTTGCGATTTTGGATTGTCGCTGTCGTGTTGGCCCTCATTGCCATGACCTCTCTAAAGTTGCGATGAAAAAACAACAAGTGGTCGTTGTGGGCGCCGCCAAATCTGGTATCGCGGCGGCTCAACTTCTCCTCCGGCATGGCGCCAAAGTCACTTTGGTTGATGAAAAACCACTGGCGCAGATAAAACCCGTTCCCAAAAACCTTGGCCGTTTTTTTAAGTTCAAGGCGGGGGTCCGAAAATTTTTCAATTCCCGCTTAGATTTAATCGTGGTAAGCCCTGGAGTTCCATGGAATCACTCGGAGCTCAATCGCGCCAGAAAAAGAGGAATTTCAGTATGGCCTGAACTTGAATTGGGATGGCGATTGTCTTGTCCCAAGATCACCATAGCTGTCACAGGCACCAATGGGAAGACCACCACCACCGCTTTGATCGGACATATTCTCAGACAAGCTGGGTTTCCGACTGTGGTGGGAGGGAATATCGGAACCCCGTTGAGCGCTTTAGTAAACAAAATTACCCCATCGACCTACCTTGTGCTTGAAGTTTCAAGTTATCAATTGGAAGGACATCGTACGTTTCATCCCAATATCGCAGTTTTTTTAAATCTTACTCCCGATCATCTCAAACGGCACGGAACCATGTCACGTTATGCTGCGGCAAAGGGAAAATTGTTCCAATTGATGCGAGGGCCCGATGTCGCCGTTTTAAATAAATCGGACCGATGGTGTCGGGAATTGGCGAAATCAATTCGCGCACAGAAAAGATTCTTCCCCAATCCCAGTGATCGAAGGCTGGCCAAGAACCTCAAATTGCCGGGTCGTCACAACTTAGAAAATGCCATGGCCGCCGTGGGGGCTTGCCGCGCGCTGGGAATTTCTGACTCAATTATTCAATCCGGTTTGTCTTCGTTTAGAGGGGTTCCACACCGAATTGAATTTGTTCGGGAATTAAAAGGGGTGCGGTATTTTAATGACTCTAAGGCCACCAACGTTGACTCAACCAAGGTGGCGTTAAATTCATTTAAAGAAAAAATTGTTTTGATTTTGGGGGGGGAACACAAAGGGTCTTCCTATCGCCCTCTCATTCCCCTTATTAAAAAAAATGTGCGTGCCATCATCACGATCGGCGAGGCCGCTCCCTTGATAGAAAAAGAATTAAGAAGGGTGGTTCCCTTGTATTCTTCCGGAAATATTAACAGCGCGGTTCGATTAAGCCAGGGTCTCGCGTTAAAAGGAATGGTGGTTCTTTTGTCCCCTGCCTGTGCCTCGTTTGATCAGTTCCGGAATTATGAGCACCGCGGTGATGTTTTTATTCGTTGTGTGAGGCAACTGCGGTGAAAGTTCAATTTGTCTCGAATTCAAGAAAAGAAAAGAAAAAATTGACCAAATTATTTTCGATTGAGGCTTTGATGCGAAGCCCCTATCCCGACAAAGGACTTGTCTTGTCAGTTTTTGGTTTGTTGGTGTTTGGATGGGTTATGATTTATTCCTCAAGTGCTTTGTTCGCTGAAAACCGATATGGGGATCAGTTCTATTTCATAAAAAAACAATTGCTCTGGTCTTTGGTGGGAGCGGTGGCTTTTTTATTAGCTGCCAATGTTCATCTTTCCTTTCTTCAGTCCAAGGTCAAACCCATTTATCTGGTTACTGTGTGTTTGTTGGTGTTGGTCCTTATCATTGGCCCCAAAATATCAGGGGCGCGGCGATGGATTCATTTGCCAGGAATGAACTTTCAACCTTCGGAAGCGGCGAAACTCGTGATGGTTTTATTGGTGGCGGATTATATGGACCGACGACAAAGCCGGTTAAAAGATTTTAAGCGTGGAGTGATGCCTTTATTGTTGATGGTAAGCGTTATGGTGGGGTTGATACTCGTGGAACCCGACTTGGGGACTCCCGTTCTTATGATGGGCGTTTTGTTCTCTTTGCTCATGTTGGGCGGTGCTAGATGGAGTCATTTTTTTGTCTTGGGTTTAGCCTCTCTGCCTGTGTTGGTTATCGGAATTCTTAAAGTTCAATACCGATTGGAAAGGTTTTTCGCCTATTTAAACCCATGGGAAGACGCCAAAGGAAAAGGCTATCAATTGATACAGTCATTGACAGCCATGGGATCAGGGGGATTCTTTGGCAAGGGGCTGGGGAATTCACGCTTGAAAATTTCAAATCTTCCTGAATGTCACACGGATTTTATCTTTTCTGTTTTGGGCGAAGAGTTGGGGCTTTTGGGGACGATGCTTTGTGCGGGTCTCTTTTTGTTTCTGTGTATGAGAAGTCTAAAAATTGCGAAGCAGGCGCCCGATGTTTTCTCTCGAATGGTGGCGGCCGGAATCGGATTAACCATTGGATATCAAGCCATTATTAATATGGGCGTGGCCTCTGGACTGTTGCCGACCAAAGGGATGCCGCTACCTTTTATTTCATTTGGAGGGTCTTCGTTGGTCATCATGCTTTTTTCGGTGGGACTTTTGGCCAATGTTTCTCGTCAAGCGTCATTTCCGATTGAGAAGAGGCGTTCATGAAAATTCTGATCGCTGCCGGAGGGACTGGAGGGCATTTTTATCCGGGATTGGCGGTGGCGCGAGAATTGTTGCTTCGACAAGATTCTGTGTTCTTTATTATTAAGAAGGGAGATTATGTTCGTCCTCTTCTTGATCGAGAAAATATTCCCTATTTCGCTATATCCGCTGGTGGATTTAAAAGGAGTCTTCATCCCGCCAATATTTTGGTGGTGCTTAAATTGATTTTTGGATTTTTCGAGTCTCTTCGCTTGCTCATTAAAATAAAACCGAACCGTTTGTTGGTGATGGGGGGGTATCTGTCCGTTCCCCCAGCGCTGGCGGCGAGATGTTTAAAAATCCCTGTCTTTCTACATGAACAAAATGCGATTCCTGGATTGGCCAATCGATGTTTGAGTTGGTTGGCTGCGAAAGTCGCGGTAAGTTTTCCATCTAGTAAAGATGTGTTTGGGAAAAAAGCGGTTGTAACCGGTAACCCGATTCGAAAAGAGTTTTTGTCTTTGCCAAATCCATCTGACGCTCGCAAACGTTGGGGGTTGGTTCCTGGGAATCTAACTTTTCTCGTGTTCGGTGGGAGTTTGGGCGCTCACCGAGTCAATCAATTGGTAATCGAGTCGCTGGAAAAATTAACTTCATTTGTAGATCAATTTCAATTCATTCATATCACGGGTCCCTCGGATGTGGCTTGGGCGCAGTCTCATTATAAAAGCAATGGTTTCCATGCCTATGTTGATTCTTATTGTCATGATATGCCTTCAGCCTATGCGGCGAGTGATTTTGTGATCGCGCGGGCTGGAGCTTCCACCGTGTCTGAAATAATGGTGGTCAAAAAACCAGCCCTTTTTATTCCATATCCATTGGCGACAGGAGGACATCAAACGGCCAATGCTCGCTATTTGGCCGATCAAGGATTGGCGGTGATTTATGAACAAAAAAATCTTGCGGGAGGTGAATTCGTTGGAATTTTGAAGAATCTGATGGAGTTTCCTGCTCAATGGCAATCTTGGTGGGGGAAAAACCCTCAGATGGAGATTAACCCCGCCAAGTCAGCGTCAATGATAGCCGACCTCGTTCGCGAAAGTGTTGCTTAACCCCTGATGAATGGCTTCGGCTACTTTCTTTTGATAATTGGCTGTGATTAACTTTTTCGCTTCGGAGGGATTGCTGAGAAATCCTGATTCCACCAGGATGGCCGGCATGGTGGCCACATCCAACACAGTATAACTGTCCTTTTTTGTTTTTCGATTAAACGCTTTTAAGTTTCCAACTAGTTTTTTTTGAACATTTTCTGCAAGTTTCCGCGATTGTTCCGTCTTGTAATATGTGGTGACGCCTCTCATTTTTCGCTTCGGGTTCCAATCGCAATGAATGGAAATGTAGGCATCTGCTTTAAGCACATTGGCCAAAAGCGCGCGGGATTTGTTGTCTTCAGTTGTGCTTGATCCAAACCGCCAATAGTCTTGTGCGTTTCGCGTATAAACGACCTGTCCTCCCGCATTTTCAATCAATTTCCCTAATTTTTGAGCGATTTGATAAGTGATGTAATGCTCAGAAAATCGGCTGTTCGAGGTCGATTTTCCTGAGTTGATGATATGCCCTTGGAAATCAAGTGTCCCATGGCCTGGGTCGATGGCAATAATTCGCCCCAAGAGAGGAGAGTCCGCATGAAGAAGGTTGGGTGTTAGTGTTCCCAATAGAATCGAGAAAATGGTGTTTCTGAAGGATGCGGGTTTCACTGGCTCATATTCATGAAGTCAATTAATTGTCTTAGGCGGCCATTGTTCATGCGATTAAATGAAAAAACAAGTCGAGGCAGCTCATTTAAGTCGGGCTGATTGGACTCCTCAGAAAGAGGATCGCTTTTTTCAAATGAGCCCTCAGTCAAAATATCTTTGAATTGGCTGTTGAGTGTGCGCAATTGGGATTTGTCGATGGGTCGTTTCAGGCGCAAAACAAGTTTATCTTTCACATACCGCATGGAGTGATAGTTAGAATAGAAACGGAAAATTTCAGACGCCGCCTCCTCCACTGAATCTGTGATTTTGTAGAGATGTTGATCCTCAGGTGATATTTTCTTTTCTTTGAGCATCTGCTTTGTGATAAATCCGTTGAGGTCTTTCCAGAAATGTTTGCCGGGAGCATCAATGAGAACGATGGGGATCGGTTCGCATTTCCCGGTTTGAACCAGTGTTAATATTTCAAAGGCTTCATCGAGAGTTCCAAAGCCGCCAGGAAAAAACGCGGCACCAGCGGCCTCTTTAACGAAGACCAATTTACGGGTAAAAAAGTATCGGCAGTCAATGTAGGTGGGTTGGTCAGCAATAAATGGATTGGGGTGCTGTTCGAACGGGAGTTTGATGTTGACCCCGAAACTTCCCTTGGGGCCGGCTCCCTCATTACCGGCTTGCATGATTCCCGGGCCGGCACCGGTGATGATCATATAGCCGTTATTAATCAGTTTCTTGGCGAAAGATTTTGTCATCTGATACGAGATTTCATTTGATGGGGTTCGAGCTGAACCAAAAATGGTGACCTTCCGGACATGGCGATAGTTTTGAAAAATTTTAAAAGCGTAGCGAAGCTCTCGGATGGCCCGACTCAGCAGTTTTAGATCGCCTCTTCCAATTTGCGCTTCTACTCCTTTTAGCGCTGTGACAATTATTTCTTGAACAACATCGGCGTTTTCAAAATCTTTTTTTGGGGGGCTCATGTCCTTAATGATTTGCTTGATGCTTTGTTGTATTTTGGGGCTCCAAACTTCGGATGTATTTTCGGATGGCTTTTTAACTTTGGGTTTAGATGTCATGTTGTCCTCGTATGATTTATTTTTATTTGATCTTAGTTTAATGGGGGGCGGTCGTCGATTCAACGCATATTTTCAACCTGATTCGTTTGTTTGTCAATTCGAATGAATAACTTTGAAGTCATATCACAATTCCAGCCTGCGGGTGATCAAGTCGCAGCGATCAAGGAAATGACGTCTGCCTTAAGCCAGGGCAAACGCCATAACACGCTTCTCGGGGTAACGGGATCGGGGAAAACTTTCACCATGGCCAATGTGATCGCCAATCTTGGGCGGCCTACATTGGTGATGTCACCCAATAAAATATTGGCCGCTCAACTTTACTCGGAGTTTAAGGCCTTCTTTCCAAAAAATGCCGTTGAGTACTTCATTTCTTATTACGATTATTATCAACCCGAAGCCTATGTTCCAACCTCGGACACTTTCATTGAAAAAGACGCCAGTATCAATGAACACATTGATCGACTTAGATTAAAAGCCACATCGAGCCTGATGGAAAGACGGGATGTCATTATCGTGGCCAGCGTTTCCTGTATATATGGTTTGGGTTCGCCGTCTGAATACAAACGCTTGGGGGTTATTATCGAGAAAGGGAAGTCCAAATCCAGTCGACAACTTTTGGACGAACTCATTGCCATCCACTATGTCAGAAATGAATTGGAATTTACTCCAGGGAAATTTCGGGTGCGTGGGGATACGGTTGAAATATTTCCGGCCTATTTGGACACGGCCCTCCGGATCGAATTTTTTGGTGATGAAGTAGAGCGGATCAGGGAAATTCACGCATTGACAGGAAGTCCGATTTGTGAAAAAGATTGCGCCTATATCTATCCCGCTAAACACTTCGTTACCACTCGGCCCACCATTGAAAAAGCCTTAAAGGAAATAGAAAAAGAACTCAAGGAACAGTTGGCTTATTTTCATTCCAAAAAGAAATTGTTAGAGGCACAACGCCTTGAACAAAGGACCCGCTATGACATGGAGATGCTCAGAGAGTTGGGATTCTGTTCGGGAATAGAAAATTATTCTAGGCCTTTGTCGGGACGCGCTCCTGGGGAGAGGCCCGATTGTTTGTTGGATTATTTCCCGGAAGATTTTCTTGTGGTCATCGATGAGTCTCATGTCACTCTCCCTCAAATTCGAGGCATGTATGAGGGGGACCGCTCGAGAAAACAGACGCTGGTTGATTTCGGGTTTCGCTTGCCTTGCGCATTGGACAATCGACCCCTTAAATTCCACGAGTTTGAATCAATGGTGCCTCAGGCCGTTTATGTGTCGGCCACCCCCGGGCCGTATGAATTGGAGCATTGCAAAGGAGAGGTGGTTGAACAGGTCATTCGGCCAACAGGATTGGTTGATCCTGAGGTAACCATTCACCCCACGAAAGGGCAGATTCCTGACTTAATGCGCCGAATCAAAGAACATGTGGCCAAGAAATTTCGTGTTTTGATAACAACCCTCACCAAAAAAATGGCTGAGGATTTGACTGATTATTTGAATGATCAAGGATTACGCGTTCGATATATGCATTCAGATATTGATGCTCTGGAACGTATTGAAATTATTCAGAAACTTAGAAAAGCCGAGTTCGATGTGTTGGTCGGGATTAATTTACTCCGAGAAGGGTTGGATTTGCCGGAGGTGTCATTGGTGGCGGTTATGGATGCTGACAAGGAAGGGTTTTTGCGATCGGAAACAACGCTTATTCAAGTCTGTGGCAGGGCGGCTCGTAACTTGAATGGGGAAGTGGTTCTTTATGCAGACAGCATCACAGGTTCGATGCGAAGGGCTTTGGATGAAATGGATCGACGGCGAAAAAAACAATTGGCCTATAACATTCAATATAAAATTTCTCCTCGGTCGGTGGTCAAAGCGGTTCAGGATTTAGAGGAATTCCAGGTAAAAGCCAAAGAACAGAGCGTGAAAACTGCCTATTCTAGTTCCATGATTCCCATCACTGATAAAAAAAGTTTGGGAAGGGCCATCAAAGAATTGGAGGTTCAAATGAAGGCTGCGGCCGAGGTATTGGATTTTGAGTTGGCGGCGCTATTTCGTGATCGAATCAACGAAATAAGAAAAATGGAAGTTAAGGGGTAATTACTTAATTTAGATGCGTTATTTGGGTCGAGGAGCTTCGCGGGGGAGATTAATGATCATGGGGGAACCATCGGCGGGAGGGGCCGCCGGGGCCGGAGGCGGTTCACTTCCCTCTTTTCCACTCCAAACCCCCCGATCGACCCCTCGTAGTTTGAGGGCCAGATCTTCAAGATTTGTGGCATGGTTCAAAGCTTCTTGAGTGGTGATGAGGTTTTGGGCGTGGAGATGTTCCAAATCCTGATCAAAGGTGTGCATGCCATAATAAGTGTCTTGGGAGAGCAGTCGAATCATTTCTTCAGTTCGTCCTTCTGCCAATAGTCTTTTTATAAAAGTGGTTCCTATCAATATTTCTGTGGCCGGATAGCGGTGACTGCCGTCAGTAGAACGGACCAGTCTTTGGGCCACAATTCCGGTGATCACGCCTGCCACCTGTTGACGAATAGAATTTTGTTCATGAGGGGGGAAGGCATCGACAATGCGGTTGACCCCATGAACCGCATCTATGGTGTGAATGGTTGATATCACCAGATGACCTGATTCGGCTGCTGAAATGGCGGCCGCCATGGTCTCCACATCTCTCATTTCGCCAATGGCGATGACATCAGGGCTTTGACGAAGAACATTTTTCAGCGCGGCTTTGAAAGAACTCGTGTCATGACCCACTTCCCGTTGGGAAACGGAAGATTTGATGTCGGTGTGTATATATTCGATAGGATCTTCAACGGTAATGATGTTATAGGTGTAGTTCGCGTTCAGGTAATTGATTAAAGCATTCATCGTCGTTGTTTTGCCTGCGCCGGTGACGCCGGCGAACAAGATCAGTCCTCGTCCTTGGGAGACGAGTTTTTTGAGAGTTTGCGCGGGAAGATGCAAATCTTCAAAGGATTTAAGAGTGAGCGGAATGGTTCGAAGTGCCACGGCAACCGTTCCCTTTTGTCTGTAGAGATTAACCCGAAACCGACTAACTCCATCGACAGTGCAGGCGACGTCCAATTCATTTCGTTCGGAAAAGGCTTTTTGTTGTTCTGGAGAGAGTAAACTCTTTGATATTTCTTCTGTTTGCGCAGCGGTGAGAGGTTCGAGATTGGTTTGGACCAATTGGCCGTTAACACGGATCAGCGGGCAGGATCCAGGCTTAAAAAGAATGTCGGATATTCCGTCCCTCAACATCAGCTCAATTAATCGCTTATATTCCATCAGAACTCCTTTGTTTGTCCACTAAATGTCTTCGATAAAACATAACGAATAGTGCGATTTTTTCAAGGTTTTTTTTGAGTTACCAGGTTGGAAGGGAGGCGGGTCCTTCGTCCTCATTTTTTGGGGCGAAGGCTTTCATGATGGGCAGGACTTTCTCCATGCCTTTATGCAGGGCTTCAACCACCTTGGGGTCGAAGTGTTTACCCGCATCGGCATCGATAATTTGAAGTGTTTCTTCAATTGAGAATGAGGGTTTGTAAATTCGTTTGCTGGTGAGCGCATCAAAGACGTCCGCGATGGTGGCAATACGGGCTTCCATGGGAATGGCTTCTCCCTTCAGGCCTCTTGGATAACCCGAACCATCCCACTTTTCATGATGACACAACGCAATTGTGGCAGACATTTGCATGAGCTCATTTTCGGTGTCTTTAAGGATTTCATATCCATGCACGGGATGTTTTTTCATCTCCAGCCATTCCTCTTCATTTAGTTTTCCGGGCTTGTTCAAAATGGCATCAGGTACCCCGATCTTTCCAATGTCATGCATGGGGGCCGCCAGTCTGAGATTTTCAGTCCAATCGGGATCCAAACCCATTTCACGGGCGACAATGGCCGAATATTGGCTCATTCGCCACAAATGTGCGCGGGTGTCATGGTCTTTAAATTCCACCGCGGCGGCCAAGCGAATAATGGTTTCCTGCGTGGCTTTCCTGACTTCTTGATAGAGCTGGGCATTTTCTACATGTCCCGATGCCTGTTCGGATAGCAAGGTGAGAATTTCTTCATCTTGTTTATCGAAATATTTTTTTTCTTTGTTGTTGAGTACCTGAAATACGCCGATCACCAAATTTTTAGCATTGAACATGGGGGCTGCCAGTGTTGACTTGGTTCGGTATCCGGTTTTTTTATCAATTTCGGGATTAAAACGATTGTCTCTGTATACGTCTTTAATGTTGAGCATATGGCCTGAAGTGGCCACAGCTCCGGCAATGCCTTTGTCGATGGGAATTCGAATGGTTTCCGTCCCTGAAGCCACTTTCGACCACAGTTCATTTTTCTTACGGTCCACCAAAAAAACGGTGGCGCGTTCAGCGTTTAAAACAACTTTGGATTCCTCCACTAACAGTTGAAGAAGTTCATCAAGGTTGGTGGTGGTGGAGGCCTTTTTGGCGTATTTGAGAAGTAGGGAAAGTCGCCGGCGCCACTTGTTGAGCCGGTCGATTTTTTCTTGAGAACTTTTATTGGGCCGAAATTTTAAACCGCGTTTAATCGGTTTTTTTTTCATGTGCGGTCGAGTGTAACTAATTTTAGGAGCATTTTCTGACAACTCATTTTGGAAATGTATCCTGAAGGCCGCATGGTTCGCAATACGTTATTAGAATTGTGCTAATCTCGAATTGTTTATGCACTTTGAAAAACTTTCAAATCGATTGAGAACGGCTTTGGAAGAAGATGAAGCATTTTCCGATATCACCACCCAAGCCATTCCTGTCGCTTCATCAAAAAAAATAAAAAGCGTGTTGCTTTCCAAGTCTCGGGCAGTGGTGTGTGGAACCTTCCTGGCGAACCTCCTTTTTAAATTACTTGATAAAAATGCAAGGGTATACCTCAAAAAGAAAGAAGGCGCCTTGGTTAAGGAGCGGGAAGTTATCGCCATCATCCAATGTTCTGCGGCGGCTTTGTTGGGTGCAGAGCGAACATTTTTAAACTTGTTTTGTCATTTGAGTGGAATCGCCACTTTGACTCGAGCCTATGTTAATTCAGTCAAGGGGACGAAGGCACAAATTTTGGACACCCGAAAAACCACTCCTTTGTGGAGAGATTTGGAAAAATACGCGGTGGCTTGTGGCGGAGGGAAAAACCATCGGTTTTCATTGAAGGACGCTGCCTTGGTGAAAGATAACCATCTTCAAATTTTGCGATCCGTTCAGCGCTCCACCCAATCCGTTTATGGAAATAAAACAAAATGGCGACATCGCCATTCTCGTTTGAGTTTTGTTGCCATTGAAGCGAAAACCATTGAAGAAGTGTGGGAGGCCATAAAAGTTCGGCCCGATATCATTTTGTTGGACAACATGCCGTTAAATCGATTAAAAGATGCCATTGAATTCATTCATGCGGCTAGAGAGGCGTTAAAATCCTCCAAACCATTGATCGAAGTTTCTGGAGGAATCACCCCCGAAAAAGCAAAACAACTCGCTCGGATGGGGGTGAATCGAATTTCGGTTGGAGCGATTACGCATTCAGCCCCATCGATGGATTTTTCACTGGAGGTCTTATAAATGGGAATCTCAGAGCTTTACCAAGTACCTGAGCGTTTAAAAACTGATTTGCCATGGATCACAGTGGCCAAATTCTTCGATAAGGTTGATTCAACTCAAAATCGTGTTCTTCAATTTCTTCCCAAAGAAGGGGAAGGCGCCATTGTGGTTCTAGCGGAAACCCAAAGCAAGGGAATGGGGCGTGAAGGTCGTTCATGGCTTTCTCCTGCCGGGGGATTGTGGTTTTCTCTGGCCCTGCCCCTTAAATCCCTTCCTCTTGCCCAAGTGGCCCCTTTCTCTATTGTGGCAGCGTTGCAAGTGGCCGAGGCACTTAAAGAAGTTAATGCGCTTGATTGCAATATCAAATGGCCAAATGACGTGTTGTATGAGGGGAAAAAAGTGGCTGGGTTGCTTTTAACCACAACCACCAAATTCCGCAAACCTTGGTTGATATTGGGCGTGGGAATCAACGTTAACAATCCCATTCCCTCTGAAATATCCAAAGTCGCAACTTCTATTTTCGCCATTCGCAAACAATCTCAAGGCCGAACGCGTTTGCTGGAGGCGGTGCTGATGTCTCTGTATACGGCGTGGGTCGATTTCGATCGAACAGGTTTTGGACCTTACAAAAAGGCTGTGGAAGATCGTTTGATTGGCATCGGGAAAAATGTGGCCATTAAAGTGGGATCGCGGACGATTCAAGGAACCATGAAATCCGTTGACCCTCAAGGAAACCTGTTGTTAGAATCCACCGCAGGCCCCAAAACCGTGCAGGCTGGGGAAATCGTAGGACAACCCGCCTAACTCGCGTTGACCCACCTCAGTGACAACTCACTGTTGAACCAAGAAGGGAGAATTCGGTGATCGCTGTGCAAGATCCTATTCATCATCATGCGTTTGATTCGATACCCGCCCATGGAGGCGGTGTTCTGGTCCATCGCCATATCCCATCCAATGAAGAAAAAAAGAAACTCTCAAAAGCGGTTTCCCTCCCCAAAATTTCCATGTCTTCAAAAACATATACAGATCTTGAACTGTTGGCCGTTGGAGCTTTGTCGCCTTTGGAAGGTTTTTTGAATCAACAGGATTATGAGAGTGTTGTGGCCTGTGGTCGTTTATCCAATGGAGTTCTATGGCCTATTCCCATTTGTTTGGCGGTCAGCGATGAATCCAGAGTTTCTCTCTCTGAAGGGCAGATGGCCGCATTATATTACGATGATGAGGTGGTGGGTTTTATTCATGTCGAGTCCATTTTTTCGCCAGACAAAAATAAAGAGGTGTACCGCGTATTTAAAACCAATGATGTGAACCATCCAGGCGTCAGAGATGTTTTTAACAAGGGCAGCTGGTACGTGGGCGGCCGTGTGGATGTATTGATGAATTCTGATCGAATTGGGCTTTCGCCCTATAACCTAACTCCTCGTGATACCCGCCGTATTTTTCAACAAAAAAAATGGAAAACCATCGCTGGTTTTCAAACCCGCAACCCCATGCACCGAGGACATGAAGAGCTCACCAAAAAAGCGTTGGAGTCTGTTGATGGCCTTTTGATTCATCCGCTGGTGGGCGAAACCAAAGAAGGAGACTTTCCCGCTGATGTGCGCATGAAATCCTATGAGGTTTTAATTGAAACCTATTATCCCAAGGCTAGAGTCATTTTGGCCGCCTATCCAGGACACATGTATTTTGCCGGCCCACGTGAGGCTATTTTTCACGCGATCATTCGTCAAAATTATGGTTGTACTCATTTCATTGTAGGACGGGACCATGCCGGAGTGGGTTCCTATTATTCTCCCTATGAAGCGCAAGAACTTATCAATTGGTTTGGCCGTAATGATCTCGCTATTCAACCCGTGTTTCCTTCTGTCCAATCCGCGGTTTCTGGAACTCAGATTCGAGAACTTCTTCGACAAGGAATTCCTCCATCACCTGATCTTATGAGGCCAGAAGTCACAAAAGTTCTTTTGGAGACCCCCAGGATATGAGGTCCCAGTTCCATATTTTCTTCAATAGAAAACTTAAAGGTGTTGCTAATTTGGCGAATTCTTATGGAAACAGTGATGGCGATGTTTTTGACGTGTTATTGGGTATTGGAAAGGCGACATTGTGAATCCCAACTCGATTGCATCTACCAAAAAATTGGGGCAGGGGCTCATGGAACGGATTGGAAACACGCCGCTCCTTCGGTTGGAAAGGTTTAGTCACTGGTTGGGGGACCACGGGTCCCAAATTTACGGGAAGGCAGAATTTTGCAACCCCGGTGGATCTGTAAAAGACCGCGCCGCTCGCGGGATGATTTTGGGCGCCATTCAATCAGGTGAACTCACAAAAGAGAAAGTCATTTTGGATTCAAGCAGTGGCAATACCGGTATTGCCTACGCCATGATAGGCACAGCGCTGGGGTATCGCGTAGAACTTTGCATTCCAGAAAACGCCAAACTTAAAGCGCGTATTAGTGAAGCCTTTGGCGCCAAAGTAATTTATACGGATCCCTTGGAAGGATCTGATGGGGCTATTGTCAAAGCGCAGGAAATGTATAAATCCAATCCCAGCAGGTATTATATGCCCGATCAATACAACAACCCCAACAATTGGAAGGCGCATTATCACACCACCGCTGAAGAGATTTGGACACAAACGGAAGGACGTATCACTCATTTCGTGGCGGGCATTGGAACATCAGGCACCTTGATGGGAACGGGGCGCCGGCTCAAGGAATTAAATCCCAAAATTGAAATCGTGGCGGTGGAACCCTTTTCTGCTTTGCATGGTTTAGAAGGTTTGAAGCATATGGCTTCCTCTATTGTTCCAGGGATCTATGACCCCAAGGTGCATGACAAAAAAATCAGTGTGCACACGGAGGATGCTTATGAAATGTGCTGTCGATTGGCCAGGGAAGAGGGGGTTTTGGTTGGGTTTTCAGCGGGGGCTGCTTTACAAGGCGCGTTTGAAGTTGCACTGGGAAAAAAAGAGGCGGTGGTGGTCACCGTATTGTGTGACGCAGGAGAGCGGTATATGAATTCTCAATTTTGGGAAGAAATGGTGAATTATTTTGAAAAGTACTGGAAGACACACGACCAATTAAAGTCTCCCAGAGCACATTAAATTCGGTGCCTATGCAAATATCCACGGCCATTGTGTTTCCAAAAATTGTTTATGACCATATTGTTCTATGGGCGGAAAAGGCCTATCCCCATGAAGGGTGTGGGCTTCTGATTGGTCAATTTCTTAAAGGAGGCGTCAAGCAAGTGGTCCGTTTGTCTCCTTTGGTTAATGAATTGTTAAGCCAAACGATCACAGACGCGCCGACCCTTCCCTCTGACCGGCAAGGACAAGGCGCAGGAAAAACTGAGTTTGTGATGAGCCCTTCGCAGTTCAACGAAGAAATGATAAAGGCGGAGCGGGAAGGATTGGATGTTGTTGGAGTGATTCACACTCATCCTGATCACCCAGCCCGGCCGAGTCAGATCGATGAATCTCAACCCTTTTTATCGCAGTGGTCAAATATTATAGTCGCGGTTCATCAGGGGAAAGCGGTTGATGTAAAATCTTGGTACCGTGAATTTGACGGTCAACTCTTTGATGAAGAAAAAATTCTCATCCAATCATGAAGAAGGAGTCTTATATGTTGTTAGCGCCCGAAGTTGAAGAGGAATTGGTTCGTTTCGAAGATAACATCAAGTTGCTTCGATCTGGGCGCATGGATCCCAATGAATTCAAGAAGTTTCGTTTGAACAATGGTGTTTATGGTATTCGCGGTGAAACAGATTTACAGATGATCCGAATTAAATGTCCTCATGGGGAGATCACTTCAGATCAATTGGATGTGGTGGCTGAACTGACCGAGAAATTTACTCGAACCAAAATGGCCCACGTCACCACCCGTCAAGCCATTCAAATTCATCATGTTCATTTGGACAACATTCCGCTGGCTCTTCGCCGATTGGCTGAATGCGGTTTAACATCGCGTGAGGCCTGTGGAAATACTGTGCGTAACGTAACCAAAACGCCTTATGCGGGGTTTCTTAAAGATGAAGTGTTTGACGTAACCCCTTACGCTCAGGCCATTTTTGAACATTTTTTAAGAAATCCAGCGGTTCAAAATTTCCCTCGAAAATTCAAGATTGCTTTTTACGGGGGAGGTTCGGCAGATATTGCATACACGGCGATTCATGATTTGGGATACGTGGCAGCCAAACGGGTCGTCAATGGAAAAGAAGAAAAAGGATTTAGAATTTATGTGGGTGGTGGGCTTGGCGCCACACCTCACTCGGCGATTTTGCTTGAGGAGTTTACGCCGCTATCTGATTTTTTCTCCACCGCTGACGCCATCACCCGAATCTTCGATCGTCACGGCGACCGGAAAGATAAATTCCACGCGCGCCTTAAATTTGTGGTGAAGAAATTTGGCGACGACGTTTTCCGCCAGATGGTGATTGAGGAGCGTTCCCAAGTTCGCGCCACGCGAGCGGGGGGATGGAAATGGGTTTTTCCGATAGAAAAACCTTTGGTTGCCCCTGTTTTAACTCAGAAAGTCGGCGGGGATGTGAAACCCGACGCGGCATTTGAGCTGTGGCGAAAAACGAATGTTCTTCCGCAAAAACAAGAGGGTTTTTCAATGGTGACGGTGGTTACCCCTTTGGGAGATTTGACAGTTCCCCAAATGAGAACGTTGGCCAACATAGCTCGTAAATACAACGCCGGTCAATTGCGCACCATGGTTCAACAAAATATGTTTTTGCCTTGGATTCGAAACGAACATTTGGTGGCGCTATATGCGGAACTCAAAGCGGCAGGCCTGGGATCAGGAGGAGCACTTCGTTTGTCGGACGTGACCCGATGCCCAGGGGCTGATACCTGTCAAATCGCAGTGACAAAATCGAGAGGTTTGGCGGGTGCCATTCTTGAACTTTTCAAAAATGGACTGGCTCAAGATGCCGATATGAATGATTTGGCCATTAAGATTTCAGGTTGCACCAATTCTTGCGGTCAACATCACATTGGCAATATCGGTTTTTTTGGGACTTATCGGAAAGTGAACGGACATGAGGTCCCTCACTATCAACTCTTAATTGGGGGGGATGTCAAAGAAGGCGAGGCCAAATTTGGCCAACCCATCAATGCCATTCCGGCCAAGCGAGCCCCTGAGGTCGTTAAACACTTGGTTGGTCTTTATAAGAAGGAGAAGCAGGGTTCAGAAAGATTCGTTGCAACCATGGAGCGACTGGGGCGCGTGCGGCTCAAAGAAGAAATCGAACCCTTCCGAAGTTTGCCTCCTTTTGAAGAAAAGCCCGATATGTATTATGAGTGGGGCGAATATCATGAATTTAAGGCCGAAATCGGACAAGGAGAATGCGCGGCGTAAATTGTTTTTTGACAGCGGAAAAACTTTGTCTTATGATCCGCCAACGTTTTTACGACCTCCTGTCATTTAAAATCCTAATCATATTTTCAATCCAACATCATCTCATTGAGGTGAGATGTAAAGGAGATTACTCATGTCTGAAGTCTATGTGGTTGTCAGCAAAGTGAAGAAAAAAGTGAAAGAAGCAGGTTTTCGCACTGGGAAAGATTATACCGATGCGCTCTCCGCCAAAATCGAACAGATTGTGAATGCTTCAGTCGAAAAAGTGAGGATGGACGGAAAAAAGAAAACTTTGGGGGCTGAAGACCTTTGAGCGTATCCGTTTCACACCCTCCTATGTCCACTAAACCCATCCGGGATATGTTTGATGCACTGGTCCCGGAATATGACCGATTTAATCGGCTTAGCAGTTTGGGGTTGGACGTTCTTTGGCGCCGTGAAGTGGCCAGTATGTTTTCCAAGGGATCTTATATATTGGATGTGGGAACGGGGACGGGTGATTTGGCGAAGGAATTGGTTTCACAGGGGATGGACGTGGTGGGAGTGGATTTCTCCTCCAAAATGTTAGACGCGGCCAAAGAGAAAATGGCGGGAAATCCGCATGTTGTTTTTGAACTGGCCAAAGCCGATGAGCTTCAATTTGGGCCGCGAACCTTTGACGGAATCACTTCCGCCTTTGTGATTAGAAATCTTCATCACGGAAACATATTGTCTCAGAGTTTTCGTGAGTTTTATCGGGTTTTAAAACCACAAAGTCAAATGATTCACTTAGAACTTTCCCGCCCACCCAGTGGTTTTCTTTCTTGGGGACACAAGGCCTATCTTAAGTTTATTCTTCCCTTAATTGGCCGAGCCAATTTTGGTGAAAGATGGCCCAAAGATTACCTTTCAACAACAATTGAAAAATTTCCCGAGCCCAAAATTTTGTGCCAACAAATGAGATGGGCAGGGTTTGAAAGGGTTTGTCACTATCCGTTGAATGGGGGTATTGCCGGTTTGTTTGTGGGGTGGCGATGCTGAATTTAACGGAATATGCGGGCCTGTTGGCTTTTTTGTTTTTTGGTGTGGCTTTCGTGGGGGGCGTTTTCGCGCTGAATTATTTGGTCAGAGAACGTGGCATGGACCCCTTGCGAAAAAGCATTTATGAATGCGGCATGGAAACCATTGGCACACCCTATGTTTCTCCCAATATTCGGTTCTATGTGTTCGCATTGGTGTTTGTTATTTTTGATATTGAAGCCGTTTTCCTTCTCCCTTGGGCAGTTAGGTTCAAAGAATTGGGAATGGTTGGGTTT
Organism: Elusimicrobiota bacterium; assembly: GCA_022072025.1. Classification (NCBI taxonomy): domain Bacteria; kingdom Pseudomonadati; phylum Elusimicrobiota; species Elusimicrobiota bacterium. The sequence continues at coordinate 180,841 of JAJVIP010000002.1, forward strand.
ATTGAAATGATTGTTTTTATCGCCATTCTGTTCGTGGCTTTTGTTGTGGCCTGGAGAAAAGGCGCCCTCAAGTGGGAATAAAGGAATTGATATGAGCAACAGTTTGATCTTGGAGAAACTTCCAGCCCTTCGGCAATACAAAATGCCTGGAGGGGAATTTATTTTGACGACAGTTGACTTTTTTATTGACTGGTCCCGAAAATCTTCTATTTGGCCGCTTACCTTTGGATTGGCTTGCTGCGCTATCGAGATGATGGCGGCTTATGCCTCTCGTTATGATTTTGATCGGATAGGCGTTATTCCTCGTCCGACCCCTCGCCAAGCCGATTTAATGATTATTGCTGGAACCGTGGTTAAAAAAATGGCACCTGCCGTTGAGACCCTCTATCACCAAATGCCTGAACCTAGGTTTGTGATCTCCATGGGGGCCTGCTCCAATTGCGGCGGCCCTTATTATGATTCTTACTCCGTTTCGAAGGGAGTCGATAAAGTTATTCCGGTTGATATTTATGTCCCGGGATGTCCTCCGCGTCCTGAGGCGCTTTACACCGCCATCGTGGCGCTGCAACAAAAAATTGAAAAATATTATGACGCGGGCAAACGTATCGCTAAACCCAGTATGCCCACCAACGCAGTCTTGAAAGAAATCAATGCCGCCGCCGTTCAGGCGCGTTCATCATAAGTTGTCGAGCAATGTATTCCGCTGAACTTTGTCAGACCCTTATCAAAAGATTCCCTGAAGTTTCTTTTGTTTCAGTTCCAGATAAATTTGTGAGGGATCCGGAACCTCAGGTGAGAGTGCCAGTCAATAAACTGGTGGAAGTTTGCCGGTTTTTAAAAACCGATCCACAGATGCAATTCGATGTGCCCCTTCAAATGACGGCTGTTGATTACATCAAAGACAATGTGTTTGAACTGGTTTACTATCTTTACTCCTCGAAGAAAAAACATGCGTTGGTTCTTAAAGCGCAGGTGTCCCGCGCTGATGCCATTGTAGATTCCGTGACCTCTGTTTGGTCGGGTATGGATTGGCAAGAACGGGAAGTGTATGACTTGATGGGGATTACCTTTAAAGGTCATCCAAATTTAAAACGCATCATGATGTGGGAAGGCTTTCCCGGATATCCGCTTCGCAAAGACTATGTTCACGTGACTGATAAATACGATTCGGGACTTGAGGTAGGAACCCCCGGACTCAATGAAAAAGGTATTCCCATCTCGGGGAAAAACTAATCATGACAAGCAATAGTTATTCCACATCCAGTCTCGCCAAAGGCCCTGTTTTTGAAACAAAAATTGAGCAAGTGGGCGAAAATGAAATGCTGCTCAATTTGGGCCCCCAACACCCCTCCACTCACGGAGTTCTCCGCGTGGTTCTCAAGTTGGATGGAGAAGTGATAACCGACGCTGAATGCGATTTGGGCTATTTGCACCGAGGCGTTGAAAAGCTGGCCGAAAACCGAACTTATCCCATGATTATCGTCCTTTCGGACCGGGACGATTATCTCTCTGCCATGAACAACAATTGGGCCTATTGTATGGCTGTCGAAAAACTTCTCAAAGCCGAAATCCCCATTCGCGCTGATTATATTCGAGTGATTGTTGGAGAATTGAACCGCATCGCCTCCCATATGGTGTTTTACGGAACTTTTGGTATTGATATCGGCGCTTTCACTCCGTTCTTGCATGCCTTTGGACGGGACCGTGAAGAAATTTTAGACCTCTTTGAAGAAATTTGTGGGGCGCGTATCACCTATAACTTTGTGCGGGTGGGGGGTGTCATGTTGGACGTCCCAGAAGGATGGATCGGCCGAGTGAAAGCTTTTGTGGAGAGAATGAAACCTCGATTGGAAGAGTACGATGGTCTTCTGACTTATAACCCTATTTTCATGGACCGGACCATCGGCGTGGGGCAGTTGCCCGCTCACACTGCATTGGATTTGGGTGTAACGGGGCCGGCGCTTCGAGGTTCGGGAATTCAAATGGATTTGCGCAAGGATCATCCCTACAGTGTTTACAAGGATTTCAAATTTGATGTGCCCGTGGGTAAAAATGGCGATTGTTATGATCGATTTATGGTCAGACGTCGAGAGATGAGCGAATCACTTAAGATTGTTGAACAAGCCTGTGACAAGTTTCCAGAGGGACCCATCATGGGGAAAGTTGGAAAAGTATATCGCCCTGGGCCAGGCGAAGTGTACACACAACATGAAGGACCGAGAGGATGGCTGGGTACCTATATTGTTTCAGATGGAACCGATCGCCCTTACCGTCTCCACATTCGTCCTCCCTCATTCATTAATTTACAAGCGCTCAAGGAATTGGTGAAAGGTTGGAAGGTGGCTGATGTGATCGCAATTTTGGGGTCGCTTGATTTCGTTTTGGGCGAGGTGGACCGATGAGTGAAGCGGCGTCTGTTCCACCAACTCAAATAACCGCGCCAACCGCGTCGGCGGTGGTTTCCCCGCCTGATGCTCGCATGGCGGCCTATCTCACCAAATGGGATGAAAAGCGAACCCGAATGCAACAAAGTCGCAAGCGGGCCGGAATATGGTTGGCTGGAATTTTGGTGGTTTTAACAGGGGGCATTATCGCAGTCGGAGAGCTTCATCCCTTTTTCATTGCCGGTCGGGACTTTGTCGCTGAGTTTTGTCTTAAAAACAATATATCGCCTCTTGTTCCCATGATTATTTCTTTGAGTGTGCCTGCGCTTCTTCTAAATCTATTGATGCAAGCGGCTCCTGGTGTTTTGGTGTGGTGGGAAAGAAAAGTCGCCGCTCATATGCAGCTTCGTCTGGGCCCCATGGATGTGGGCGGATGGCATGGTTGGGCCCAAACGCTTGCAGACGGAATCAAGTTGCTTCTTAAAGAAATTATTGAACCCACGGGAGTTGATAAATGGGTGTTTCGCATGGCGCCAGTTGTGGTGATATTGCCCTGCTATTTATCCTTCGCTCCGCTTCCATTCGGCAATGGTCTTGTGGCCCTCGATTTCGACATCGGACTTGTGTATGTGTTGGCTGTTTCGGGCCTTTCTACCATTGGGATTCTTATGGCCGGTTGGGGTTCGGCCAATAAATTTTCTCTGTTGGGGGGGCTTCGTGCTGCGGCGCAAGTGGTTTCCTTTGAGATTCCTCGTGTGTTGTCGACGGTCCCAGTGGTGATGTGGGCGGGGACTCTTTCACTCACGGGTATAGCGGCTCAACAAGCCGAGCCATTGGGGGGGTGGTTTCCTCGATGGTTTATTTTCTACCCCATTGTCGGACAAATCAGTTTTATCGTTTATCTTATTACCACCATCGCGGAAACCAATCGCGTTCCCTTTGATGTTCCTGAAGCGGAATCTGAACTGACGGCGGGCTTTCATACTGAATATGGGGGAATGAAATTCGCCATCTTTTTTATGGCGGAATATGCCTATGTGGTGGTGGGATCGGTATTGGGCGCCACATTATTTCTCGGTGGCGGAGCCGCGCCGGTTCCGTTTTTAAATTTTATTCCATCCTGGGCTTGGCTGGCATTTAAAACCCTGGCTCTAATTTTTGTCTTTCTCTGGTCTCGCTGGACATTCCCTCGTCTCCGAGTGGACCGGGTGATGGACTTGTGTTGGAAAATTTTTATTCCATGGACTTTGATCAATATCTTGATTGCAGGATTTATGATGTTGTGGAGAAATAGCTGATGTTTTGGGATCTCAAGAAAATATTTCGCATCACGACAGGAACCCTGAAGGGGATGATGATCACGCTTAAATATTATTTTCAACCAGCGGTGACGTTCCAATTTCCACGCGAAAGAAAACCCACTCCGGAGCGATTTCGAGGGGTGTTATCTTTTCATCCGGAGGTTTGCATTTCTTGCGAAATGTGTGTGCGCGTTTGCCCCTCAGATGTCATCTCCATGGAATGGGTCCGCAATGAAGAGACAAAAAAGAAGGATTTGAAGTGGTATCAAATCGATTTTTCTAAATGCAATGTGTGCCGTCTTTGCGAAGAAGCATGTCCTACCAAAGTGAAGTCCATTCATCACTCAAATGAATATGAAGTTGTGTTCGAAGGGAGAAAGGATTTCCTCGTGAAATGGGGGCCCACCACGCAAGACACTGTGGAAGCTGGACCCAAAGCGCAGGAATGGTATCGGTTTATGCCAGACGGTCGCAGAGAAAAAATTTCAACACCTGAAGTGGCGGAGAAAGTGTGATGGTTCAATCCATAATTTTTTCATTTCTGGCGGTCCTGGTTTTGTTCCCGGCGGTTTTGGTGGTGACTTCCAAAAATGTGTTTCATTCGGCCTTGTGGTTAATTCTTTCTCTTGCCGGAGTGGCTGGTATGTATGCTCTGTTGGCGGCTGACTTCCTGTTTGCGGTTCAATTGCTGGTCTATATTGGGGGAGTCACGATTGTCCTTTTGTTTGTCATTTTGCTTTCCGGCAAACCCTCTGATTGGGCGGGACGGCAGGTCAACGAAAAAGCGTGGGCGGCCGGTTTGTTTTCATTGTTTCTGTTAGCCGCGTTGGGTTCTTTTGTGAGTGAGTGGCCGCTGGTGCCGGTCACATCTGCTCCCAAGTTAACATCGGGTCCCTTGGGTGAACTCCTTTTTCGTGAGATGGTTCTTCCCACAGAACTGATTTCATTTGTGTTGGTGGCCGCTTTGGTGGGAGCCATCTATTTTTCTGTTAAAAAAAGAGGGCCTTCCTAATGTCGATCCAACTTTTTCTTCTTGTGGGTGTGGCCTTGTTTTCGATTGGCGTGTATGGGGTATTGGCCCGGCGAAATATCGTTGGCATTTTGATGTCAGTCGAGCTGATGTTTAACGCGGCAGGGATCAACTTTGTGGCTTTTAACCGTTATTTGCATCCAGATGGAGTTTGGGGCCAAGGATTCGTTCTTTTTATTATTGCGTTGGCCGCGGCAGAAGCTGTGGTGGGGTTGGCGCTGGTGCTTACTTTCTATCGGGGTTCCAAAACCGTTTTGGTTGAGAAAATGAACCTGCTTCAAGGGTGAGTATAAATTGGAGTGAAAAACGACGAGACAAGCGGCTTGATCTCTCGTTAGATCGGTTCCTGACAGTTCATTTGCTGAGTCAAAATGTGGGTTCGGATACGGCAGAAACATTGGTGGCTCAGGTCAGAAACGTCAGCGTCCGGGGATGTGGTCTTATTTTTTCAAACGCGTCAGACCGTGAGCGGTTGGGCGCAAAGAAGATTTTTTTGATTTCTTTGGTGGTGGATGGTTTTTCTATCCCAATTCAAGTTGAAGTGGTTCGTCTCATTGGAGACAAAGAGGCTGCCGTGAAGTTTAAAGCACCTTATCCACGTGAACTTGAGAAACTGGAAAGATTTTTAGAGCCACGGTTCTTGGGGAAATCTCTGAGGGAGATTGATCCATCAAAACTTCAAAGGAACCAACAAAAGGATTTTCGATGGTTTCAAGGGACGAACGAAACCCATCTGTATTCCTGGGGAAATCCGGGAGAGGATGGGACGATCCAACAACAGTTGGTTTTTCTGGACTGGGTGGTGGAATGGAAAGGTGGAGGTTCGGCTCAAACGGGGACGATTCGGCGCGATGAACGCTCCAAAACCGGGGATGTGGGATGGGTTGTCTCAGAGCTGCTGGATTTTGATGCGGTTCCAGATCCCACGGTTTTGAAACAGGCAAAAATTTTAATCGAATCTTCAACCATCGAAGAGAAAATAAAAAAAGAGTTTTTGAAGCGGCTATAAAAGGAAAAAAATATGTCGGGTGAAGTCTTGTTACAACATAGTTATTGGATCGCGCTGGCTCCCTTGTTGGCGTTTGTTGTCATTTTGGTGCTTCGAAATTTTGTGGGGCTTCAAGGCGCGTGGGTTGGCACTGTGGCCATGTTTTATTGTTTCGTTCATTCCCTTTTGATAGCTCTGGGGATTTTTTTCGAAAGAATTCATTTGCCCAATACGGGATTACAGGGGCATTTTTTTGAGTCAACCTATACTTGGTTCAGCGCAGGGAATTTTGATTTTCGCGTTGGCCTTTTGATTGACGGTCTTTCCGCCATGATGTTGGTGGTGGTCACGCTCGTGTCATTTCTCGTTCAGCTCTACTCCATTTCTTACATGCATGAACACCGCCGATATGGCCGGTATTTTGCGTACGTGAATTTGTTCACTTTTTCCATGTTGGTTTTGGTGTTGGCGAACGATATGCTCCAATTTTTCATCGGATGGGAGTTGGTGGGGTTGTGCTCCTACTTGCTCATCGGGTTTGATTTTGAGCGTGACGCAGCGGGATATGCCGGGCGCAAAGCTTTCTTAACCACAAAAGTGGGCGACTTGGGGATGTACCTCGGACTTTTGATTATTTTTAATTATTTAGGGACTTTCAATATTCCGCTGCTTCATCAGAATTATCAAAATATGGCTTCATTGAATTACCCGGGATGGGTCCTTCTTATGGTTCCCCTTCTTCTTTTCTTTGGCGCGATGGGAAAGTCGGCTCAATTTCCTCTCCATGTGTGGTTGCCAGACGCCATGGAAGGCCCCACTCCGGCTTCTGCTCTCATTCACGCTGCGACCATGGTGGCGGCGGGTGTGTACATGGTGGCGCGAGTTTTCTTCCTTTTTGAGGCCTCTCCCCTTGCTATGGACGTGGTGGCTTGGGTGGGTGTCGCAACTGCGGTTGTGGCCGCCAGTATGGGCTTGGTCTCGGAAGACATTAAACGGGTGTTGGCTTTTTCTACCGTTAGTCAACTTGGATTTATGATGGTGGCCTTGGGCTGTGGTGGATATGCCGCTGGAATGTTTCATTTAACAACCCACGCTGCGTTTAAAGCGTTGTTGTTTCTTTGCGCTGGAAGTGTCATCCATGCTGTTCATACGAATGATATGTGGAAAATGGGAGGTCTCAAAACCCAAATGCCCATCACGTGCGCAGCCTATTTAGTTGGGACTTTGGCCATCGCCGGATTTCCATTTATGTCGGGTTTTTTCTCAAAAGAAGAGGTTTTGGCGGCGGCCTATAATCACAATCCTCTTATTTTTGGCTTACTTTCCTTCGCCGCTCTTTTAACGTCCTTTTATATGTTCCGCTCACTTTTTCTGACCTTTTTTGGGCTACCGCGCGACAAACATTTGTTTCAACATGCTCATGAGTCTCCTTTGTTGATGACAATTCCTCTGATGGTGTTGGCGCTGCTCTCCATTTTTTTGGGAGGAACGCTGTATCATGATGGGAATCTCGCGCGTTTGATCAGTTGGGGGAGTCACGGGGCGGAACAACATCACGCAAGTCACGTGGTTTTGTATTCCTCTCTTTCTGCGTTCGGCCTGGGATTTGTGGGGGCTTTTTGGGTTTATCTTTCAAAACCGCCGCGATATGAGTTTCTACAACAGAAGTTCGCTCTTCCGCACAAGCTCCTCTCGCGACGGTATCTAATTGATGAATTGTATCTGTGGTTCATCGGAAATATATACACACCTGTGACCACCTGGTTTGCAAAAACCGACTACGATGTCGTTGATCAATTTATTGTTGATGGGTTTGGTCGAATGGGGAAAAGATTTTCATGGGTCAGCGATTTGTTTGATGGAAAATTTGTTGACCGCGTTTTGGTTGATGGCCAAAGTGATTTGGCCAATTGGGCGGGGGACAAAATCCGCAAAGTGCAGTCAGGTTTGGCGCAAAGTTATTTGTTTTGGATGATCTTGGGGCTGGGTGGAATGATCGTCTGGATTTCTCATAATTTCAAATAGATGAAAAGGAGTTGGCTGTGAATCTACCTCTGTTGTCGTTGTTGACGTTTCTACCGCTGATAGGCGGGTTGATCATAATGTTTTCTGATAAGGAAAATAGGGCTTTTCATAAAAATATTGCAACCGCTTTCGCGTTATTTACCTTTGTGCTTTCGTTGGGATTGCTGACAAAATTCGATGCTTCTACCCACCTTCCTCAATTTGTGGAAAGATATCAATGGATTTCGAGTTTTAATATCGATTATTACATGGCCGTTGACGGACTTTCATTTCCCTTGGTCCTATTAACCACCTTCTTGAGTCTCATCTCCGTTGTTGCCTCTTTTGGAATCGAAAAGCGCACAAAAGAATATTTCTTTTGGTTTATGATGCTAGAAACCGGCATGTTGGGTCTATTCGTGGCTTTGGATTTTTTCCTTTTTTACGTCTTCTGGGAGATTACGTTGGTCCCTATGTATTTCTTGATTGGTGTCTGGGGAGGACCCAAACGAGAATACGCAGCCGTCAAATTTTTCCTGTTTACGCTTTTCGGTAGCGTGTTTATGTTGTTGAGCATGATCGCTCTTTATTTCGCCAGTGGCAGCGGTTTACCTGGCAATGAACGAACGTTGGATCTCATTCGACTCTCTGAGTTGGCGCACAATGGACAGCTACAGCTTGTCGGCACCGCCGCTATGTTGGTTTTTTTGGGGCTTTATTTGGCGTTTGCGATCAAGGTGCCGGCTTTTCCATTCCACACATGGTTGCCTCTCGCACACGTTGAAGCCCCCACCGCGGTTAGTGTGATTCTGGCAGGGGTCTTGCTTAAGATGGGGACCTACGGAATCTTACGTGTTTGTTATCCCATCATGCCGGAACAGACCAAACTTTTCTTGCCTATCCTGGTTGTAATCGCTTGTATCAATATCGTTTACGGCGCTTTCTGCGCGATGGCCCAAAAAGATATGAAACGGATGGTGGCCTATTCTTCAGTGAATCACATGGGTTATTGTTTGTTGGGAATGGCGGCAGTCATGGGGAACTCCAATGCGGCTCATGCGGGGTTATCCGGTGCCGTTCTTCAAATGGTCACGCACGGTATCATCACCGGGTCACTCTTTTTGTTGGTGGGAGTCATTTATGACCGGGCTCACACGCGTGAGATTGATGCCTTTGGTGGGCTTGCCACCAAAATGCCGATCTTTGCCGGGTTTATGATTATGCAATGTATGGCTTCGTTGGGATTGCCGGGTTTGGCGGGATTTATTTCTGAATTCCTTTGCTTCTTGGGCGGTTTTGGTGGAAGTTTCGGAGGTTTTAATTTCAAAATTTGGGTATCGATATCGGTTATCGGAATTGTCGTGACGGCTGCTTTTTTCTTGAGGATGCTCAAACTTGTTCTGATGGGGGAATTTAATGCCAAATGGGAAGGTCATATGCCTGACCTGACAACCCGTGAACTGGTGACCATCGTTCCCTTGGCAGTTTTTACGTTGGTTTTGGGAATTTATCCAGCGTTGGTTTTGAGGTTGATGGATACCACATTGGCCCAATTAATTAAGTTGGTGGCTGGATAAAATGAATCAACTCGTTTTATTAGCCCCTGAAATATTTCTTTCCGTTTGTGCACTTGGAATATTATTGGGAGAAGCTTTTTTCCCCAATAAATCCAAACAATGGTTTTTATTTGGGCTCGTGGCGCTGGGTTTGGCGGGCCTTCACCAAGGTGCCTTCTTTTTTAGTCATGCGATTCCTGGAGCGTCCTTTTTTGGAATTCAACCCACTTTGCTCAATGAAGGATGGGTTCAATACGCCCCCGTTTTTGGAATGGTGGCTGTGGATTCATTGGCTCTCTTTTTTAAATTCATCACCGTTGTGGGTGTTGTTATGGTCTTGTGGTTATCGATGGATTATCCCGAGTTTAAAGAACGTCCCATGGGGACCTATGTGTCTCTCCTTCTGTTGGCTACGGTGGGGATGTTGTTTTTGGTTGGTTCCGTTGATCTGTTATTGGCTGTTATTGCCCTTGAGCTTTTGAGTATCAGTTCATTTATTCTATCCGGATTTGTCATCGAAAGAAAATCGTCTATTGAAGGCGCCATTAAACTATTCTTGGTGGGGACTTTTTCGACAGGTATCCTTCTTTTTGGGATTTCCTATTTTTATGGGTATTTTGGATCTACAAGCATGGATGCCTTATTCGCCTACTCCTCCTCTGGCCAAACCGCGGATTTGGGTTTGAGTGTTGTTTTGGTTTTTATCATTGCCGGTCTTGGATTTAAGTTGGCGATGGTTCCTTTTCATATGTGGGCGCCCGATACTTATGAGGGGGCACCAACCCCTGTCGCCGCATTTCTTTCTGTGGCTCCAAAAGCGGCGGCGTTGGGATTTTTGATTCGATTGTTGGCCAATCATGTCTCACTGGGCATCACTCCTATTTTGGCTCTCTTGGCTGCTTTAACCATGACGGTTGGAAATTTGGGTGCCCTCAAGCAAAACAATATTAAACGGATGTTGGCCTATTCTTCAATCGCTCAAGTGGGATATATTTTGGTTGCTATTGTGGCCGGTGGAAGTTTGGGAACGCAAGCCGCGATGGTTTACATGTTCGTGTATTTGTTTATGAATTTGGGCCTATTTTCAGGACTTCTCATTCTCTCCAATCAAAATGGGTCTGACGACCTATCGACCTTTGCCGGACTCGCATCTCGTTCCATGGGTTTTGCGTTGGGATTGGTTATTTTGGCTCTTTCGATGATTGGGATTCCACCATTGGGAGGATTTGTCGGTAAATTCGCTATTTTCTCCGCTGTGATTGGTAATTCCCATTTGTTGTGGTTGGGGGTTGTCACCGCGATTAATAGCGTGATTTCCTTCTATTACTATTTCAAAATTGTCCAACAGATGTTTTTCCGTGAACCCGTCCACACCGCTCGAGTTCAACTTTCTCCCGCCTTGATGAGTTGTTTGGTTCTTGCTCTTGGCATTACTCTCGTTGCGGGATTGTTGCCCAATCAACTCTTGGGCTGGGTTCGGAATATTCTTGGATCCTAATGAATATATTTGTAACGCGTGATTTAAAGGAAGCGCTTAAACCAGACCTCAATCGTCTTAATCAAATATTGGAGACCATGGCGGATGAAACGGGCGGTTTCCTGGGAGATCTCAAGTCTTACGTTCTTGTTGGTTCTGGAAAAAGAGTTCGTCCCGCTCTGGTGATATTGAGTTCGATGCTGGGGAAGTCTCTGCAAAGTGAAGTGCAGACAGTGGGGCTTGCGGTTGAACTTATCCATATCGCCACGCTGGTTCACGACGATGTGATTGACAAAGCCGCCATGCGTCGAAATCGAAAAACGGTGGCCAACGAACATGGCGTTGACGCAGCTGTTTTGTTGGGGGACCATATTTTTACCCATGCTTTTGAAAAAGTGGCCGAACTCAACCGCCCTTCCATCCTTCGATTGTTGGCGCGTTCAACGTCGGTGATGTGCGCTGGGGAAATCGATCAGCTGAAGAAAAGGTTTCACTTTGACCTTTCAGAAGAAGAATATTTTTCTTTTTTGGAAAAGAAGACCGCTTCTCTTTTTGGAGCTTCTGCAAGGAGTGGGGCGATTTTAGCTGATCAGTCGGAATCTATTCAGTTGGCGCTTGAACAATTTGGGCTTCATTTGGGATTGGCTTTTCAAATCACGGATGATTTACTCGATTTAACAGGCGAGGAATCAGTGGTAGGAAAAACACTTCGAACGGATTTAATGAACGGGAAAATGACTTTACCACTGATTTATTTTCGTGATCACCTGTCCTCTGATAAAACATCCAAAGAATTTTTTGAAAATTTAAATCACCCGAATGGACACTTGTTGGATTTGGTGGATCAAATGAAAACATCGGGGGCCATTCAATATGCCGAGGACATCGCCAAAAAAAACATCCAATTGGCATTGAATCAATTGGAGAAACTTCCCAAAGGGTTGGTTCGGGACCTTCTTTCTGCCTTGGCCAACATGCTTCAAGTTCGGACGGCCTAAAACCCTGGCTGAAGATTTTTCCGATATACCTGCTCCCCTCACCACTCACCTCCACGAATTGCGCCATAGGATTATCGCATCTCTCTTGGTTGGTTTGTTGTTTTCAGCCATTGCCTATATTTATGTTGGTCCGATCATCAACTGGTTGGCGCGTCCAGTGGGATCATTTGTTTTTACAAAACCCACCGAAGCATTCTTTATTCAACTTAAAGTGGCTTGTGGAGTGGGGGGCGGTATGGCACTCCCCTTTTGGATTTTTCAATTATGGCGGTTTGTTGGGAAGGCGTTAAAAATGCGAGAGAGAACCCTCTTCTTGGGGATTCTCCCTTCGGCATTGGGTCTTTTTTTTCTAGGGGCGGCGGTGGCATTGTTTGTGGTGGTTCCGGCTGCGATGAAGTTTCTTTTGGGATACTCATCTCCCACCCTTCAGCCGATGATCTCCTTGGGCGAGTACGTGGCTTTTGTTTTTTGGATGACATTGGGTTTTGGATTGTTTTTTCAGATTCCCTTGGTGATAGTGGCTTTGGCCCGTTTGGGCTTTGTTGATCCGATATTGCTTGTTCAATATAGAAAACATGTCGTTTTGGGGATTTTCGTGGCCGCCGCTGCTTTAACTCCAGGACCTGATATCGTGAGTCAATTGGCGTTGGCTGTTCCTTCTTACGTTTTGTTTGAATTGGCTTTGATCCTGGCCAAACGGGTCTATAAGTCCCCCTTGGGATAGGGTTTTGACATGATTATTGACGGAAATTCATCGAATTTGTACCGTCTTTGTAGACCCCTCAAAAAGATTTTAAGGGTTCACCCTTACCCACCACACGACTTAGTCTTAATTGAGGTATTTATTCTATGTTTGAAAATATACGCGATCTGGTCCGTTCCGATATTCTATGGCCGCTTGCCTACATCAATGGGCATGCACCTTACTACAAGCCCCTGACTTTTCGTCGAATATATATCTATATCATCAAGAGATGTTTGGATGTATTTCTCAGCTTTCTGATGCTTCTTTTGGTTTCCCCTTTGATGTTTTTTATCGCGCTCTTGATCAAATTGGATTCGAGGGGACCCGTTTTTTATTCTCAACTTCGAGTGGGGCATAACCGTCGACGCGGATCTCATTTGTTTAAGATGTGGGGGCAATACAATCGCCGGCGCCGTTCCTCCTATGGCGCCACATTTAAAATCTTGAAATTTCGTTCAATGCACGTGGACGCTGAAATAGGTAATCAACCGCAATGGTGTCAAATCAATGATCCTCGAGTAACCCGAGTTGGAAAAATTCTGAGAAAAACTCATATGGATGAATTGCCTCAGTTGATTAATATTTTGCGGGGAGAGATGACTCTTGTGGGTCCTCGTCCAGAACGGCCGGAATTCGTTGCCGATTTGGCTACCGAAATCCCTCAATATCCGAACCGATTGAAAATTAAGCCGGGTCTTACTGGGTTGGCTCAGATTTATCAAAGTCCTGATCATTCCATTAATGATGTGCGAAGAAAACTTCGATATGACCGACTTTATGCCAAATCTATTTCCTTGGCCACGGACTTGAGGATAGTGATTGGGACCATCCCTATGATCTTTGGAGGACATGCGGGAAGAAGTGGAAAATTTAAAGCATCCGAATCTGAGGTGGTGGTGAGTTCTGGACGAAACTAGGCTTTGACGATATTTGGGGCGGTTTCTTGGTATACGCCGCGGGTATCGATTATCAGTTGAGCAGTCTTTTTTAGGAGTTTGTAGTCAAAGGCATCATGTTGGGTGGCAATTAAGACACAGTCATAAGAAGCGATATTCCTTTTTGTGAAAGGAACGCTCTTGAGGTTAAATTTGTGTCGTCTCATTTTGGGGAAAGTGGGAAAAAACGGATCACAGTAATCAATATTCGCTTTCTTTTCCTTTAAAATTTCCATCAGCTCCAGAGAAGGCGATTCCCTTACATCGTCAACATTTTTCTTGTACGCAATTCCCAAAACCAGAACCCGGCTCCCTCGAAGTGACTTTTTCCTTTCGTTGAGCGCATCCATGAGTTTGGAAATCACCCAATGGGGCATCAGAGTGTTGACTTCGCCAGCCAGTTCAATGAATCGGGTGTGGATACCGTATTCCCTCGCTTTCCAAGTCAAATAAAAGGGGTCGACCGGAATACAATGGCCGCCAATTCCGGGGCCTGGGTAATAGGGCGTAAACCCAAACGGTTTGGTTGCAGCAGCTCGAATAACTTCATGAATATCAATCCCCATTTTGTCAGATACGATTTTCATTTCATTGACGAGACCGATATTGACCACGCGGTGAATATTCTCCAGTAACTTTGTTAGTTCGGCGGTGCGTGTGGTGCTAACTGGGACAACTTTGTTGATGACTTGAGAGTAAAGCGCCAATCCTGCCTTCAAGCAACTGGAGGTGTCGCCCCCACATATTTTCGGAATAGTTTCTGTGGTGAAATGGGGATTGCCTGGATCTTCCCGCTCAGGGGAATGAACCAGGAAAAAATCCTTTCCAATGACGAATCCTTTCGATTCAATGCGGGGGCGTAATTCTTCATCGGTGGTCCCTGGATACGTTGTGCTCTCAAGTGAGATCAATTGCCCTTTTTTCAGATGCGGTAACAAAGCTTCCATGGTGTTGATGACATAGGAAAGATCGGGTTCACGGTATTTGTCCAGTGGAGTGGGAACACATATAAGGAGGGCATCGGTTTTGATAGCTCTCGAAAAATCGGAGGTGGGGGAAAAGCCATTTTTGAGGGCTTCTGAAATTCGGTTGGGTTTGATGTGATCGATATAGGATTCGGCCTTCCGAAGTTTTTTCACCTTTTCCGGGTCAATATCAAATCCGATGACGCGGAAGCCGACACGGGTGAATCTTAAAGCCAAGGGCAGGCCGACATATCCAAGGCCGATAACGCCCACCACTGCGTCTTTTCGCTCGATCTTTTCAATGAGTTTTTTTAATGGCATGAATATCAGGATCCTATTCAATTTCAAATCAATTGTCGACGACAAAGCCATTTTTCTGAACGGGTTGCCATTTTTTTGTTTTGTTGTATAATCCCAGGCCTCATTTGCTAAGCGGACCTCAATATCCCCGTTGGTTTGTAAAGTGCCAGCCAGTGAGCAATTTAAAATCCGAAGGAGTCAAAAAAAGTTAATGGTTTCTAATACGTCTACGGCCCCAACAGCAACGAACGAACCTGTCATTTCAATGAAAGCATTACTGGAGGCCGGTGTTCACTTCGGTCACCAAACCCATCGATGGAACCCCAAAATGGCTCGTTATATATATGGAAGCCGCAACAATATCCATATTATCGACCTCCAAAAAACAGTACGGGAATTAAAGAAAGCATATTTGTTTGTTAAAAGCGTTGCGGCTTCGGGTCAATCTGTTCTTTTCGTTGGTACCAAAAAACAGGCACAAGATGCCATTGTTGCAGAAGCCAAACGAAGCCTTTCTCCTTTTGTGGCAGAAAGATGGTTGGGCGGCACCCTTACCAATTTTGAAACCATTCGAAAATCATCCAAACGCCTTCATGAGCTTGAATCAATGAAAGAGAAAGGGGTTCTCGACCTGCTCTCCAAAAAAGAATATGCAATGAAGGACAAAGACATCAAACGTCTCACCAAATCTTTGGCCGGAATCAAAGACATGCTGGAACTTCCTGGTTGTATTTTTATCATTGACCCTTCCAATGAGGGAACCACCATTGCGGAAGCCCGACGTATTGGAATTCCGATCGTCGCAGTCTGCGATACAAACACAGACCCAGATCTCATCGACTACCCCATCCCCGGAAATGACGACGCCATTCGCGCGATTCGCTTGATCACGGGACTGATTTCCGAAGCGGTTATTCAAGGCCGAGCTCAAGCCGAGCAAGCATCCACCCAGACTTTAAATCAATCTGAAGAAGCGGCCATGCAAGAAGCTATGGCTGGAACCCTCCCGGTTAATCCTGATGAGCCGGTTCCCTCTCCGGCGGCCTAGGATAATCCCATGACACCAACCATTGAAATAAAAGCCGCTGACGTTCAGAAATTGCGCCAAATGAGCGGAGCCGGTCTCATGGACTGCAAAGCCGCCTTGCAAGAGACAAAAGGCGATTTTGAAAAAGCATTACAGCTCCTGAGAGAAAAAGGAATTGCCAAGTCCTCTAAACGGGCGGATCGCGTGGCGGCAGAAGGACTGGTTGATACCTGGTTGTCTGAAAACAACAAAGAAGGCATTATTTTTGAACTCAATTCCGAAACAGATTTCGTGGCGCGTAACGAAGAGTTTGGATCGCTGCTTAAATCCTATCTTGAAATTCTTAAAACCAATCCATCTTTTTCAACGGTGGATCAATTGCCCAAAGATAAACTTGAAAGTCTTTCGGCCAAGGTGGGAGAGAAATTGTCGGCTCGCCGATTCATCCGATTTAAAACTGAAAAAGGGTTGGTCACCTCCTATATCCATCCAGGATCGAAACTGGGAGTATTGGTGCAAATAGACTCTGATCAAGAAGCCGGAAAAAATGAAGAGGTTAAATCTCTCGGAAGAGAATTGGCTATTCAGGTGGCGGGAGCAAACCCTCTTTATGTGAACCGAACGGAAGTTCCAGCGGATGTGATCTCTCGGGAAAAAGAAATTGCAAAAAAACAGATGGAAGGACAAAAAAAACCCGCTGAAATTCTGGAGAAAATTGCAGTGGGGAAATTGGAACAATTTTTTGAGGCCAATTGCCTTCTTGATCAGCCTCATGTGAGAGACGCTGCGGGAAAAACAAAAATAAAAGATTTGGTGGAAAATATCGGCAATAAGAATGGACTTAAGCTCAGTGTTGTCAAGTTTGTTCGATTCCGAGTTGGCGCAGACTGATTCATTCACTTCCTGTGCGTAGGATCGTCCTTAAACTCTCTGGAGAGGCCCTCTTGGGTGAGGAAAGGTCCGGCATTGACCTCAAAAGCTTGTTTCGTTTTGCCGGTGAAATAAAAAAAGCCGTTTCGCGCAGTGTCCAACTGGGTATCGTAGTCGGAGGCGGAAATATATGGCGTGGCGCTCGAGATCAAGGATTGGGTCTTGAGCGTGCCATTTCAGACAATATGGGGATGTTGGCCACCTTGATCAATTCTCTGGCTCTTCAAAACACTCTCGAACAAGTTGGAGTTTCCACCCGTGTCATGTCAGCCATCTCTGCGACCAATGTGGCTGAACCCTATATTCGTCGTCGGGCCATAAGACATTTGGAGAAAGGACGGATTGTCGTTTTCGCGGCTGGAACCGGTAACCCCTATTTTTCTACTGACACCGCGGCTGCTCTTCGCGCCTCTGAAATTGGGGCCTCCTTGTTGCTCAAAGCCACTCAAGTTGATGGTGTTTACTCTGGCGATCCCAGGAAATCAAAAAAAGTGAAACTTTACCGAGAGTTGACCTTGAGTGAAGCCATCAGGAAACACTTGGGCATCATGGACACGGCCGCTCTTGCCTTATGCCGAGAAAACAATTTATCGATTCGGGTGTTTAACTTGCATAAGTCTGGCAATATTGTGAAAGCCATTCGCGGTCAAAACATCGGAACTCTTGTGACACCCAAGTAAGGAGGACATATGTCGATTCAAAATATTTTGAATGATGTTGAACATTTGATGAAAAAAACCATTGATCGTTTACATACAGATTTTTCAGCGGTGAGAACGGGCCGCGCTTCTCCTGCCATTTTGGATCCAGTTCGTGTCAATTACTATGGTTCGCTTGTGCCTCTTCAACAAGTTGGAACTGTGGCGGTGACAGAAGCTCGGACCATTGAAATTCGCCCCTGGGAAGCCAACCTGATTCAGGAAATTGAAAAGGCCATTCATGGCGCAAATTTGGGGGTGAGCCCCAATTCTGATGGGAAAATATTACGACTTGTGTTTCCGCCGTTAACCGAAGATCGCCGAAAAGATTTGGTGAAGGTCGTTAAAAAGCTGGCTGAAGATTTTCGCGTATCTCTTCGCAATGAACGCAGAGACGCCATTGAGAAAATAAAAGCGGCCGAAAAAAATAAGGAAATTACCCAAGACTTTAGAGTTCAAGGAGAAGAGAGAATCCAAGGACTGACGAACGCCTATATCAAAAAGGTGGATGAGATCCTGGCCGCCAAAGAAAAAGAAATCCTCGAAATATAAGTTTTGTTGGACCTGCCCCTTCATGTCCGCTGCTGGATCCGTTGTTATTAAAAAATTAGACCCATCACGTATTCCCGTTCATGTGGCGGTTATTATGGATGGGAATGGCCGATGGGCAAAAAAGCGGCATTTACCACGTTTGTGGGGACATCGACAGGGAACCAAATCAGTTCGAGAGATTGTCGAAGTGGCAGGGGAGATGGGGGTGAAATTTTTGACTCTCTACGCCTTCTCGACGGAAAATTGGTCTCGCCCCCGTCCTGAGATTTCCGGACTTATGCGTTTGTTAAAAAGAACGCTCAGACAAGAAGAAACCCACCTTGATAAAAAAAATGTTCGATTGGAAACCATTGGGGATATCAGCAAGTTGCCCGTAGATGTTCAGCAGCAAATTTCAAAAACCAAGAAAGTTTTATCCGCCAATACGGGATTACGTTTGATATTGGCCTTGAATTATGGGGGACGGCAAGATATTGTTCAAGCCTGTAATAGATTGCTCGCGGATAACCTGTCTGAGATAACAGAAGATCAACTGTCTTCGAAACTCCAAACCCACGGCATACCAGACCCAGATCTGCTCATTCGGACATCAGGAGAAAATAGAATCTCCAACTTTTTACTTTGGCAGATAGCCTATACTGAATTGCATATTACCCCTGTTCTTTGGCCCGATTTTAAGAAACAGCATTTCATTGAAGCTCTTCTTGATTTTCAAACTCGCGATCGTCGGTTTGGTGGGGTGGGGTGATGCTTCTGCCCCGGGTTTTAACTTCCTGTTTATTGGTCCCCTTGATATTGGCTGTGGTGTGGGTGGGGGAGATCCCGTATTTCCTTTTCGTGAGCGCCATCTGTCTTTTGTCTGTATGGGAATATTCTGTGATGGCTGAAGAAGGAGGCTACCCCAATCAAAGAGGCGTGGCCCTTTTTGGGACGGGACTCCTGTTGATGGCCTTGTATTTTGATGGAATTCCGATGGGCCCCCTCCAAATGGCTCCTGGCCCCTTGTTTATGCTGATGTTTTGGAGTTTCATTGTATTCTTACGAGAATTCGCAAGAACAGACAAAGGACATTCCTTTCTTCGCGTCATCACAACCATCTGTGGGGTTGTTTTCTTTGGATTGTTCTTGGGACATTTTTTGTTGCTTAGAGATTTAAGGATGACATTGGGAGAAGGAGATGTGTTGGTGGGCCGAGAAGTAACCCTTTTTCTTATATTTGTTATTTGGTCCGTCGACACCGGGGCTTGGCTTGTTGGGAAATGGATAGGTCGAAACCCTTTGGCGCCCAGAATTTCTCCAAAAAAATCCTGGGAAGGAGCGATCGGAGGAACTCTGATGGCTTGCGCGGTGGGTTGGTTTTTGCGTGAGGCGATTCTGAAAACGGCCATGGGGCCCATTGAGGCCGTAGTTTATTCTCTGGTCATTGCCATTGCAGCGCAATTCTCAGACCTCATCGAATCATTGATGAAACGGTCTTTTGGCGCCAAAGACTCTTCGCAATTACTTCCTGGGCATGGGGGAATATTGGATCGTTTTGATTCTTTTGTATTTGCAGCTCCATTTTATTATTACGTGTTGATTGGAACGGGCCGTTTCCAATAAATCATGAAAATGAAAAATATTGTTATTTTGGGATCTACGGGATCGATTGGCGTCAATGCCTTGGATGTTGTGCGGCGTTATTCCAACGATTTCAATGTTGTGGGGTTGGCTGCCAATAAAAATGTTCGATTGATTCTGCGACAAATTCAAGAATTCAAACCCAAAGTGGTCGCCATGGCCGATACTCCCTCCGCGGAGATATTAAAAAAGGCCCTTGCCCATCAAAGAATTCGACCAGAGGTGTGGAATCACTCCGATGGAGTGGATCGTTTGGCCAAAATAAAAGAGGCTTCGTTTGTTTTGTGCGGTATTGTGGGGGCTCAAGGACTCACTCCATTGGTTGCTGCACTTAAAAGCGGAAAGACCGTGGGTTTGGCCAACAAGGAAGCGCTGATCATTGCGGGGGCGACCATCGCCGCCTTATCGAAAAAATACAAGGCACAGCTTATACCGGTTGATAGTGAGCATTCCGCTATCTATCAATGTTTGAGAGGTCATGAAGGAGTCGAGATTTCACGAATTATTTTAACTGCGAGTGGGGGGCCCTTTTACCGATATGAAGGGGACCTCAACAAGATCAATGTGGAACAAGCCTTGAATCATCCCACATGGAAAATGGGCAAAAAGATCACGGTGGATTCGGCCACGCTCATGAACAAAGGGTTGGAAGCCATCGAGGCTCATTTGCTTTTTGGGGTGCCCATGGAAAAGATTTCCATTGTTATTCATCCCCAATCCATTGTTCATTCCCTCGTGGAGTTTTCTGATGGGGCTCATCTGGCGCAATTGTCACACCCAGATATGCGGCTGCCCATCCAATACGCCATGACTCACCCCAGGCGAATTAAAACATCCGTGAAACCATTGGATCTGGCAAAAGTGGGTCGCTTGGATTTTGCCGAACCGGATTTCTCTCGCTTCCCCTGTTTGCAATTGGCATTATCGGCGGGTCGTCGAGGAGGAACTGCGCCCACAGCTCTATCTTCAAGCAATGAAGTGGCCGTGCGGGCTTTTATCGATAAGAAAATATCCTTTATGGCCATTCCCAAAGTGGTGGCTGGGGTCTTGAAAAAACATAAAGTGAGAAACTCTCCGACGTTGGATGATGTTCTTGAAGTGGACAATTGGGCACGGATTGAGGCCCAAAAAATTATTGAAAGGAAAGGGAAATAAATATGGGATCGATTGCATCAATCTTAATGACCACAGCCGGCATTCTCTTCGCTTTTGCGTTGGTGATTCTTTTACATGAATTTGGACATTTTATCGTGGCTAAAAAATCAGGCGTCAAAGTGGAACGTTTTTCGTTCGGCTTGGGCCCGGAAATGTTTGGAATAAAAATCGGGGAAACCCGGTATTGCGTGGCGTGGATCCCCTTGGGCGGAGAAGTGCGTATGGCCGGTGAGATGATAGACACTGAGGGAGAAGTGAAAATTGAATCTGATTCCGGTAGTTCTGTGGATACCACTCGCCACTTTTTTTCTCAGCCTTGGTATAAACGGGTTTTGATTGCATTGGCAGGTCCCTTTATGAATTACGTTCTTGCCTCAGTCATATTTTTTGGGATGCTCATGGTGTGGGGACAATCGGTTCAAACCAACAGCACACAGGTGGGAGAATTGATGGCAGGGATGCCGGCTGAAAAAGCGGGTCTTCTCAAAGGGGACACCATCCTTCGCGTTCAAGGAGAGAGTGTTCAAGACTTCATGGCCTTAAGAGAGAAAATTCAAAAACGACCCGGTCTCGAAACTGAAATTGTTTTGTCCCGCGAGGGAAAAGAGATGACCCTTATGCTGACACCCCAGCAAGCCGAAGGCAACGGCCCTGGCCTCATTGGAATCACACCGGCCGAGGCAATTGTCGAACGGAAGAAAGTTGGTGTGTGGGGGGCGGCCAAAAAATCAGTGTGGCAATGCTGGAATATTTCGGCTTTTACTCTTTATTATTTGGGGCAAAAAATTGTGAAGCGAGAGAAGCCGGATATGGCCGGGCCTATCGGTATTGGCCAGGTGATTTCAAAAGCTGTTAAATCCGGCTGGGAAGATTACTTCTATTTGATTGCAATGATTTCTGTCGCCATTGGACTATTTAATTTGTTCCCGATTCCCATGTTGGACGGGGGGCATATTTTTTATTACCTCATTGAAGGTATTCGGGGCAAGCCATTGAGTCCAAAAATTATGGGCAAGGCCAATGTGGTGGGCTTGGTTTTACTTCTTGGTTTGCTGGTTTTTTCAACCATGAATGATTTACAACGTTTTAGACAAACCAAAGACAAATCGACAGAAGCACAACCCGAAAGTTCTCCGTCAAAATAAGTTGTGAGATTCTCCAAATATTTCATTCCCACTGTTAAGGAAACACCCGCTGACGCCGACACGATGAGCGCGAAGCTCATGTTACGTTCGGGCATGATTCGAAAAGTGGGAGCTGGTCTTTATGATTGGCTTCCTATTGGATTTCGGGTCCTGAAAAAAGTCGAACGAATTATACGAGAAGAAATGGATTTTTCTGGAGCCATGGAAGTGTGGTTGCCCCACGTTCAACCGAAAGAATTGTGGGAAGAAAGTGGCCGATGGCAGTTTTATGGACGTGAGCTTTTACGCATCAAAGACAGAAAGGACAATGATTTTTGTTTTGCTCCAACAGCTGAAGAAATTATCACCGATTTGGCCAGGCGGAGTTTCAAGTCGTATCGAGATTTACCGGCTCTTTTCTACCAGTTTGGAACCAAATTTCGAGATGAAATTCGTCCTCGTTTTGGCGTCATGCGGGCCCGGGAGTTTTATATGAAAGACGCCTACTCATTCCACGCCAATGAGGATGATTTGGATGCGACTTATCAATTAATGGTCGATACTTACACGAGAATTTTTTCACGGTTGGGACTCAAGTTTAGGCCGGTCGAAGCTGACACGGGCTCTATTGGCGGAAGTTTTTCACATGAATTTATGGTGTTGGCTGAGACAGGTGAAGAGCAAATTGCCACCTGTGAAAAATGTGGTTATGCTGCCAATATCGAACGCGCTGAGACAGTGGTGGTGGCAGAAGCCAAAAAGGAACCTTTGGGAGACATCGAAGAAGTTCATACTCCCGGGCTCCATCGCGTGTCGGAGGTGGCTGAAAAGATGTCGGTGGGAATGGACAAGGTGATCAAGACGGTTTTTTTAATCGCCGATTCCCAGCCCATTGTGGCATTGTTGAGAGGAGATACCGATCTCAACGAACACAAGCTCAAGCGTTTATTGGGCGCTCAACTGATACGGCCCGCGAAAGATGAAGAGTATAGAGAGATCGCTGGGTGCGATGTCGGGTTTGCAGGCCCCATGAATCTTAAGGCGAAAGTGGTGGCCGATTTTCTCATCCCGACACTTACAAATGCGGTGACGGGGGCCCGGAAAAAAGATTTTCATTTAAGAAACGTCAATATTGAACGTGATTTCAAGCCGGACCATGTGGCGGATATTCGAAACATTCGCCCCGGGGACCCTTGTCCCCGATGTTCAGCCCCCATTACTTTTACTCGAGGAATAGAAGTGGGGCATGTATTTAAATTGGGGACTAAATATTCAAAAAGTATGAAGGCGAATATTCTAGACGAACAAGGGCATGAACAACCCATGATGATGGGGTGTTACGGGATTGGTGTGTCGCGTATTGTTGCGGCGGCGATCGAACAAAATTACGACGAATGGGGAATTCGTTGGCCCTTGCCCATTGCTCCATTTCAAGTGATAGTGACACCCGCCAATGTGACCCACGAGCCGTCCATGCAGGCGGCCCAAAAGATTTACGATGGGTTGATGAAGGAAAAAGTCGACGTACTTTTTGATGACCGCGATGTTCGCGCGGGTTTTAAATTCAAGGACGCTGATTTGATTGGGATTCCACTTCGCGTGACTGTGGGTGAAAAGTCCATCGCGAAAGGAATGGTCGAAATCAAATGGAGGAATCAATCTTCTTTTGAGGAAATTCTAGTCGAACAAACGGTTGAAAAGGTGGTGTCTCTCCTCCAAGCTTAAGGGCCATGCGGTTCCTAAGATTATCTCGGAATGTGTCCTTTTTATTAATCCTCTGTTGTGTTTCCCCGTCGTGGTCTACCGATGTTTCCCGCATTGCTTGGGAGTTTGATGAAACTTATCAAGGTCCCTATCAGAACAGCTTTAACAAACTGAGAAATGAAGTGCCCATTCTCATGCGCCAGACCATGATTGATTTGGCGGTGCGATGTGGGCTCTCTTTTTATGAAGGTTGGCAGATCCCTTTGGTTGTGCGTTTTTCTGATCAAGCTCCTTTTGGAGTTGAAAGCATATTGGCCTATGTTCAGATGCAAACCAACGCAAGAGGGGAAGTAAGGCAAGAACTGGTGATCAATCTCAAAGCGTATGAAACTGAGAATTTTAATTTCGATAAAGTGTTCGCCCATGAGTTGGTCCATGCGATGCTCAATGATTCGCTGGGGGTCGCGTCGGTCCAATTACCTGTTTGGTTTCATGAGGGTTTGGCCGTTTATGGGGCCAATCAAGGGGAAAATCTGAAATTGGCGACGGTGGGACAAATGGACAATGCCACTGTGTCTACTTTTATAAACGGGCTGGAGGGTGCGCACGGTGCGTTGGATTATTTAGAAGATTATCTTGCGTTCAAATATATTCATGACAAGCATGGTATTAACTCTCTGCACAATTTCATCAGGGAGATTATTAGTCGAAAAGGCGATATCCCGGGGGCACTGGAATATACCTGTTTGGAAGATTGGAATACGTTTCTAAAAGAGGCAAAAACCTTTGCAGAAAAAGAAGTGGCGGAGATGACCCGTTCCTATCAGAGGGAACGGGCCATCCGCCCTTATTAATTTAAACTGATTTTCCCACCAAAGGTGATATTTTGTAAGCAAAGACCACCACCAGCTTGGCAATGACAAGGAAAGCGAGGAATGTGATCCAACTAAAGGAGCTGTAATGGGGGGCTGCCAACATTCCAAAAAGCATCGGTCCTGATAGATAGGTATTGATGCGAGAGAAAAGAGCCGCCTTTTTCCGAGCAGCCGCCAATGCGTCGCCGGAGAATTTTCCCCCAAAAATCCCTTTTTGGGTGGGCCAAATCACAAACCAAACGTTAAACCACATGATGGTTCCAAAAAGCATACCCAACAAAATCCATACGGCTCTGCCAGTAATGCCATCATAATCCCGGTAAAGACTGGTCACTCCAAATCCAAGATCAGGGGTGTACATGTAGACCAGGGTGAAAAGAATGAGCCCGGAGATGAAGGTAATCATGGCTCCCCAGCGGAACCACCACAGGGCTCTCAAAATGAGCGGTGGATTCACCAATTTCTTGGTGGCGTCGTCAATGGCGGTTTGAAATTGTAAGTTAACAAAGTTAAAAAAATAGAGATGTCCAATCCACACGATACCGGAGATGACGTGAAGCCATCGAATAATAAGATGAAAGTTACTGTAAAAATCTTGAATGGCCATATTTCCTCCTTATTTTTATTGAGCAAAAAGTAGCAAAAATGAAGCGGTGGTGGGTCACTTTTTTCTTTTGCGAGGGGCCTTTGTTGGGGGGGGGATGTTGCTCCACACGGGAACCACTTTGAAATTATATTTTCCCACTTCAATTGTTTTTTCCATTCCTTGTTTGTCTTTAATGGGAATTTTTCTATTTAACATGAAGGAAAATTCTTGACGATCTCCCGGCGCCATGGTGGGGACGTCCAATTTCTCAACCCATACATGGCGAGGTTTTCCTTGTTTGGTCGCTCCAATTTCTATGTTGAGTTTTGTTTTATAGGCGGTTTTTTTACCCGCGTTATATAGTTGTCCTTGAACGCATATTTTTTCGACTTCACAGGGCTCCAATATTTCTTGGTCTTCAACAATAACGTGAGCGTCAATCGAGGGGCGAGTGGGAAGTGTTTTGATTTGAGAGGAAGTCTCAGAGGCCTGTAAAGGCCCAATTAATAATATGAAGAATACTGACTGGAAAAAATGTCTCATAACCAGTACATTTTGAAACATTATGGGAAAGATTTTAATCGCTGATGATGAACAAAGCATTTTAGAGGCCATGACTGACGTTTTACTTGATCAAGGGCATCAAGTGGTCGGTGTTTCTGATGGACGTGAGGCACTTTTTCAAATTCAGCTCCAGGATTTTGATGTGGCCATATTGGACGTTATGATGCCAAAAATGGACGGATATCATTTGGCTCAGGCGCTTCGAGGGCTGGCTCATCCACCGGCCGTTTTAATTGTTACCTCTCGAGATTTCGAAGGGGATCAGCAGGCTTTAAAAGCCACTGGGGTCACCGCATTTCTTCAAAAGCCATTTTCCAACTCTGAACTCGTTGACGTGGTTGATCAACTTCTAAAAAGAGAAAAATGAAATTCCTTTTTTCAAACCTTGTTGTTCTTCTTTCCTTATTTTCCTCAGCGCTCTCCTGGGCTGAGAATCCGGTAAAAATTAATGTTGGTTTTGGATCCATTAAAGTGCTTGCGCAGGCACCGATTCCAGAGGAAGTGAAAAATGAGACTCAGGCACGAGCTCTTTCGAGAGAAGCGGCCATAGTTCAAGCTCAGTCGGCCCTTTTGCTCTATGTTTTAAATCGAACCGCTCATTCAGGAAAGACTTTGGCTCAAGCTCAGGAGGTTTCTTTAAAACTTCAAGAGCAAATTCGAGGAACCATCAATGGGGCGCGTGTGGACAAAACAGTGTGGGAAAAAAAGACTTGCACAGTGGTATTAGTTTTAGAAAAAAGACGCGTCAAATCCATCCTAAAAAAGAATTGATTCAGCCCCGCTTGGCTTCATAGGCCGTTATTTTGGACTCGTGTTGCAAGGTGAGGCCAATATCATCAAGTCCATTCAGCAGACAATGTTTTCTAAAAGCATTCACATCAAACGATATTTTCTTTCCAGATGGGGTGTTGATCGTTTGTTTTTCTAGGTCAATGTTGAGCTCATAACCAGGTTGGGCCGCGGTTTCTTTAAAGAGTTCATCAATGGTGGCTGCGGGCAAAACAATGGGGAGTATCCCGTTTTTAAAGCAGTTGTTATAGAAAATGTCCGCAAATGAGGGCGCCAAGATACATCGGAAGCCATATTCGAGTATGGACCAAGGGGCATGTTCTCGCGAACTGCCACAACCAAAATTGTCCCGAGTGAGAAGGATAGTGGCCCCTTTGTAGCGCGGTTTGTTGAGCTCAAAATCGGGGTTGGGCGTTTTACCGTCGCTTAAGTAACGCCAATCAAAAAATAAAAATTGACCGAAACCTGTTCGTTCCACGCGTTTCAAAAATTGTTTTGGGATAATTTGGTCGGTGTCGACGTGTTGAG
The DNA here is from genome assembly GCA_022072025.1 of Elusimicrobiota bacterium. NCBI lineage: Bacteria > Pseudomonadati > Elusimicrobiota > Elusimicrobiota bacterium. Next base: position 207,676 of record JAJVIP010000002.1, read on the forward strand.
CATCCAGCGGTGCGACCAAGCCTCTCAGTGTTTTAAAAGATTCCATTATTTATAGTCCCATTTGCGAATGTCAGTAAATGCTCCTTTGATCGCCGCGGCGGCAGCCATGGCGGGGCTCACCAGGTGAGTGCGTCCGCCTTTGCCTTGACGACCTTCAAAGTTTCTGTTGCTGGTGGATGCGCATCGTTCGCCCGGTTGTAGAATGTCATCATTCATGGCCAGGCACATACTGCAACCGGATTCTCTCCATTCAAAACCTGCATCTTTGAATATTTTATCCAACCCTTCTTTTTCTGCATTTGCTTTCACCCACTGAGAACCGGGTACCACCATTGCATGAACATGGGGCGATTTTTTATGTCCCTTCACAACCTTGGCGGCGGCTCGCAAATCCTCAATTCGCCCATTCGTACAGCTGCCGATAAACACGCGATTGATTGACAGGCCGTTTAACGGTTGGTTGGAAGATAACCCCATGTAGGTCAAGGCTTTTTCATAGGTATGTCTTAGGTTCTTATCTGTGATTTTTTCCAGATCAGGAGTGTGGCCTTCGATATTGCATCCCATCCCAGGGCTTGTTCCCCATGTCACTTGTGGGAGAATCTGTTGCGCGTCAATTTCGATAAGCATGTCGTACTTGGCGCCGGGGTCTGTTTTTAGAGAGCCCCAATATTGGACGGCTTTATCAAACGCGTCTCCTTTGGGAGCTCGAGGGCGAGAGCGCAAATAGGAAAAAGTTATCTCATCAGGGGAAATGAGACCTGCGCGAGCGCCAGCTTCTATGGACATGTTACACACCGTCATTCGCTCTTCCATTGAAAATCTGCGGATGACCTCTCCGGTATATTCAATGACATAACCGGTGGCTCCCGCAGTGCCGATTTTATCGATGATGCTCAATATAACGTCTTTGGCTGTGATGCCCTGGGGGAGTGTCCCATTCACGCGAACTTCCATGGTTTTGGGTTTAAATTGTTGAAGGCATTGTGTTGCCAGAACGTGTTCTACTTCGCTGGTGCCGATGCCGAACGCAAGCGCTCCAAAAGCGCCATGGGTGGAGGTATGGCTGTCGCCACATACAATGGTGTGGCCGGGTTGGGTGAGTCCCAGTTCTGGGCCAATGATATGCACGATGCCAGAATTGGGATGCGCCATGTTGAAACATTCAATTCCAAACTCTTTGCAATTTCTTTCGAGGACTTCAATGGCATGTTGAGAGTTTGGATCTTTCACCGGCATGCGGCGGTCCGTTGTGGGGATGTTGTGGTCCATGGTGGCCAGCGTCAGATCCGGTCTGCGAACTTTGCGATGGGAAAGTCTCAATCCATCAAACGCTTGGGCGCTTGTGACCTCGTGGATCAAATGCAAATCAATGTAAATGATGGCCGCTTTTCCCGGTTCCTCGTGAACGAGGTGGTTGTTCCAAATTTTTTCAACAATTGTTTTCGCTGTCATAGGGGCGCGATTGTAGATGATTTTTACCGACGATGGAATCAATCATGGTAAAAAAGAATATTCAATGTTATAAAGCAAAATTATGAATCCTTTGATGATGGTTATCCTGGCCTTTTTTACTTTGCTTGTGGGTTTGTGGTTGTTGCCCCTTTGGGTGCTCGTGCGGGGAGACATGTTTAAATCGCTCTCCTTCAGTGAAAAGTCTCTTCTGGCTTTGAAAATGGCGCGAAGCTGGCCTCTCAGTCATTACTTTTTCGTGATGGGGGTTTCAAAAAAAGCTTTGTTTTTATTGTTAAGTGTGGTGCTTTTGGTGGTTTCTTTATTCGTAGTCAGAAAGGCCACGCGTTTCTTCAATTTTACGATTAAAAAAGAAAATCAAAATTATGAAGGCGACCTTCCATCCATGGAGGGAATTACCTTTACGGATTTGACAGATGAGGAGATATCTAAATTTAAGAGTCTTCTTATTCAATCTTCCCTCTGGTCCAAAGAAAAATCGAAATATTTAAAAATCATTTTAGAGGACGGGGACGTGAATTCCGTGGAATATCAACGTTGGATCGGTTTTTCACTTGAGACAACTTCCGCGAAAAATCTGGAAAAATTACAGGATGAACCTTCAATAATGATTGCGATATTCCAAGAGCGAGATAAGCAGTCACCTGTTATTGCCCCCAAAAGTGGAAACCCGCCAACGCAAATCGAAGCTGTTCCCTCTTCGCCTGAGCAAAAATTTGAAATCACTTATTTCCCGGAAGGGGGACTCAGAAGTGTTTGTACTGTTGAAAATGGGCTAAAAAATGGATGGGCAAGATATTACAGGCGTGATGGGACGGTTTATTTTGAGACGACCTATGCGAATGGAATTGAACAAGGAATGCGTAAGGTTTATTCTTCAAATGAAGAAATCATTGCTCAGGTGAATATGGTCAATGGCGAAGCATTGCCTCCGGTTGATCCGCATACCAGCCTCCAATGGTGGAAAGAAGAATTGATTTCCACCATTAAGGCTTGGGGCCAATAGAACCGATTTGACTTGCCCTATTTGGATTGAGATTTAAGTTTATTGGCGAGTAAATCGAAAGCGCTGTTGATTTTTTTGAGTCCTTCCTTGGCCGCCTTTTTGGCTTCCCTTTCACCTTTTACCTTGCTGATTTTGACGACCCGGCCCACCCTATTTCTAATTCGTTTGGCTTCTGAACTGTCCTTGGCCGCTTTGAGGGACTTCATCAAACTGGTTGATACGGTTCTCACGCTTTTTACGATTTCACTTTCGAGGTCTTGGAATTCTTTGCTCGATTTCACTATTTTGATGGCCTTCACCAATTCTTGACCCAGACCTTTTAATTCTTTCCCGATATCCGCATTCTGTTTTTTATCCATATGATCCCTCCTGTTATCCAATGATAGATTCATTTTAAGAAATCCCAACAAAGAAGGGTGATTTGCTTTAATTCGCCTTCAAATGGATGACTCACATTTTGAACATCTCTTAACCCTGCTGGACCTCGAACGAGAGGCGGAAAAAGAAGAAAATAAACGCGAACTGGAAAAATATCCGCTCCAAGTTCGAGAAGCCTTGGGAAAAACAGTGACACGACTCCAAATTGTGGATGAAGATTCCGGCGTGGGAGGAATGCCTTTGCTGCGTTTGCGCCGGTCCACTCTGAGGGCCGGAGCGGCCGCTTTATCTCCTTTTCATGCCATGAATCAAGGAGACAATGTTCGTTTGTCTTATCCAGTGGAGAGTGGACTCAAACCCATTGATGGAACTCTTTATGATGTGCAGGAAATGGAGGTGACGGTGGCCATCAATGGATATATTCCAGATCCCTGGCCAGATGGGCTTTGTCAATTGGACTTACTCGGATCCGATGCGACCTATAAACGAATGCGTCAGGCGTTGGGGATGGTTCGTCGGACAGAAAAACCCGCTCTTAAACGGTTACGTGAAATTTTTTTGGGAAATGAAGCTGCCCTCAAAGGAAGAAAAGAGTCTTTTGATTTGTTTAATTTACAACTCAATAAATATCAAATCATGGCGGTGGAAAAATCCTTGGCGGCGGAAGAAGTCGCCTTGATTCATGGTCCTCCTGGAACTGGGAAAACCACGGTCCTTATGGAAATTATTCTTCAAACCGTCCGCCGAGGGGGGCGGGTTTTGGCTTCCGCCCCAAGCAATATCGCTGTCGACAACATGGTGGAAAAACTTTTGCCGTGGAATTTGCGTGTGGTGCGAATGGGGCATCCCGCCCGAATTATGGACTCGCTGCGCCACGTCACACTTTCTGCTCAAGAACAAGAACATGCCCTTATGGATCAAATTAGACGAATGGATGACGAACGTCACCGCTTACAAATTCAATTGCGGCGCCGCGAAAACCGTGGGGGCGGATTACGAGGCGATGATCGTCATGAAATTCAGTCCATGATTCAGGCCCTTCGAAAAGAGATTAATGACATGGAGTTTGGACTTCGTCGACAAATCATTCAAGACGCACAAGTGGTGTTGTGCACGCATGGGGGGGTGGGGGGAGCTCTCAGTCGTCAAAAATTTGATCTGCTGGTAATGGATGAAGCGTCTCAGGCCACAGAACCCCTTTCTTGGATTCCCATGACCTTGGCAAAAAAAGTGGTGTTTGCGGGAGACACGCATCAGCTTCCTCCCACCATTTACTCCAAAGAGGCGGCGGAACAAGGGCTCTCCAGCACTATTTTTGATCGGATGAAGGAAAATCTAGATGACGATTTTCAATCTTTGCTGCGTGTGCAATATCGTATGCATGAAACGATCATGCGGTTCTCATCAGATAAATTTTATGAGGGAAAATTGATTGCCGATGATTCGGTTCGCGCTCACACCGCAAGCGAGCTAAAAGGAGCTCAGGAAACTGAACTCACACGGGCGCCATTGGTTTATGTAGATACTGCCGGGACGGGATATGGCGAGGAATGGAATGAATTGTTGGAGAGCCGGGAGAATGAGGGAGAGGCGCAATTGGCGCTTAAAATTCTTGATGAACTGAAAGCGTCGGGAATTGAACCCCATGACATCGCCCTTATCACTCCCTATGTGGCTCAGGTCAAGAAATTGAAATTGATGTTGCCCGATCGATCGGTTGAAATTGGCAGCATTGATAGTTTTCAAGGGCGTGAGAAAGAGGTGGTGATTGTTTCTTTGGTTCGAAGCAACGAGAAGGGGGAAGTGGGTTTTTTAAGCGATACCCGTCGAATGAACGTGGGGATGACCCGGGCGCGCCGGTTGCTCATTGTGATCGGGGACAGCGGAACCATTTCAAGGCATCCTTTTTACAGCGATTTTCTTTCCTATGTGGAAAAGATCAATGCTCACAGAAGCGCATGGGAGTGGATCAAACAATGACACGACAGTTGGTTGGATTTTTATCATCAATGCTCTTTTGGCATACGGTTCTCGTCGCTGCGAATCCTGTTTTAATCAGTGTTAAACAAGGTTCCCACTCCTTCACACCAGCCGATAGTTCAAACCCCAGTATCAGCGAAGAGGGAATGGTGGTGGTGTTTGAGTCCCTTGCCAAATTGACAGAAGAAGATACAGACCGATCCAAAGATATCTACCTTTATGATCGGCTTTCAGGAAAATTGAAGTTACTCACGGGGTTTGATTGGGATCGAAAGTGGGGAGGGGCCACCATTAGCTTCAATGGTAGATGGGTTGCTTGTCACGCCTATTTGGCGCTACCCACCAAGAATGATTTCCCTGCCACGGCTGATATTTGTCTGATTCCCCTTAAAAGCGGCAACCCTCTTTGGCCGCTTATGGAAAATGCCGATACCCAGGTAAATGGGGAATCTATTTTTCCACGATTTGATTCAACGGGTTTAAAACTTGTTTTTACTTCAAACAATACGCTTCTCCATCCGAAAGCCAACGTGGGATTTTCTCAAATATTCTTATTGGACCGAAAAAGAGATCGGATTGACCTTCTCAGTGTCAATGCTCAAGGAGAGGCGGCGAACCGATCTTGTGGCCATCCGCGGTTAACCGCGGATGGATCGCAGGGAGCTTTCCTTTCTATGGCCACCAATATGGATCCCCCGTTGCCACCCAACAATTTAACTCCTCACTTATATTGGTTCGATGTTGAAGAAAAAAATGTGATGCGTGTTGACACTTTTGAGAGAGGATTCGATGATTCTGAATATGTGGCGGGAGCGTTTGATTTGGACGACGACGGACAAGCGTTGGTTTTTGAGGCCCGGAAAAGAGGTTCAGACCCCAGCAAAATGCGGGCTCGCGCGAATCTGTTTATTTTTGAACAAAAATCCAAACAGGTTCGCTTGTTGACCACGGGCCTTTTTTCCGATAAGGCGCGTAACCCATCCATCAGTGGTGATGGTCGATACGTGGCCTTTGTGTTGATGGAAGCAGGGGGCGTTGTCATTTACGATCGAAACGAGGATCGGTGGGTTCAGGCGGCCGATGGACGGTGTGACAACCCAGTGATCTCAAAAGATGGAAAGGTCTTGGTTTTTGAACGATTCGATAAAACCGTTAAGAATGTGTATGTGATGGACAATCCCCATCTTGAACGAAAATGACGGCACCTCTCATTGAAGTGAAAAATTTGGCCAAAACTTACCACGTGTCTGAACGGGCGGAGGGTTTTTGGGGATCCGTGAAAGGTCTTTTCAAACGGCGGGTTCGGCCAGTAGAAGCGGTCAAGTCAGTCAGTTTTTCGATTCAGCCGGGGGAGTTGGTGGCTTTTTTGGGACCCAATGGCGCCGGGAAAACAACAACCCTGAAAATGCTTTCTGGACTTCTTTATCCCACGGGGGGGGAGATTCGCGTGTTGGGTCATGTCCCCTTTGATAAAAAAAACGATTTTTTAAATCGGTTTTCATTTGTGATGGGACAACGCCACCAATTGTGGTGGGAATTGCCCGCGGTTGACACGTTTCGGCTCAATGCCGCCGTATTCAGCTTGAGCTCGCAGGCATTTAAAAATCGTTTGAAAGAGTTGGATGACTTGTTGGATCTGGACCCACTCTGGAATACGCCGGTCAAGAAATTATCGTTGGGACAGCGCATGAAAATGGAGTTGGCTTGTTCGCTCATTCATAACCCTGAATTGTTGCTATTGGATGAGCCCACCATTGGGTTGGATGTGGTAATGCAGAAAACGCTTCGGGACTTTATTGAACGGGTGAACCGAGAAAAGGGGACCACCGTCCTTTTAACCAGTCACAACATGGAAGACATTGAAACCCTCTGCCGCCGCGTGATTGTCATCCATCATGGGATTTTGCTTTTTGATGGAGAATTAACTGATCTCGTGAACCGTTTTGTGCCTGCGAAATTTGTGAGCGCCGATTTGCTTAATGATCCCAAAGGGATCAATTTCGCCTCCTTCGGTCGGGTGATGAACGTGAGTGGAACTCGCATTCAGTGGGAAATTCCGCGAGAAGATATTTCCCGGGGTGTTGCGGCCATTCTCAAAGAACTTCCGGTGAAAGACCTGACCGTTGAAGAAATGCCGTTGGATGAAGTGGTCCGTCGAATTTTTCGAGAGGGATCGGTATAAACCTTTGCGTAAATACCTCACCCTTTTTGTTCTCTCTTGGCAAAAGCAGTTGGAGGTTCGCAGCGATTTCTTTTTCGAGCGAGCCCGGAGTATGGCGGTTCTTATCTCCATCTATTTTCTTTGGAACACGCTTCTCGATAAACAAACGAATTTATTGGGGTACGACCGCATTTCTCTTTTGACGTATGTGTTGATGATGACATTGCTCCGAGCGTGGGTATTGGGATGCGTGACCGACCGGTTGCCGTCTGAAATCGCCAAGGGAAAAATTTCGGAACTTTTGCTCAGGCCCATCTCACATTTGGGATATTGGGCCACGCAAGACGTCGCTATGAAAGGGTTGAATTTGGTGTTCGCCATTCCGGAAGTTCTCATATTTTCCTGGTTGGTTTCCGCGCCCTTTTTTCTGCCCCAACAGACCATTACATTTTTGTGGTTTCTGCTCAGTGTGTTGGGAGGGATGATTCTCTACTTTCAAATGAGTTACATGTTGGGCGTGATGGGATTTTGGACATCTCAATCGTGGGGGCCGCGGTTCTGCTTTGAGGTCATTCTCGAATTTTGCGCGGGGGCTTATTTCCCCGTTGATATTTTGCCAGCGGCGGCGCAACGTATTATTTCACTCTTGCCATTTCCCTATTTGGTTTTTTACCCGTTGTCCATTTATCTTGAGCGTTTATCAGGGGCTGAAATTTTATCGGCTCTCCTCCACCAGGTTGTCTGGATTGGAATCTTGGGTGTTTTGATGAGCCAGTTGTGGAAAGTCGGTCTGCGGCATTACGCTGCGGAAGGCGGGTAAATGTTGCCGGGTTTCCGAAAGTATTTCAGACTTTGGATGATTTTGGTTCTGAACAGTTTCAAAACCCAAATCTCCACGGCCCTTGCTTCTCTCGGATATTTGTTGGGGAAGTTTTTGCGGTTTGGTTTTTTCCTGGCTTACCTGCTCGCGATTTTTAAACAAGTCCCAGGGCTCAAAGGATACAGCATGCCCGAGGTGGTTCTCTTCTTTATGACTTTTAATTTGGTGGATGTGGGAGCGCAATTTTTGTTTCGGGGGCTCTATGGCGTAAAAACTCTCATTGAAGAAGGGGACTTCGATAAAATTTTGACACAACCCGCGCATGTGTTATTTCGAATATCCGTCATGGGCATGGATCTGTTGGATTTGCTGACATTGATTCCCATCGGCGGCGTGACCGTCTGGGCGCTTCGCCAACTCCCGTATGCCGTCACACTTCATCATGTTTTTCTTTATGTTCTGTTGTTGGCCAACGCGATGGTGATGGCCTATGCCTTCCATGTGATTATTGGGGCTTTGTCAGTGAAAACCCAGGAAATGGAAGGCGCCATATGGATTTACCGGGATGTAATGACTTTGGGTCGCTTCCCCATCAATATTTATTCCGAGGTGATGCGAGGTTTGTTTGTGACATTGGTGCCGGTGGGAGTGATGATCAGCTTCCCCTCGGAGGCATTGCTTGGAATATTGTCGTGGAAGAGTGTGGTGTATGCGCTTTTTATCGGAGGGCTCGCTCATATGACCGCGCAAGCGTTTTGGAGAAAGATGCTACGCGAATACACTTCCATATCAACATGAAGGAAATATTCTTGTGTTAAAAGTGGTGTCGGGGACTTTTCATCCTGGTCTGGAATTGGCTTTCCTCGGCAGGATCAAAGAAATCAAAAAGGACCCCCTGGCCAGCGTGGCTGTGGTGGCTCCCTCGTCTCGTTTGGTTGAGAGGTTACAATGGGTCTTGGCGGCCGACGGCGGTTCTTATCTCAATATCCATTTCCACACTTTTGCCTCTTTGGCTGAAATGGTGGTGGATGCGCATGCGCCTTTAAGTAAATCCATTTTAAGTGATCCGCTTTTTTTTGACACTCTCGTCAAACAGATTGTTAAAGATGACAAACCTTTTGAGGCCTTTTCTGATATGGCGGTTCCAGACGGTTTTCCACCCGCGGTTCGCGGCACGTTGCGTGATTTGTTGGACGCCGGCATCCACCAGGAAAATGTCGACGAATTGATCCAAGAAGGGTTTGTGGGAACCGACGTTGATCTGGGGAGTTTGCGGAGTTTGCTCAACCTCCACCGGCTCTATTTAAGGCGAATCGATAAACTGGATGTTCTTCCCAGGTCAGAACTACTCAAACAGGCGATCAAGCTGGCCCCCACCTCAGCGGCGCTCGCAAAATATCAGGAAATTCTTTATTACGGGTTCTATGATCTGACCGGTCTCCAGGCTGATTTTTTTCAGGCGGTGGCGAAACATTTTCCTTCTCGATTTTTCTTTCCCTATGTTCATGATCATCCCGCCTATTCATTCGCCAAAAATTTCAGGGACGTTTTCGTTCAACCTGTCATGCAGGATGAAATTATTTGTCCAACCGACAAATCCTCCAATCTCTTAAGAATTCTCAATATATCGGGGATTCGCGATGAAGCCTGGTTTATCGCCAATGAGATTCGTCGGTTGCATGATGAAGAAGGCATCGAATTCTTGGAAATGGGGGTGGTGGCCCGCACGAAGGATCGATTGGGTTTTGTTATTCAAGAGGCTTTTCAGGACCGAGGCATTCCTTTTAAAACAACACATCATCCCTCCCTTCTTATGTTTCCAGAAACACAAGAAGCGCTCAAAACTTTGCAGGCCCATCATTTACCCGAAGAGTTCCTGTCATGGGAAAAGGCCATTCAATTGGCCGGAGAACGGCTGGCTTCTTTTTCCAATCCATTGAAAGAGAGTGTGGCGTCATTGGCTCCATTTGAACAGATCGTGAAACACGTCACTTGGGACAATTTCATCGAAACATTGAGAGACCGGTGGTCTCGCATGGAAAGGCGAGATCCTTCCTCAGCGGAGGCCGGCGTGTCATTGCTCTATGCTGAAGCGGCACGGGGTTTGCCTTTCAAAGCGCTTTTTTTAATCGGTCTTGAGGAAAAAGTTTTCCCGCGTATTGTGCGCGAAGATCCTTTTTTGCGTGATGATGCTCGCGAGGCACTGAATGGAATCGGATACAAAATCTCAAAAAAAATGACGGCTCTGGAGGAAGAAAAACTTCTTTTTGAGTTGTTGGTATCAGCGGCATCAGAGCGGCTGTATTTGCTTTATCAGCGCTCCAATGATGAGGGCGGCGTGGTGGGCGCCTCTCCTTTTTTGCGCGCGTTCGCTGAGGAGCGGGGAGTGAACCTTGACGAAGAAGTTGTTTCCTTGCCACGACCTTTGATGGCGAAGATCAAAAGCGCGAACCCCGCCACTTTGGGTTTTAGCGATGTGATGGTGGGTTTGCTAGCGGCTCATCAACAAGCAGAGGCCCTTCAATTGGCTCAAGGGGTGGGACGAGATGAGGGAAACCTTGAAAGAGGGCTTCGTCTTCAAAAAAGTATTCACAGTTTTAATGAATTGGGCGTTTATGATGGCCTGATTGGAAAAAGGAGCGCCGCAGAGGTGTTTCACCAAGGAAAAATATCCGCCACCGCGCTTGAAACCTATGGCCAATGCGGTTTTAAATATTTTGCCTCCCGTCTCCTTGGGCTGGCCCCTCTCGAGAAGGAGGGGGATGAGGAGCAATTGGCGGCGGATATTCGGGGCCAATTGGTTCATCGGTTTGTAGAGGCATTTTTTCGGCAAGTAACCAAAGAAGGCCAGTCGCCGCCGCCAACTCAATTTCCTCGGGAAAAATTTAACACTCTGTTTGACACGATGGTGACTCTCACTCCGCCGGATGGGACTCAGGTTCCTTTGGTTCTTTGGCAGGCGACGCGTGAAGGATTGAAAAGTGTCTTGTCGGTATTTCTTGAAAATGAAATTAACTTTTTGCGTTCACAAAAAATCACCCCGGTTTTTTTTGAAGTGGAGGTGGAAGGACGATTGCCGGCCCCTTTGGATGGCATTGTTTGGACGGGAAAAATAGACCGTATTGATGAAACGCCTGAGGGAGCCGAGATTCTTGATTATAAAAGCGGTCGTCCATTTAAAACGAAAACCGTGTCCACGCTTGCCAAAAATGGGGAAAAACTTCAGGCGCCGCTTTATCTTTTATTGGCCGGTCAGTTCCTTGAAAAAATGGGACGAAAAGCGAAATCCCTGTCCTTCCGTTATGAATTCGTTGATTATTTGGGCGAGTCGCGCGTGATGAGTTCTGATGAATGGGCCATTCATTCTCAAAGCATCCAAACCACCATTCGGGATATGGTCGATTCTGCGCGTCAAGGAAATTTTGTGATGAAGCCGGGGTGGTATTGCGATTATTGCGAGGTGGTGCGAGTGTGCCGGAAAAACCATGGCATTTCTGTCTACCGCTCTGAGCAGGGGGTCGCAAAGTGACCCCACAAACGAGTGTGCCTGATATTGATCAACGCCGGATGGCGGTGGGAGAGTTGGAAAAAAATTTGGTTGTGCTTGCCGGCGCTGGGACGGGAAAGACCACGCTATTGATTGATCGTCTGACCCTCCTCTTAATTGGGAAAGAAATTCCAATTGAAAAAATCGTGGCGCTCACTTTTACCAAGAAAGCGGCCGAAGAAATGCGTGAAAGATTGGAAAAACGTTTGCGCGACATCATAAAGGGTGAGCCTGATATTGAAATGCTTAAAGAGAAATTCCTGTCCAACCGATCCCGTTGGGTCCCTTTGGCCAAAAAGGCGTTGGAAGATATTCCCAAGGCTCAGATTGGAACCATTCATAGTTTTGCGGGGCATGTGCTTAGGCTTTATCCGCTTCAGGCGGGGGTGGATCCCAAGTTTCGAGAAGATGAGGGACTGATCCGCGAAATCACCTTCGAGTCCCTGTGGAAGGAATGGATCAACAAGGAATTGGATGGAACAAAACCGTCTTCTGTGGAGTGGTCTGTTTTGTTGCAGCGCGTTTTGCTCTCCGATTTACGGAAGTTGGCGGCTGCGCTCGTGAGCCCGATGATCGATCGAGAGGATCTCAAAAAGAAAGTGGACCTGACTTCGCTTTTGAACCACGCCGCGAACGATTTGGTCAACCTGCGCCAAATTTATCCTGATCCAGTTCGAGCCCGCTCTTTTTTACCTGCTTTGGAGGCTTTGGGGGCCATTTTTGATTTGGCAAAAGAAAAAAAACCGATTCCCGAAGCCCTTTTGGATTTAATTGAACCCGTTGACAAACCTCCCGTTGCTTGGGTGGAGGCCAAAGTGAAATTGAAGGAACTCAAGAGAACCGCTCAAGCCTTGGCCGTTTTGGATGAAAATCTTTTTCGTCAAATTTATGAACGCCTAAACCCTTTTATTGAAAGAGTTCAGAGGGAGTTGGCGCGCGGAGGGGCGGTTTCTTTCGATGGATTGCTTGTGTTCGCTCGGAATTTGCTCAGAGAGCATCGGGAGGTTCGCGCCTCCTTAAAAAAACGTTTTTCAGTTTTCCTCGTTGATGAGTTTCAAGACACCGATCCTCTGCAAGGAGAAATTCTGTTTTATTTGGCCGAAGGTCCCGGAAAGCAAGCCTCCTGTTGGCAGGAGGTCCAATTGGAACCCGGCCGTTTGTTTGTCGTGGGAGATCCGAAGCAATCCATTTACCGATTTCGCGGGGCTGACATCGCGGCGTTTGAGGCTTTTGAGGAACATATGGTTCGGCAAGGGGCTCTTCAGGCCACGCTTTCTGCCAATTTTAGAAGCGCCCCTCCCATCATTGATTTTGTGAACACCGTTTTTTCTCCATCAATGAGAGAAGAAAAATTCATTCAGCCGGCCTACACACCGCTAGAACCGGGACGAATGGTTTTTGGTGAAGACGCTGAATTTTCTGGCCCGGCTGTTACTGTGGTGAAAGTGATGGGGAGTGAAAATGAAAAACTGAGCGCCAAAGGCCGTCGAATAGTAGAAGCTCAGACCATCGCTGATTGGATTGAGTCACATATAAAAAATGGGCTTCATTACGGCGATATCGCCATTTTGCTGCGAAGCGCCAACGCGTTTGAGGAATATTTGGAAGTGTTTCGAAGCCGCGGCATTCCTTATTTGGCCGAAGGAGAAAAATCTTTTTATCGCACAAGCGAGGTGTTGGATTTCCTTAATTTGCTCTCCGTGGTGGCTGATCCCAACGATAAATTGGCTTTGGTGGGAGTTTTACGTTCACCCGTGGGAGGTCTAAACGACAAAGAAATTTGGGATTTGAACCAAGCGGAAAGCCTTTCTGTTCTTAAAAACCCTCTCGTCCATCAGGATAAGATCGGGCGCCTCTTCCAAACATTACGAGAACTCCATGAGGAGTCCAAGTCCCATCCCTTGGGGAGAACCCTTCGACAGATTTTTTCACGCACCTGGGCTTTGGAAACGGCCTCCACCTCTTTTCATGGGGAACAAGCGATGGCCAATTTGCTTAAAGTGGGACATTTGGCGGAAAAGTGGAGCGAACAGACGCCCCTGACCCTTAAAGAGTTTGTGCGTCGTTTTGATCAATATCGGGATGAGGAACGCGACGAGGGGGAAAATCCGCTGGCCGATGTTAAATATGACGCGGTTAAAGTATTGACCATTCATAAAGCCAAAGGACTGGAGTTTCCTCTGGTTATTTTGCCGAACCTTTCAGCCAATAAACGTGCCCGAAACGACAAGAAAGATGTTCGTCGAGATTGGCGCACTGGAACGGTGGGGCTTCGTTTAGAAGGGGCCGGTTTCACAAATGCCGCGATGATTGAAATAGAACGACAAGAGGATAAACGGGAGAGCGCTGAAGAGATTCGTGTGTTTTATGTGGCGACCACACGCGCAAAAAAACAATTGGTGTGTTTTGTTGGCGGAGGTGAAAAAGAGTCGGGACAGTTTGCCAACATTCTTAAATCGGCTGAATTAAGTCCTCATTTCCATGTGGAAGAAATACAACAAAAACCGATGTCGGAAATGACTTCAGCTCGTTCCGCTTTGAAGTTGGACAACACCTGGAATGTGCAAGGTTTATCCGCTGGCTTTCAAAAACGCGCCGATGAATTAACCCGGCTGGTGAATGAGCGGTTGATCCTCTCTCCCACGGCTCTGTTGGAGGAACCTGAAAAGAAAAAATATCTGGAAGAGGATGAAACATATCCTGCAAGAGAAAAGGCCCTCCTGATTGGGCAAATATGTCACAAGGTTTTGGAAGAATGGGATTTTCAAATCCCCCCGGCCAAACACAAAGCCCTTCTTAAGAAAAATGTCGACCGGGCGGCTCAGTTGGTTGAATTCCCAATGGGGAACTCGTCGTCTGATCTCATTAAAAATGAATGCGCGGAAATTATAGGGGGATTTTTAAAGAGCGCTCTATACCAGAAACTGTGCCGGGTGAAAATCATCGGACGCGAAATGCCTTTTGTGTATCCCCAGGGCTCAGGACTGATGAGGGGTGTGATTGATTTGCTCTACGAGTTTGAAGGTCTCCTGGTGGTGGCCGATTACAAAACCAATAAATTGGATGGTTCTTCCACCCTCCAATGGGAAACGCATTACCGCCCTCAAGGCGCCGCTTACCAAGAAGCGGTGCGAAGAAGCCTTCAGCGAGAAGTTGTGTTCGAACTTATCTTTCTTCGGAATTTTACCGCCATCCGTTTGTAGTTTTTGGCGGCATCCACTTTCTTCGTCGAAGAAAGTTCCTAAAATGGAAAATAAAATTATTTAATCACCGCGGGCGGGATGGAACTTCCTGTTGATTCGCGATGCTTAACTTCTCGCCTATGTGCAAAATCCCTTGCTAAGATGGCACACTCCTAAAAATATGTCCAAAAAAAACATCATCATAATTGGCGCGGGGCCGGGAGGCCTGACAAGTGCCATGATATTGGCTCACCGCGGGTTTAACGTTACTGTATTCGAAGCCAAAGACGTGGTGGGCGGACGAAACGCGCCTCTCAAGGCGGGGCCTTACACGTTTGACATTGGCCCCACTTTTTTAATGATGCGCTTTATCCTTGAAGAAATGTTCAAGGAAGCGGGGCGCGACGCTTCAAAATACCTTACGTTTAAAAAACTCGATCCACTTTACTCGCTGCGATTTGACGATCGCGAGATGCTCATGTCTTCCAATCACAGCCGGATGCGTGAGGAAATCAAGCGGCTTTTTCCAGGAAATGAGTTGGGGTTCGATGCCTTCTTGTCCCATGAAGGAGACCGCTACAAAAAACTCTATCCTTGCATCCAGCGCGATTACTCAAAGTTGACCTCGCTTTTCTCCTTGGATCTCATGAAGGCTTTCCCTTCACTTTCTTTTGGCCGGTCGCTTTTCCAAAACTTGGGCCGTTACTTCACCGATGACAAATTAAAACTGGCTTTCACTTTCCAAGCCAAATATCTCGGAATGTCACCGTGGGAATGCCCGGCTTTCTTTACGATGCTTCCCTTTATAGAACACGAGTATGGGATCGAGCACGTCATGGGAGGTTTAAACCGAATTTCTCAAGCGATGGCGCGGGTGGTGGAAGAGGTGGGAGGAACAATTCGTTTGTCTACTCCAGTGGCCTCACTTCTTTTGGAGGGACGAACAGTCAAGGGAGTGAAATTGGAATCCGGGGAAACAGTTGAGGCCGACGAAGTGATTCTAAATGCGGACTTTGCCCATGCCATGTCCAAGCTGGTACCCTCCGGCACGTTGGAAAAATACAGCGTTAAAAAATTAAAAAAGAAAAAATATTCCTGTTCGACGTTTATGCTTTATTTGGGCGTCAATAAAAAAATCCCGCTTAACCACCACACTATTTTCTTCGCCAAAGATTACCGCACAAATGTTCGGCGCATCTTTTCGGAGAAAACACTTTCCGATGATATGTCTTTCTATATTCAGAACGCCTCGGTAACCGATCCCTCTTTGGCGCCGGAGGGAAAGTCAACGCTTTACGTCCTGGTTCCAGTTCCCAATCGGATGGGCTCCGTGGATTGGACCAGAGAAAAAGAACCTTTTAAAAATCGGGTCTTGGATTTGATTGTGGAACGGGCCGGGATAAAGGATTTGCGTTCCCATATCGAGGTCGAGAGGGTCATCACCCCATTGGATTGGGAAGAAAAACAGCGCATCTACGCTGGTGCCACGTTTAATTTGGCTCACACCTTTTCCCAATTGTTGTATTTGAGACCCCGAAACAAGTTTGAAGAATTGGATCACTGTTATCTGGTGGGGGGAGGCACTCATCCGGGGAGCGGACTTCCCACCATTTATGAGTCGGCTCGCATCTCCTCAAATCTGATCTGTGAAAAGTATGGCGTTCCTACTCCCGCTATTCCGTCTCTGCCGACTAGAAATAAGAGCCTGAACTAACACTATGACGGGGGGTGAGGATATTGTTGGGATCACCGCCAAGGCTCGTCAGGGATTATCCGTTTGGAAAAACATCCCCATCCGTCAGAGACTGGCCTCCTTGGGTCGTTTGGCCGACACCATCGTTGAGCGAATGGACGACATTTCAAATCGGATGGCTCACATCACTGGCAAAACACCGGTGGAAGTGGTGTTGACTGAACTAATTCCGACGCTCGAGAATCTTCGTTACTTGGAAAAGAATGCGGAGAGAATTTTGGCGCCGGAAAAACGAAAGACGCCATTTTCTTACCGCCATTCAACGTCTTATATGACCCATTATCCCTGGGGTGTGGTGCTGATTCTTTCTCCTTGGAATTTCCCATTTCAATTGTCTTTGATCCCCGTCATCACTGCGCTCGCCGCGGGGAATGCCGTGATATTAAAAATGTCTGAGATCACCCCTGCCGTGGGAGATCTCCTTCAGGAGCTCTTCAACCAAGCGGGTTTCCCTCCCGATGTCATAAATATAATAAAGGGTGATGCGCAATCAGGCGAACGCCTGATCGAGGCCCGGCCGGATATGATCTTTCTAACGGGCAGCTCCACCACTGGGAAAAAAGTCATGGCGACCGCGTCCCGCCATTTAATTCCCGTTATCCTCGAATTGGGGGGGAAAGACCCGATGATTGTTTTTGATGATGCCCCATTTGAACGAACGGTGAACGGAGCGGTGTACGGGGCGTTCGCGAACGCGGGCCAAGTATGCGTCGCCGTTGAGCGCCTGTATCTCCAAGAAGGGATTTACGACCGTTTTGTGAAAGCTGTGGTTCAAAAAGTTCGAACCTTGCGCGTGGGGGGCTCCATGGATCACGACATCGGGGCCATGACCAGCCCTCGCCAAATTGAAATCGTAAACGGTCAAATTGATGAGGCCCTCCAGAAAGGGGCCATCCTCCAAACGGATCGACGGGTTGACGGTCAACTGATGCATCCCGTTGTTTTGACCAACGTTAACCACACAATGAAAATTATGACAGAGGAAACCTTCGGGCCTGTCTTGCCCATACAGAAATTTAAAACAGAGTCCGAAGTGATTGCGTTGGCCAATGATTCCCCCTTAGGCCTCAATGCCAGCATCTGGACACAGGACTTGAAGCGCGGTCAACGTGTCGCCGCGCAATTGGAGGTGGGGAACTGTGCCATTAATGATGTGCTTAAAAATATAGGAAACCCCTATGCCTCGTTTGGAGGGGTGAAGCAAAGCGGGGTGGGACGCTATCACGGCCCGGAAGGATTGAGATCGTTTTGCCGGCCCATGGCGGTGATGGTGAACAAGGGAACCGCCAAAAAGGAACTCAATTGGTTCCCTTATAGCCGACAACTTTATGAGAACCTGCGCATCTATTTGAATATTTCGTTTTTAAACAAACCATTGTGGGTGAAGTTAAAAGGATTGTGGGGATTTATAAAAGCGTATCGCAACACCCAGAATGAAGAGCGAGGAAGTCATGGAAAATAAAAACAAGAAAGTTGTTGTTGTTGGCGCGGGGTTGGGAGGTCTATCGGCGGCTGTTTCTCTTCTGAGCGAAGGGTTTCAAGTCGACATTTATGAAAAAAACGAACGGGTCGGCGGAAAATTAAACATTTTAAAGCAGGACGGATTTACATTTGATTTAGGTCCCTCCATTCTGACCATGCCGCATATTTTTAGAACGCTCTTCACCCGCGCAGGGAAACGCATGGAAGATTATGTGCCGATTCAAGAAGTGATCCCGCACTGGCGGAATTTTTTTGAGGACGGCACGATTTTTGACTTTACTTCCGACATTCGACAGATGGAGGTGGAACTGGGGAAAATTCCCGGCGGGGGGACAGAGGGATTCTTTAAATTTCTCGAATATTCAAGACAACTTACCAAACTCACTGAAGAAGGATATTTCGCGAAAGGGTTGGACAATTTTTGGGAATTGGTTCGGTTCTATGGGCCCCTAAAAAGTTTACGCGGCTTTGATGTTTTTCGAACACTTGATCAAGGCGTTCGGCATTTCGTGAAAAACGAAAAGTTGGTAGATGCTCTTAATTATTTCATCAAATACGTCGGGTCTTCTCCCTATGATGCCCCTGCTTTGCTCAATTTGATGCCCTACATTCAATGGGGATATGGGTTGTGGTATGTGAAGGGCGGCCTTTATAACTTAGGAGTTGGAATGGAACGGTTGCTCAAAGAATTGGGCGGCCGTGTCCATACCAATTGTGAAGTGGTGGGGGTGGAGCGGTCTGGTGGACGGGTTCAGTCCATTGTTCTCAAAGGAAATGAAAAAGTTACGGCTGATTTATTCGTATCCAACATGGAGGTGATTCCGGCCTACAGGGATCTCTTTAATGAGTCGCCGGGATTTCTAAAGACCTACGAGAAATTTGAGCCGGCCTGTTCGGGTCTCGTGCTTCATTTGGGAGTGAATCGGATCTATCCAGAGCTCGCACACCACAATTTCTTCTATGCCCAAAATGCAAAAAAACATTTTGACACGTTATTCCATAGACAAGACTTGTCTCAAGATCCCACTATTTATCTTGTCGCTCCATGCAAGTCGGATCCCTCGCAGGCTCCAGAGGGATGCGAGGTCATAAAAATTCTTCCCCATATCCCTCATTTACGGGACGAGAACCCCTTTACCAGAGAAGATTATTTGGCCCTTCGAGAACGCCTGCTCGTGAAGTTGGAAAGAATGGGACTCACCAATTTAAGGAAACACATAATCACCGAAGACATGTGGACTCCACATGATATTCAACAACGATATTATTCCAACAAAGGGGCGATCTATGGCGTTGTGTCTGATCGCAAGAAAAATTTGGGATTCAAGGCGCCCCAAAGAAGTGAAACCTACAAGAACCTTTATTTTGTTGGGGGAAGCGTGAATCCAGGCGGCGGCATGCCGATGGTGGTTCTCTCCGGTCAGTTGGTCCGTGATAAAATTCTCCAAGACAGCGCCTCAGGTCGCCATTCATCCTAAATGCGAGGTCGAACCTTTCCGTCCTGGTTGTTGGCATCACTTCTCCTGACAGCCTCACTGGTGTATGGCCAATCGAATCTTGAAAAAGAAAACCTTACTTTGATTGTTGAAGGCCTTATTCCAAACACCGGAGTCTTGCGAGTCGCTTTGTTCCAATCTGCCGACGGTTATCCGGGAAACACGAAGAAAGCTTTCTCGATATGCCGGGCAACAGTCACCGCGACCAGTGAGACAATAACCTTCGAAAATATCCCCCTTGGACCGTATGCCATCAGCGTTTACCAGGATTTGAACAACGATCACCGGTTGAATAAATCACTCATAGGAATTCCCAAAGAACCCGTTGGGTTTTCCAACGACCCGTCCATGAGAAGAGGGCAACCTCCATTTGAGGACACTGTCTTCTTATTCAATAACCGCATGAAAAAAATCGTTATTCACATGAGGACGCGGTAATGCCGGGTTGGAATCATCCTTTGTTTGTCCTTGACTTCAGCATGTGGCTTCACGCGGCGTTTTGGATGGTGGGCTATCTTGTTTTGTTTCGAATTCGAGAATTGGGGACCCTTGATGGAGGCACCCTCTCAACGAAAACACCAATTTCAGTCATCATTCCCGCGCGAAACGAGGCGGAACGTTTGCCGACTCTTTTGGCTTCGCTTCAACAGCAGTCCATTCAACCCGATGAAATTATCGTGGTTGATGACCAATCCAGCGATCGAACCGCTCAGATTGCAACAGAGATGGGAGCCACTGTTCTTTTATCTCAACCTCTCCCTGAAAAGTGGCTGGGGAAACCCTGGGCTTGTTATCAAGGGGCTCTTTGCGCCAAAGGTGAGGTTCTCGTTTTTCTGGATGCGGACATCGCGCTTGAAAAAGAAGGGCTAGAAAAAATGGTTGCTGTGCAACACAAGAAGGGGGGGGCTCTCTCCATTCTTCCCTATCACACGATGGGGACTGTTGTAGAGCAATTCTCCGCCTTCTTTAATTTAATTCAGGCCGCGGGTTCGACTGCCTTCACTTTAATGGGCCCAAGATTCGCTCACCCCAAGCCATTTGGCCCGGTGCTTGTGATCTCCAAAACAGATTATTTTAAATTCGGAGGCCACGAGGCCGTCAAAGGTAGTGTGGTGGAAAATTATTCTATGGCCGAGTACTTTTACAAGAACGGGATTTCCTTAAACTGTTATGTCGGGAGAAACGTTGTTAATTTCAGGATGTATTCAGGCGGTCTCAGCGATATTGTGGGCGGCTGGAACAAGTCTTTCTTGTCAGGGGCCAAAGGAACCCCGCCTGTCGTGTTCTTTGGTCTTTTCCTCTGGTTAACGGGATGCCTTGGGACAGCTCGGCACCTTGTGACTTCTCTATTGATGGGAAAAGGCGCGGAGCTTCCCTTGCTTTTGATTTTTTATGGATTGTATGTTTCTCAAATTCACCGGTGGTTGACCAGACTGGGAACATTTCGCCTTCTGACATCAATTTTCTTTCCTATTCCGGCGGTATTTTTTGTTTTGGTGTTTTTAAAGTCCACACTTTTTTCGTCGATTTACCGTTCCGCTATCTGGAAAGGAAGAAAAATTCCTTCATGAGAGTTTTTGTTCTTCCCACCTTTGCCACCATCGTTGTTGATGTCTGTGTTTGGTTTCTTCTCCATATGGGAATTTCAAAATGGATTACAAGTTGGGAGAGGGAAAAATTCAATCCTGGCAGCTGGCTTTATCGTGAACGCGATTGGGAGCAAGGAGGGATGAGATACCAAAGAGTGTTTATGGTTCGTTACTGGAAAAAATGGCTACCCGACGCGGCCCCCTGGTTCAAGGGTGGATTCCCCAAGAAAGGCCTTCGTTTATTAACGCAGGATTTTATACAAACATTTATTATTGAAACCTGCCGGGGAGAATTAACTCATTGGATTTCTATGGGAATCGCACCCATTTTCTTTTTATGGAATGCCCCCTGGGTTGGAAGCGCCATGATCATTTATGCGGTGGCGGCCAACCTGCCTTGTATCATCACCCAACGTTACAACCGAATTCGCCTTTCACGTTTCTTGGTTAAGTCAGCTTAATTTGATTCCATCCCGATCAGTAATCCGTTTAGTTCTTTTCCGACGACAATAAACTCCTTCCCGAAACCCTTGGGACTCTGCTACAATCCGTCCGCGGGATGGAGCAGCCTGGTAGCTCGCGAGGCTCATAACCTCGAGGTCGTAGGTTCAAATCCTACTCCCGCAAAATTTCAAAAAAATCTCAATCCCGCCAAAAAGAACTCAATTCCCCTTAGTAATCAGCGACATTTCAGCGATCGTATTTCCCTGAATTCCCATCGCACCAAATTCTTCATCACTTCCCATTTTTGTCCCGTTTAGTCCAATTTATGCCCATTTGGTCATGGACCCGATCAGAAATCCGATCAGTTTGGTTACCATACAAGTGGTCTGAATATGCGAGGGGGGGGCAGCTGTCGCAGTGTGGCAATCAATAAAATCCTTATATGACGGCAATCATATCTCCCCTCCTTGTTCTTTCATAGAAAGAACTTATGGAACGTTTGTCATTTATTCTGACCATATTCTTTATGTTGCTGGGGCCGTTCAAAATCATTCCGGCTTTTGCCGGGTTAACGAAGGGAATGGATCTCCAGTTCAAACGGGCCGTAGCAATTCAAGCGGCAACGATCGCCTCTGTGCTCTGCGCCTTTGTGGTGATTGCTGGTACGGCGCTTCTTAATAAGTATCGCATCAGCATTGATGCTGTGCGGATAACAGGAGGATTGGTCTTATTACTTGCGGCATTAAACGCCATCTTCACAAAAGGATAACCGTCGACTCCAGTTTCCGATACAACCAAGCCGATTCAACTCGCTGTTTCACCAATGGCTGTTCCAATCATCGTACCCCATGCGGGCATCGCCGCCATGTTGATATTCGTTTTGCATGCCCCGCATTATCCTGGAATGCTGAGACTCGTCCTCGTTAGTGTCGCGATCATGATGATTTTGGATTTTCTGACCATGTACTTTATCGACCAAATCTTGATGATACCGGCATTAACTCTCGTTCTTACGGTGCTTGGATCCGTCCTAATTTTTATGCAGGCCTGTTTGGCGACACAGATGATACTGGTGGGACTGGGCTTGTTGAAACCCGTCAATTTTTAGTTGGTGAAATTTAAATAGGAGGCGTGAG
This sequence comes from Elusimicrobiota bacterium, assembly GCA_022072025.1. Taxonomy (NCBI): domain Bacteria; kingdom Pseudomonadati; phylum Elusimicrobiota; species Elusimicrobiota bacterium. Next base: position 230,123 of record JAJVIP010000002.1, read on the forward strand.
TATGGGAAACGTAACGATTGAGGATAAACAAACATCGTCAATAAAGGAAACGACGATGCAAAATACGAAATTGAGCACCGTTCCATTGAATTGGAAAGAGGTGTACTACACCAATTGTCCCCTCGTCTCGGCAAGCAATGTTGATCAGGAATTGGGATGGACCAAAGAGGAGTACAAGAAAATAGGGGTGAAGTACGCGTTTCTGCGCTCTGCACGCGAAAACGATTGGTATCCCCATTACATCCACAATCTGGACAACATGATCCGTTTCGGCGGCTTGTTTCCTCCTATTAATGTTCATGCTGACATTCGCAAAACCAGGCTCCTTGGGGTGACGCAAGTCTACGAAGGTGGCGTCATGATGGTACGCGCCAAGGACGATATTTATCGGATGGTTGAGCTGAAGGGTAAAAAGATTGGTCTGTCGAAGAGCATGAATAGAATTAAGAATGACTGGTGGAGGATCCAAGAAGAACAAGGCATTGAGCTGATGCTCCGAATAAACGGCATGACTCGCAAGGATGTCGAGATCGTCGAATTCCCATATGCCGATGACTGGTATAACAATCCCTCCATGTTGGATCCGATGGAAAACCCGTCAGAATTGTGGCTGAAGCGTGATCATAAACATGATTTGGCCTTCCGTCCGCTGGAAACTGCGCTGGAGAAGGGCATCGTGGATGCCATTTACAGTCAAAGTAAAGTTCTAAGTTGTCTCTCAGAGTTAACCGGTAAATTCAAAGCAATTGAAGATTTGTCTAGATATCCGGACTGGACCCTGCAAGTCGCCAACGTTCCTGCCGTCATCACCTGCACCGACGAGATGGCGGAAAAGCACCCCGAGCTTGCCGTGACATTTATGAAAGGCATGATCAAGGTGGGGCGCTGGTCTAATGAGCATAAGCATGCCGCAGCAGCGATTCTCGACAAGCAGACCTTCTATCGGGATGTTGAAGATACCTACGAAGGAATCAGGCGGGTCGATATGGTGCCTAATCTGTCTCCACAAAATCTTGCTTCTGTTGAGATAGGAAAGAACTTTATGTTGAGTCATGGATACATCAAGAACGACTTTGACGTGAAGCAGTGGGCAGCTCCGGAGTTTCTGGAGAAAGCGGCTCGAGAATTATTGGAAGAAGAGTGGAAGAAAAAAACCACGTTAAAGCTTCCTGAAACAGCAGCGCTCTTGCAATCCAAGCAGCAACTGGGCTAGTGAGAGGGACATTAAAATGACAACCAAAGAAAATGAGAATGGAAATCCGATGTGTTGTGCGCCGGGCGATCTAACGTCATGCTTGCCAAAACCCGGGGCAGAGATTGCGAACGGAAAACAAACAGTGCTGAATCTTTATCTAACGGCGAAAGAGGCCTACGAAAAATGGCAGGCCGAGCCAGAGAAGGTAAAGATTGTTGATGTTAGGACACCAGAGGAGTATCTCTTTGTCGGCCATCCAGAAATGGCGTGGAAGATACCTGTCGCAACTCAATCTTATGAATGGGATGCTGAAAAGAAGAAATTTCCGATGAATCCCTTGCCTGATTTCGTGTCCAGAGTGAGCAAGGTGGCAAAGAAAGACGAAACGCTTTTGCTGATGTGTCGGTCCGGTGGCCGCAGCGCGCTTGCTGTCAACCTTCTCGCCAAAGCCGGGTTTAAGAATGTTTACACCATTATTGACGGCATGGAAGGAGACGTTGTTGCGGACGTGAATAGTGTGTTTTTGGGGCAGCGCCATACGAACGGCTGGAAAAATTCAGGGTGTCCCTGGACGTACAAACTCACTCCCGACCGGATGTTGCTCCCGAATGGTCAATAAATGGAATTTAAGAGGAATAAAAACTAATGAGCGAAAAAATTGTCGGAGACAGCGAGAACATCGACCGCGCACAACTGCAGACCACTATGGCGGTACTAAGGACAATCATGGCGGCGGATCGATCGCTCATGGCATGGGTTCGCACAGGTCTTTCACTGATTACCTTTGGCTTTACCATTTATAAGTTTCTTCAATTCGAAAGGGAAACACTCATCGCCTCAGGTCAAGCGATAGTTGGTGTGTCGAGTTCGAAAACCGTCGGTCTTTTTATGATAGGGGTGGGAATCCTCAGCTTGATTATGGGAACGGTGGAAAATATTTTTACCGTGAGGAGCTTGACAGGGCGAGAAGCGATTTCCCATCCGCGTTATTCGCTTCTCATGGCAGGGATAATTTTGATCCTTGGCCTTGTGATATTCATAGGAATTTTATTAAAGCTAAAAGGTATCAGTTAATATAATTCTCTGTCGCACCCATTAAAAATTCCATTCTGTACTATGCCGATTTTTCCAAAGCGTCGGTTAGAATGAAAATCCGTAGTCGAAGGTCACAAAAGGCTGGATCTGCGGTTCCATGATCGTGATCTGTTCTGTACCGAGGATAACTTCCTCGCTTCCACTTAATGGTTTCCAAGCGGTCACACCAATTTTCATCGCCAGACCCTTCTGAGGAACTCCGCCGAAAGGAATTACCAGAGCTAAATCACCTGCGAGTACATCCTGGTTCGATTTAACATCTCCAGTTGTGGTTTGATTAGGAACAAGAAAACCTTCTTGACGTCTTCCAAGGCGGATTTCGGCCATGAGGCTTGCCCCCGGCAATCCTTCCCAGCCAGGATAGTAGTGTGCTGCTGGTCCAACGGTTAAGCTGCGTTGAAACTCGTCCCATCCTTCCGGTGCGTCTTTTGGCATTTCGCCGCCAGTGAACACACTGGTTAAGCCCCATCGCCATTTTGGACTCCACGACCAACGGCTCGGAGCCAACCAAGCCAGATCACTTCGCACTCCGAAGTAAGGAACCTCGGCACCAAGACTCAATACGATGTCGTGGCCTCGATCATCCGAAGAAGGTGCAGGGACAGAGTCATCCTCCAAAAGTGTCAGCCATCCGTAACCATAAGTGGAGCCAATCTTGTGGCCCAAATCGAGAGCGACGGGCCCTGCTTTAAATCCGATGACGGAATAAACACCCTCTTCCTGATGAAAGGTATTGTCAACGACATGTCCTGTGTCACCAGCAGAACGTGCTTCTCCTCGGAAGCCCGTATAGAGAGTGACCTTTTTTGGATGCCATGAGCCATACGCACCGGCGGAGAGTTCCGCTTGACCCGCCGTGGTCACCAACCCCTGAATTGGAAACCACATGCCCCATTTGTTCTTTCTATCCAGATGCGAGAAATAATTGAAGGAAACCAATGGGCCAAGGTCGAGCCGACTTATATCTTCATAAGCGAGGTTGACTGGATTATTTTGAATAACCTCGTGGATTCCATTTTGTATCGCGGCTCCATTTAATTCACCCGTTCGACGCAAAACGACGCCGAAGAGAAATTCCCGAGCATCTCCCTCTTTCTCCTTTGAAAAAATCCATCGACGAGAAAAGGACAAGGTCATTTGATCGATTCGGCCTTCTTCAGCCAGATCATTTTGACTGGTGGGACCTTTATCGGTTAAGGCGCTCAAATTGAGATTCAAGAATAAGTTGTTGGTTACACGGAATCCAAAAGCTGTTTCTGTCGTACGATAGTCATCCTCATTCTTATCCAAGAGCCCAAAAAAGTCGTTGCCAAATCGAGCATAGAAATGAGGAAGTTTCCCAGGGGCTGGAGCCGCCGGTGTGCCGGCCAGCTCAGCCCAAAGAGGAAATTGACAAAGAAAAAAAACAATTAAACCTAAGCTTATTTTTTTCGTAGTTGAACTCCTGAGCTCTCTTTAAAATTGAAAAGAAACGCCCAATGAGGGCCCGCTGAAACTCAATTTATCGATGAGCTTCGATCCGCTGGTTTGATAATCCAGATATCGATAATTGGCTGAAATCTCACCCCAGTTAAAGGCATAGGAAAGCCCCGCTGATCCCTGCCAAGTTAAAGCCGATTCGCCGGTTCCGATATCAAAATAATATGGAAGAGCGAATTTAGTCTCACTGAGGTGAACTTGACCGCGGAACCCGACTAACATATCCCAAAGAGCTTCGCTCCCATGCACGCTTCCTGACTGTTGAAATGTTTCTCCCGGGCCTGGGCCTGCCACAGCCCCTGTTAAATTCCAATCCGTTCTTGCGGACAGGTTAAAGTAACGAAGACCAATTGTGGGCTCGAATGAAATCTTTTTTGAATCGAGACATCGATATCCAGAAAGCAGCGTCCATTCCGTCATTTCCATCGTCGTTTCGGTTCCCGCATTAGCCGAAGCATTGATTGGAATTCGGTTGCCAGAATTAAACTCCGCTGATTTAACCCGGCTCTTCTCGTTCTCAATTTTCATGTAGTTAAAATCAGAAAATAGGGACCAATGCCCAAACCGCGCCTCGATCTGAAACGGGAATATCATTTTGATATTGCCCACGTAGTCTTCCGGGGGAACGGTGACATCTGCTTCTCTTGATCCACTCGCTCCGTCATACTTCAATGTCGACCCGATATCGGCCAACCAAAAATAGGGTGTGATGGCGAATGTCCATTTTTCGTCAGGTTCAGAGGCGTTTCCTTGGGCAAAGGAACTTGAAGTCCCCAAAAACATGGTTGTTATGAAACATCCAACCGAAATAAGTAACGCAAATATCAATTTCATGGAGCATAGCATCCATCGTTGAAATAATTTTCATCGAATGTCGCCAGTCACGGAAATGGCCTCTTTCGAGCTTCGAGACCAAGATTTAACCGGCCAATTTATCCTTTATCAAAGCTTAAAAGACCCAACTATGATGGCGCTCATACGATGCGACCGTTTTTTGGGGACACGTCGTCTTGGCCTAAGCGCACTCCTGGGATTGGCCGCCTTAAATCTGACAACCAAAGGCGAATTACCATGATTAAAGGTCTGCTGCTCTATGCTATCGGCAGCGTGGCGATGTTTTGGGTGATTCAACGAATCGCAATCTTCTATTGCTGAACCGTAGCTGTAAATAGGCCGAGAGCGATTTTGTGTCTCGAAACTTATCCGATCAGTAATCCGATCAGTGCATTTTAGGGCTGGAATTTTTCCCAACGAAAGAGTCTGAGTATCAAGGTCGCAGGTCGCCTGCGGCGACCAGGCCTGGTAGCTCGCGAGGCTCATAACCTCGAGGTCGTAGGTTCAAATCCTACTCCCGCAAAAGAGCTTAAGAGCCGTTAGAAAAACTTAAATTAGCTCACACTCTCAAGGCGATTCGGAGTTTTTCCGGACCGCCTTTTTTGTTGTTCAGACTGCAACGATGACCTGCCGATTTTGTGGCATTTGGCCACTTTTATTGTGATTTGGTCGTCTTGCCGATCAGTAATCCGATCACATGTTGGAGATATTGTTGGACAAATCAAAAATTAATCAAAACCGAAAATTCATTGTTAATGGACGTGAATTTGGTTCACTTCAAAGCCTGGCGAGGGAATATGGGCTGTCCAACAACACGGTTAGTTACCGGCTTTCAAAAGGATGGACGCCGGACGAAGCTATTGGCCTACAGCCCCGACCAAGTCACGCTGGTAACACTCCAGGTATAGCAGTAAAAGTGCAAGGTCTTGAGTTCTCCAACATCAAATATCACACAAATCTTGCGAAGTGTGCTGGTAGCGGCTTAAGAATGCAGGCCCGCAGAAATGAATATTGGATTTTGTGGCCGCCCGATGCCATACCACCTTCTATCTATTTGTTGATCAGCCCCTCGATTTGACCCAGTTCGCTCATCAATTCATCAAACGGTGGTGGGGTACCAAAAATCATCTCGCGCATTTTGGCGTAGTCATCCTCCAATTCCTTTTTCCGGTTTGGAGGTGGGAGAAGTTTCAGGTTGCCGGGGGTGGCCAGATCATAACGGGCGGCAGCTGAGGCGAAAAAAATCGATTTGTGGGTGACCACGTTTCTCAAGAGACCCAAATCGGCGATGGCTTTTTGGCCGGATTCGGTTTCATAAAGTTTCACGAAGTCGTAATAATGGCGGGATTGGCGGTCGGGGATCCGTTTTGTTGATGGAAGGTAGTAAAGCATGTGCAGGATGGTGGCCTTCTCCCAAAAGGTGCGCTCGGCAGAAAGCGCTTTGACCCGGCAGGAGGGATTTTTAAAGGGTTTGGGGACAACCTCCGCCGCATAGGGTATGACCTCGGCCCATTCGGCAGGCCATTGCTCGCCACGCGCTCCCAGTTCTAGGCGAACATTGGGGCGAGAATATCGCGGTTGAGAAGCTCCGCCCTCATCAATTCCTTTTGGATAATGGAAAACCAGCGTCTGTTGGTCAGGATCGTCCGGATCGAGTTCGATATTCCATGATCCTTTGGATGGGGACGTGCCGAGCGCATTCTTAAATTCCTTTTCGAGTTGCGGCAGGAATTTCGCCCGAATTATTTCCTGGCAGGTTGCTGATAACTTTTCCAATCGTTTTTCTGTTTGAGATCTACTGGAGGCCTTGGCTGGATCCTTGTCGTCTCCGAATCCCATCGCGCTTCTGTCGAATGAGAGATCCACATCTTCAGAAAAGCGGTCGATTGCGCTGTACACCTTGGAAAGACTTGTCCCGCCTTTAAAAACGAGACCGGCCGGTGGACTCTTCAGGGTAAAGATCCGTTGGAGAGTCCAACAAACCCAGAAGTCTTTTTCGATCAGGGCGGGTCGAATGTTCCCGCATAAACTGGCGGCTGTTTGGAATAGATCCGTTCGATCTTGAGCGGAAAGGCGGGCTACGTCATCCATGAGCCACACCTTTGGTTTGATTATTGGTGGAGCAGATCTCCCGAATGGCGGCGGCCACCCAATCCGTGACGTACCTGGCATCTCTTAACAATTGCTTGCGCTCCTTTGGGGAGAGGCGACGACGCAAGTGGGACAGGGTGTTGGGTCCAACAGCTTCGTGGCCCAAATGGCGTAGGGCTTGAAACACCAATGCGCTCATTGGCCGTCCCAAGGGAAGGTCTTTGGGGGGGGCGTGTATAAGCAAGAAGGTGGTTTTGCCGACCCGCACACTGCGCGTTCTTCCATCCGTCAGATAGACCGGCTTGGCCGGGACCTGAGTTGATAGGCCAAGCGAATTGGCGGCTACCGCGCCAGAGGGAACGACCCGGCTGCCCGTCTTTCTGCCAAGGGCTTGGGCGATTTGATCAATGTTGGGAGCCAGGTCGATGCCCAATCTCGGATTTGTTCGGGGAATGCGGTAAAGGCCCCGTCCGATTTTCTGGATCACTTTGTTATTGGCAAGGCGTTTGAGGGCCTGGTCGACCGCGGCGCGAGCGCCCAAATCCAAAAAGTCTTTGCTGGTGTAGACCCTGGTTTTGTCTTGGCGCATTCGGGCTAATACTTTAGATGGTACTTTATCACGTTTCATATGTCAGAAAAGTGTATACGTTTTTCTGACATACCTCAAGCGGGTTTTTAGCCAATTTTACGGGGAGCAATGCCAGATTCGCGCCCGGTTCCATGAAAAGCGATGATTATCAAATATTAATTCCGGCTAGAGGAAGCATCAAGAACGGCTGCCAGGGGCCATCCGTCCAATTACGTCCAATTCAGGCTGAAGAGGCCTATTCGCCTTTGTGACGAAGGGGTAGTGATCCGGATAGACGAGGTGGCGCAGGACCTCCCACCCAAAGGGCCACCTGTTTTTTCCCTTGATCTCGAACTTTAGTGGAATGGCGGTGCTGGGGACGGGGTGATAGTGACTGTTGCAGTGCCCGCTCCCGCAAATTTTTTTGCCAAGCAAAAAAATAGTCTATGGACCATGGACTATAGTCCATAGACAAAAATCCCGCCAAATAGAACTCAAATCTCCTTAGGTATCAGCTAAATCCAACCCGGAAGCCCAGCGGAGCCAACGCCTCAGCCAAGTCAACTTGTTTCCTTTGTGGATAAGGACGGGGTAAAAGGAAATCAATGTCCTGAGTTTTGAGAGGATAGGGAGGTAGTCCGCATTGACGTTGGTAAATGACGAACGACCAGCTCCCAATAAGTTCAATGCCATCATCCCATAAGCCTACTTTGTCAAATGCGGCAAGTATTTCGTGAAACAAATCAGGCATGGGCTTTCTTCTTGAGGGTTTTGGAAAGGAGTTTGAGACTGTTGATAACTTCTCTTTGTTGGCGCTCTAAAAGGCGCCGTTCTTTAATCTTTTTTTCAATTTCAATAGGGACTTCTTTTCCCAGGTATTTGGAATGAACCTCATTTCCTTCACGAACGCTCAGATAGAAATATTGGTTCTTCCCAATGTGGCGTTTATAAACGCTTCCTTGGGGGAGCTTTTTGAGTTGGGCTCTGATTTTTTTGTCGAGCCGCCTGTAATGAACCAGGCTATCGTTTAGGATTCCATTTAATATTGCCATATTGATTACACTACAAAACGAATATATTTACATTCTGTAGTGTATTTCCAATTTAACCATGTTTACACTACAAAACGATAGTTTTCTAATTTTGTAGTGTAAAAGTTTAGAGAGAATAAGCTGTGAATTGGAGTGTTTTTAAAGATTATAACACCTGTCTCGTCCTGAAATAAGTTGACACTAAAGAGGAGAATAAAAGTGTCAAAAGGAATAATTCAGTATGGAGAAGCTTTTAAGCGATAGGTTGTTGAAGCAATTGAGAGTGGTAAGATGTCTCAAACGAGTGCTAGCAATATGGGATTGGTGGAAAGTCGACCCTAAAGAAATGGCTGAAGAAATTTGCCAGGGCACCTGGTGTGTGAGGTAACGACAATTGAACGTCCTTATTAACAATGGATATATCTCAGCCTTATTCGCCGTAATTATTTCCACGGCCATCTCCTTCGCGTTGTTCCCGTTTTTTGAACCCACCAACCTGGTCATGATCTATTTATTGGGAACACTTGTTGTGGCAACGCGAGGAAGGAGGGGGCCGTCCGCCCTCTGCGCCACTCTCGGCGTCCTTTGTTTTGACTTTTTCTTTGTTCCTCCGCGGTTTACCTTCTCGGTGGCGGACGCTCAGTACATCTGGACTTTTCTTGTCATGTTTATCACCGCTATGGTTATTAGCCATCTCACCATTCGTCTTCGTTCAGAGGCCGAATCCGCCCGTGAAGGCCATAGGAGAACGGCCATGATGCATGCGTTCACTCAGCAATTATCGAGCGCGCGGAGTTTGGAGGATGTTTTGGGCATGGCCGTTCGTCAAATTTCAGAAGTGTTTAATTCGGATGTCGTTATATTCCTTCCAAATTCGACGGCTCGTTTGGAAACATATGCAAACTCGGGCAAAAATATCCCAACGGAAAAAGAAGTCGGCATCGCTCAATGGGCTTATGACCAAAAGCAACCGGCGGGATTAAGCACTCAATCAGTCCCATCGGATAGTTCTCTGTATGTTCCGCTCTTGGGAACAGAAGGAGCGGTGGGAGTGATGAGCATCAGACCACGCGTAAAAGATCAGATGATGGTGACGGAGCAACGGCTGTTGCTCGATTCTTTGGCTCAGCAGATAGCGCTTGCGTTGGAAGTTGAGAGGTTGCAGGAAAACGCCAAGAAAACCGAAGTTGAGGTGGAAACGGAGCGTCTTCGCAGTTCTCTCTTGAGTTCAGTGTCGCATGATCTGAGAACGCCGCTTACTGCCATCGTGGGTTTAGCCAGCACCCTTTTGGAAAACGAAGAGATGCGGAAAAGTCCCAAGGGTTTGGGCCTTTTGCAAACAATTCAAACGGAAGGGCAGCGCCTTTCGAGATTGGTGCAGAATTTGTTGGAGGCGACTCGACTTGAATCGGGAGCCGTGCAAATAAAAAAGGAGCGGTATCCGTTGGAAGAGATTGTGGGGAGCGCGTTAGGACGACTCGAGAAATCTCTTCATGGACGAAAAGTTGACGTGAAGCTGCCTCGGGATTTGCCTGCCGTTCCGCTCGACGGGATGTTAATCGAGCAGGTATTTATTAATTTGCTGGAGAACGCCATTCGGCATACTCCTGCCCGAAGCACCATTGATATAGGCGCCACGCTGCAGCAAGGAATGGTCAGCGTGACAGTCGCAGACCGAGGACCTGGATTAAATGAAGCTGACGTTGAACGTGTGTTTGAAAAATTTTTCCATGACCGTTCCTCCTCTGGCGCGGGGTTGGGATTGGCGATTTGCCGGGCCATCGTGTTGGCGCATGGCGGAAAAATATGGGCCGAGAATAGGACCGGAGGCGGGGCCCTGTTCCGTTTCACGCTTCCTATAAATGAAAATGGACGCTGAACGAACACTTCTTATCATTGAGGATGAACCCGCGATTCTTCAATTCTTACGGTCGTCGTTGGAGAAAACAGGTTGGAACATTATTGAAGCGACGACGGGTCGTATGGGGCTTGAATATGCCGCTTCAAAAAAACCCCATGTCATCCTGCTTGATCTTGGGTTGCCAGATCAAGATGGACTGGCTGTCTTGAAATCATTGCGCCAATGGACTTCCGCTCCGGTCATTATTATTTCTGCTCGGGGAAAAGAGAACGATAAAATCGCGGGCCTGGATGCAGGGGCCGATGATTATTTAACCAAGCCCTTTAGCGTGGGTGAGCTGATGGCCCGCTTGCGGGTGGCTGTGCGCCACTTAGAACGAGGCTCCAATGACTCACCTCCTATATATGAATATGCCGGGTTGAAGGTTGATTTGGTGGCCAGAAAAGTGTGGGTTCGTAAAAAAGAAACCCATCTTACTCCGAAACAATATGACCTTCTTGCGGTGCTTGTCCGTCATGTGGGCAGAGTCGTAAGCCAAAAAATGTTGATTAAGGAAGTCTGGGGAGACGACGCCACCGCCACGCCTGAAACCGCGCGGATTTTTGTCCACCAGCTCCGCCAGAAAATCGAACCCGATCCTGTCAGGCCCAAATGCCTGAAAACGGAGCCTGGTGTCGGATATCGTCTCGAAGCTCCAGAAGATTAAGCGCCGCGATCTTCGTCATTCCCGCGATAGCGGCAATGCAGTCCTTCAGCCATTTTCTTAGAAGCAAGTTGACGGCCTGGATCCCGCTTTCGCGGGGATGAGGATTTGTTAACGAAATCTTAATGGGGTGACAATGGCTCCTAAACGGGGAGCTAAGTTATCTTGTTCCCATGAGAAGAATTATTTCGTTTCTATTCCTCGTGGGAATCTCCGCGGTCGCACAAACAGTTTTTGCGGTTTGGTCTCCATCGACATCAATCGAAAAAGAGGAATCTCACACGCAAGAACGCCAGCTTTCTCCGCGAGTTGATCAAGTTATTCAGAAGCTTGAAGAAGAAGCTGACCGCTTGGCTCGCGTTTTGAGCAATTTAGAACGGGACGAGGCAAGGTTGAAAGATTTAGTTGAGAGGAAAGACACCACAAATCCCGCCTCACCCAAGAAGGAGAATCAAGATGGACATCGTTTACATTAGTTTAGTTCTGGGCCTTACAATCCTTTCTATAGGGTTCATCGTACTCTGCGAAAAGATTTAGGAGGGAAAAATCATGAACATCATCTATTGGATCGGCGGGATCACCTCGCTTTTCATTTTCGTCTATCTTTTGGTAGCGCTGCTTAAACCGGAGGCCTTCTAATATGAACGCGAATAATTTCATTCAATGCGCCCTTTATTTGGGCGTCCTGCTCGTCTTGGTCAAGCCTCTTGGCCGTTATATGGCCAACGTTTACGAGGGAAAATCAACGTGGCTCGATAAGATTCTCGGGCCCATTGAACGGCTCATATACCGATTATCAGGCGTTCGCACCGAGGAAATGGATTGGAAGAAATACGCGGTGGCTATGATGCTCTTTAACGTCGTCGGTCTTCTTGTCGTTTATTTTCTTCAGCGCTTTCAGAACCATTTGCCGTTAAATCCTATGGCGATGGGCGCCGTCACGCCGGATTCCGCTTTTAATACCGCCACCAGTTTCGCCACGAACACCAACTGGCAAGGCTACGGCGGCGAAACGACCATGAGTTATCTCACCCAAATGATGGGTCTGGCCGTTCAAAACTTCGTCTCCGCTGCCACCGGTATGGCGGTTCTTGCCGCCTTTATCCGGGGATTCGTTCGGCGAGAAGCGAAAGCCATCGGCAACTTTTGGGTCGACATGGTTCGAAGCACTCTTTATATCTTGATGCCGCTCTCCATCGTCGTGGGGCTTGGAATCGCTTCCCAGGGCGTCGTTCAGAATTTTAAATCCAGTCAGGTTGTTTCGCTCGTTCAGCCGACCAAAGACGCGGAAGGAAAAGACGTCACCGAACAGACCTTGGCCATGGGCCCGGTCGCTTCTCAAATCGCGATCAAACAACTGGGAACCAATGGCGGCGGCTATTTCAACGTCAACTCCGCGCATCCCTTCGAGAATGCCACGCCGTTCTCCAACTTCCTCGAATCGCTATCGATCTTATTAATAGGAGCGGCGCTCTGTTACACCTTTGGCGCGATGGTCAAGGACACGCGGCAAGGTTGGGCGGTCTTGGCGGCCATGCTCGTCATATTTGTGCCCATGCTGTGGCTTTGCACGGCCCAAGAACAAGCCGGAAATCCTCTCCTCTCCAAACTGGGTATTGACCAAACGGCTTCTGCGCTCCAGGCCGGAGGCAACATGGAAGGAAAAGAAGTGCGCTATGGTGTTGCGAGCTCGGCCATTTGGGCGACCGCAACCACGGCCGCTTCCAACGGTTCCGTGAACTCCATGCATGATTCTTATACCCCACTCGGTGGGTTTGTGCCGCTGTTCATGATGCAATTGGGCGAGGTGGTTTTCGGCGGGGTTGGCTCGGGCCTCTACGGCATGCTTCTTTTCGCCATCATCGCGGTTTTTATTGCGGGCCTCATGGTGGGCCGTACGCCGGAATATCTTGGGAAGAAAATCGAAGCCTACGAGATGAAGATGGCGTCCCTCGGAATTCTGGTTCCCTGCTTGGTCGTGCTCGTGGGGACTGCCGTCGCGGTTGCGTCGGCGGCCGGCAAGGCTACGATTTACAACCCCGGTGCTCACGGATTCAGCGAGGTGCTCTACGCCTTCTCCTCCGCGGGCAATAATAACGGGAGCGCGTTTGCGGGTCTGGGAGCAAACAATCCTTTCTATAACTTCTGGCTGGGGCTCGCGATGTGGTTCTCGCGTTACTGGATTGCCATTCCGGTTTTGGCTTTGGCTGGGTCCTTGGCTCGCAAGAAAATCGTGCCACAGAGCCCTGGAACGCTGCCAACGCATACGCCGCTCTTCATTGTTTTTCTGGTCGGGGTGGTCCTCATCGTCGGCGCATTGACTTTCTTTCCGGCGCTGGCGCTGGGACCGATTGTCGAACATTTGATGATGGTTGCTTAGCCCTTCGATCCGCCGCGGCGGACTCAGGGCAAGGAGAAATTAAATTATGAGAAAAGAACACAAGCTGTTTGATCCTTCAATATTAGGGCCGGCCTTGGCCGACTCGTTCAAAAAACTGAACCCGAAACACCTGATTAAAAATCCGGTGATGTTTGTGGTGTGGATAGGAAGCGTTTTAACGACGGGCCTATTCCTACAGGCCTTGCTCGGTAAGGGAGAAGCACCGGCCGGGTTCATTCTGTCGGTCTCGCTCTGGCTGTGGTTCACGGTGCTCTTCGCCAATTTCGCCGAAGCGATGGCGGAAGGGCGCGGGAAAGCGCAGGCGGCGAATTTGCGTAAATCCCGCCAGGACACCCCGGCGAAGAAACTGACGCGAAGCGTCACCCCGGCAAGTCGTAAGCCGGGGTCCAGTCTGGATTCCGGCTCGCCAAAGGACGAGTCCGCCGTGGCGGACTTTCGCGGCCGGAATGACGTTCAGGCTGTTTCAGCATCTCAATTGCGAAAGGGAGATGTGGTATTGGTTGAAGCAGGCGACACCATTCCAATGGACGGAGAAATCGTTGAAGGCGTCGCTTCTGTCAATGAGGCTGCTATCACCGGAGAAAGCGCGCCTGTGATCCGCGAAGCGGGAGGCGACAGAAGCGCCGTTACCGGAGGAACGCAGGTCCTTTCAGATTGGCTTGTGGTCAAGGTGACCGCGAACCCCGGCGAAACGTTTCTGGACCGCATGATCAGCATGGTGGAAGGCGCCAAACGTCAGAAAACCCCGAACGAAATCGCACTTAATATCTTGCTGGCCGGCATGACGATCATTTTCTTAATCGCGACGGTCACGCTGCTTCCATTCTCGATTTTCAGCGTGGGCGCGGCGGGATCCGGCGTTCCGGTCACTGTAACTGTGCTGGTCGCCCTCTTGGTGTGTCTTATTCCCACGACCATCGGCGGACTTCTGCCCGCCATCGGTATCGCCGGGATGGACCGTATGATTCAAGCCAATGTGATCGCGATGTCGGGACGAGCGGTGGAAGCGGCCGGGGATGTGGACGTTCTTCTGTTGGATAAAACCGGAACGATCACGCTCGGCAACCGGCAAGCCGTGGCTTTCGTAACGCCAAACGGGACCGCTCCTGAAGTCCTTGCGGATGCGGCCCAGCTCTCCTCTCTTTCCGACGAGACGCCGGAAGGCCGAAGCATTGTCGTTTTGGCCAAGGAAAAATTCAACATTCGGGAGCGCCAGGTACATGAGCTCGGCGCGAATTTCATCCCCTTTACCGCGCAGACGCGCATGAGCGGTGTTGACTTAAACGATGGACGGCGAATCCGGAAAGGTGCCGCGGACGCCATCGAAGCGTACGTGAAAAGTCAGGGTGGCGCGTTTCCGCCGGCCATTAAAACATCGGTGGATGAAATCTCCAAAACTGGTGGGACGCCGCTCGTCGTAGCGGATCGAGACAAAGTTCTCGGCGTCGTTCATTTAAAAGACATCGTCAAAGGCGGCATCAAGGACCGGTTTGGTGAATTGCGGCGGATGGGAATCAAAACAGTGATGATTACCGGCGACAATCCGTTGACCGCAGCCGCCATCGCGGCGGAAGCCGGAGTGGACGACTTTCTCGCTCAGGCGACGCCCGAGACAAAACTCAAACTGATTCGGGAGGCCCAAGCCGGAGGCCGTTTGGTCGCTATGACCGGAGACGGAACCAATGATGCGCCGGCCTTGGCTCAAGCCGACGTGGCGGTGGCCATGAACACGGGAACTCAAGCCGCCAAGGAGGCGGGCAACATGGTCGACCTTGATTCAAATCCCACCAAGTTGCTGGAGGTCGTCGAGATCGGTAAACAGTTGTTGATTACTCGAGGCGCGCTAACGACGTTCAGCATCGCCAATGACGTGGCCAAGTATTTCGCCATCATTCCGGCGGCCTTCGTTGCGACGTATCCCGCTCTTAGGGCCCTGAACATCATGAACCTGGCCACTCCGACCAGCGCGATCTTGTCAGCGGTTATCTTCAACGCGATCATCATCGTGCTTTTGATTCCGCTGTCGCTTCGCGGCGTGAAATACCGGGCGTTGGGGGCCAGCCGGCTCTTGCGGGATCATGCGCTCGTCTATGGCGTCGGAGGCGTTATCGCGCCCTTTATTGGGATAAAGCTGATTGACATGGCGCTTGTGGCCTTGGGTTTGATTTAAGCCCTTCGATCCGCCTAGGCGGACTCAGGGCAAGGAGGTCTGATATGTATATTGAACAACTCATCACTGCAATTCGCGCGCTGATCGTTCTATCGGTCCTGACGGGGATTGCTTATCCTTTTGCTATGACAGGATTGGCGCAAGTTTTTTTCCCACAGAAAGCCAATGGGAGCCTGGTCCTCAAAGAAGGCAAAGCTGTGGGGTCCGAGCTCATAGGCCAGTTTTTTGATGACCCCAAATATTTTTGGGGACGGTTGTCTGCGACCGGACCGGTTCCTTTCAATGGGGCTGCATCATCGGGTTCAAACTTGGGTCCGATCAATCCGGCCCTTATAAAGGCGGCGCAAGATCGGATCAGCGCATTAAAGAAAGTAGATCCGGACAATAATGAATTGATTCCCATCGATCTTGTGACAGCGTCCGCCAGCGGGTTGGATCCTCATATCACACCGGCTTCTGCTCGATATCAATTAAAGCGAATTGCGCGAGTTCGCGGACTCTCAGAGCCGGTGGTTGAGTCATTGATTCAGAATAACACCGAAGGCCGTTTTCTGGGGCTACTTGGCGAATCCCGCGTGAACGTTTTAAAGCTGAATCTTAATTTGGATGAGGCCTCCCATGGATCAAAGACCCAACCCTGATCAACTTCTCAAGCAGGTCCAAGCCGACGAGGAAATTGCCGGTCGAGGCCGATTGAAACTGTTTTTCGGCGCGAGTCCCGGTGTCGGCAAAACCTACGCCATGTTAGAGGCCGCTCGGCAGAGAAAAAAGGAAGGGTGGGATGTGGTCATTGGCCTTGCCGAAACACACGGCAGAACAGAAACCGAAGCGCTTCTTGAGGGGTTTGAAATCTTGCCTCGAAAAGAAATCTCCTATAAAGGCGTTGTTCTGAAGGAATTTGATTTGGATGGCGCGTTGGCTCGCCATCCACGACTAATTGTGGTTGACGAGCTGGCCCACACAAACGCTCCAGGCCTTCGTCATGCGAAACGGTGGCAGGATGTCGAGGAATTGCTGGACGCGGGAGTCGACGTATACACCACGCTCAATGTTCAACATTGGGAGACATTGAACGATGTGGTCGCCCAAATCACGGGCGTGACAGTTCGGGAAACGGTCCCCGATACCTTTCTACAACAGGTTCACGAACTTGAACTCGTGGATTTAGCTCCTGAGGACCTTCTGACTCGATTGAAAGAAGGCAAAGTCTACAAGAATGAATTGGCGGGCAGAGCGGCGGAAAACTTCTTTCAACCGGGGAATCTAATCGCGCTTCGCGAACTCGCGTTGCGACATGCGGCTGAACGAGTCGACGCGCAGATGCAGGCATTTAAAGAGCGGCATTCTATTTCTGAAGTGTGGCAGGTGGGCGAGAGGCTTCTTGTCGGGGTCAGTCAGAGTCCGATGTCAGCCCGGCTCATTCGGGCCGCCAGCCGAATGGCCACCAGGCTTCGCGCGAATTGGATTGCGGTTCTCGTCGAAACACCGGCTTTTCTGCAACTTTCCGCTGATGAGCGCGCTCGAGCTATCAATAATTTAAGGATGGCGGAAAAACTGGGCGCAGAAACCGTGACTCTGTCTGGTAACGATATCACAGACGAGATCCTCACCTTCGCTCGATCTAGAAACGTAACCCGGATCATATTGGGAAAACCAGCCAGTCCAAGATGGAAGGAATGGCTTTTCGGTTCAATTGTCAACGATATGGCCCGGCGCTGCGGGAATATCGACCTGCATATCATTAGCGGAGTTGGAACGGAGTTCAGTGATCGTAGACCCGTCGCACACGCAACTCCGACTGATTGGGCCGGTGTTGGGCAAGCCACTGCGGTGGTTGGTCTTGCGACGTTGGTTTGTTGGCCGCTTTTTCGCACATTGCCTCTTGTCAATATCGTCATGGTTTATTTGCTCGGAATCATGTTCGTGTCTTATCGGTTTGGTCGAAAGGCTTCTATCCTCGCGTCCGTTTTAAGTGTGTTGGCCTTTGATTTTTTCTTTGTGCCTCCCTATCTGACTTTTGCCGTTTCCGACACCCAGTATGTTCTGACCTTCGTCATTATGCTGGGAACTGGGCTTCTCATCAGCACGATCACGGGTCGTCTTCGCCTGCAAACCGACGCGTCACGAGAACGGGCGGAGCGGATGCGCGTCCTTTATAAATTGAGTCGCGAACTTTCCGAAACACCCAACATTCAACAAATGTTTGAGACGGCCCGGACTCGACTGGAAGAGTTTTATGGATTGCCGATCCTCATCCTCACAACGGGATCGCAAGGCGACTTGGAAGTGAAGGCCGGAGACCCGGCTCGCTTTGAATGGAATGAAAACGAATTATCCGTGGCAAGATGGGTTCTTGATCGAGTTCAGATTGCCGGAGCCGGAAGCGACACGCTTTCAGGAGCGCGCGGGCTCTATCTGCCGATGAAAGGCATTAAGACCACAACGGGCGTTCTTGGAATCCGACCAAAAGATGCAAAAGTGTTTATGGATCCTGAGAGGCTCCAACTGCTGGAGACCTTCGCCTCGGAAGTCGGAGCGGCGCTTGAAAGCACGCGAATGAGCGAGGAAATTGGTCGCGCCGAAATGCAAATGGAAATGCAGGCGATTAAAAACCCTGCGACGGATACGCGAGTTCGAGTCGGTGATTTTCTCGCAAAGGAAAGGATCGTCATCCTTCAGAGCGGGCTTTCGAAAGAAGAGATTTTCCAGGAGCTGCTAAGGAGACTTCACTTGCCGAACCCATCTCAGGCCATGCAATCGCTCTTGGGTCGTGAAAAGGCGGGTCCAACGCTGATCGGTGAATCTGTGGCTGTTCCCCATGCTCGTGTGGCGGGACTAAAACATTTGCAAGTCTCTTTGGGAATCACGGCTGAGAATCCAGTACGCGTATGGCTCCTTTTTATTAGTCCAGCGGAAGATCCAAAACTTCACCTGAATTTCTTGGCGAGCATTTCATCCCTTTTCCAAGAGCCAAAGCGGGTTGACGATTTGCTTGATTTGAAATCTCCAAAAGCAATTCTCGACTATATTCGCCAGAGCGAGATTCCGATTTCTTGAATCAATCTATTTGAGACCTTCTTGCGATCGTTCGCGCGCCCACCTATTGTTTGACAGCCGTGATAATATATCTGCCTAGGCAGATATGAATAAATCCATCGATAAAATATTTAGAGCTTTCGCTGACATAAACCGTCTGAGGATTCTTCACTTGCTCAGTCAGGGAGAACAATGTGTTTGCGATCTTATGGACGTTCTCAAAATGGGGCAGTCCAAGGTGTCCCGTCATTTGTCGTACTTGAAGCGGGCTGGGTTGGTGAAGCATCGAAAAGAGGGGCTTTGGGTTTACTACTCATTGGAGAAACCCCTGGGAGCGTTTCATAAGCGGATTTTATCCTGTCTCGACTGTTGCCTGGATGACGTTCCATCGCTCAAGAAAGATCGAGATCGACTCGCCGCAGGGAAAAAGAATGACAAAGCGTGTCGCTGATATTTTTATAAATTATATATCTGCTTAAGCGGATATATTTGGAGGGAAAATGAAAATTGATGTGGACGAGGACAACTCACAAAATGGTCAAGGTTGCCGGTCGCCGAACGCGTGTTCGACGGCTATTTTGGGTTCCTCTGGCGTATCGAAGAGCCTGCCATTTCTAGACCGTTATTTAACTTTGTGGATTTTCGGCGCTATGGCCATCGGAGTTGGCATCGGTTATTTCCTTCCACGCGCCAATGAGTTCATTGATTATTTTTCCATTGGCGCAACGAATATCCCCATCGCTCTCGGCCTGATTCTCATGATGTATCCGCCCTTTGCGAAAGTTCGCTACGAGGAAATGGGGGACGTCTTCCGAAACAAAAAGTTGCTCGGCCTTTCGTTAATTCAAAACTGGTTGATTGGGCCGGTCCTCATGTTCGTTCTGGCCATTGTTTTTCTCCGCGGATATCCCGATTACATGGCGGGGCTCATCATGATCGGTCTGGCTCGGTGTATTGCGATGGTCATCGTTTGGAATGAATTGGCGAATGGAGATACTGAATATGCCGCTGGACTGGTGGCTTTTAACAGCGTCTTCCAAGTTCTCTTCTATAGCGTCTATGCTTGGTTTTTTATAACGGTGTTGCCGCCCTTGTTTGGACTGAAAGGAACCGTGGTGTATATCACCATGGGCGAGATCGCAAAAAGCGTTTTCATTTATCTGGGAATTCCTTTTATTGCGGGTGCTGTGACACGATGGATCGGTGTGAAAATGAAAGGAACAGACTGGTATCACCGCCATGTGGTTCCCCGTATCAGCCCGATCACACTAATCGCTTTGCTGTTCACAATTGTCGTTATGTTTAGTTTGAAGGGGAAATTGATCGTCACAATTCCAATGGATGTGGTTCGGATCGCGACGCCTCTCTTGATCTACTTCGTTCTTATGTTTCTGGTTTCGTTTTGGATGGGAAAACGTGTTGGAGCCGACACCAGTAAAACAACGACACTCGCTTTTACCGCCGCGAGCAATAATTTTGAGTTGGCAATCGCGGTGGCCGTTGCGGTGTTCGGACTGAATTCAGGCGCGGCCTTTGCTGCAGTTATGGGGCCCTTGGTTGAAGTTCCCGTGATGATGGGGCTTGTCCATGTGGCGTTTTGGTTCCAGCGCCGTTGCTTTAAGACGGTTGTCTAAATGGGAGCGGATATTATGAAACCGAAGGTTCTGTTTGTCTGTGTTGAAAATTCATGCCGGAGTCAGATCGCCGAGGGCTTTGCACGCAAGCTTGGCGAAGACGTTATTGACGTCTGGAGCGCCGGTTCAAAGCCCTCAGGGAAGATTAATACCACGGGCATTGAGCTCATGAAGGAGAAGGGAATCGATCTGGATCTTCAACACTCGAAAGGATTAACGGATCTTCCAAATGTTAAATGGGATTACGTCATCACGATGGGCTGCGGCGACGCCTGTCCGTTCGTGCCCTCAACGTTGAAAGAGGATTGGGGCATTCCCGACCCGAAGAACCTGCCGTTGGATGAGTTCCGAAAGATTCGCGATCAAATTGAAAATAAAGTGAAAGATCTCATTTCCCGCGTTCATCAACATACCGGCGAGAAGCATCTTAAATCTTAGACCTGTTCCTCGCTTCAACTGGTCAAAGGTTGGTTTCAGGGTGGCTGGGTTGAAATGGTAGGCATCAAACGACCAGTTTAAATTGTATCACTGGCGTTTGATACCGTAATCAAACTTCAGGAGAATTTGGATGAATATCAATGAAAACATTTCTTGGTGGGGTTCTCTCCCTTTAAATCCCTTCCGGTTATTTTTCCCTATGGGCCTTCTTTTTGGGGTTCTTGGCGTGGGACATTGGGTCCTATGGAGCGTGGGAGTGGAATTTCCTTCAATCGCGTTGGTTCACGCCTCCCTGCAAACCCAAGGGTTTTTAACAAGTTTTGTGATCGGTTTTTTGATGACGGCGTTCCCGCGTTTCACCGGATCATGGCCTGCCAGTCGGCTTGAATTGAGCCTGATGTTTCTGTCGATGACATTATTTCTCCTTTCGACACTCATGCAACAATGGGTCATTTCTCAAATTTCTTTTCTGGTTCTCATCGGCAATCTAATGGTTTTTGCTTCGCGTCGCTTTCCTCATCGGAACAAACCATTGCCGCCCTCTTTTCTGTTAATGGGTTTTGGGTTCCTCCACGCTTTTTTAGGGACGTCTTTTATTCTCTGGAGTCGTTTTGGAATGTCCCATTTTCCACTTTTTTCCATTGGTCGGCAGATGGTTCAGGTGGGTTTCCTTCTCTGCATGGTGTTGGGGGTCACAGGAAAACTGGCCCCTTTCCTGTTGGGATACACCGATGACCCAGAAAAATCAACGGAATTAAGAGGTGTTTGGACTCGAGGGCCATGGGCGGTTTTGGCGCATGGCCTAACAGGTCTCGGGATTATGGTCAGTTTTATGTTGGGGTTCATTCATCCCTGGGGAAGTGCCGTCATGAGAGCCTTGATTGTGACGATCCATTTGGTTCTTTTCGCTCGTATCGCTCGACCCTTGAAAAAAAAGACCACGTTGATGTTTCTCTTTCATCTCTCTTGCTGGATGGTTCCCTTGGGGCTTTGGGCGGGTGTTCTTTGGCCTGCCTACAGAATTGCTTCATTGCATGTTCTATTTATTGGGGGTTACAGCCTTATGATTTTTTCTTTTGGAACCTTAATCGTTCTCAGTCATTCGATGAAGGCAAGTTTAATTAATGGGCGCCTCATTTCTTTAAGAGTGATTGGTGGTCTGGTGTTGATATCGCTGGTCTTTCGGTTGTTTTCGGAACTGGTACCCTTCCGTTACAAGGGTTTCATTCACACCTCCTCTGGGCTTTGGGTTCTAGCCGTTCTGATATGGGGGGCGGTTGTGTCTCCGGCCATGTTTGGTCGTTTGGTTATAAACAAGGCCGATCCCCATTCGAAATAGGGGGTGGTTGAGATGCGACATAAATGTGATGATTTGTTGCAGTCACAACCTTTACGGCCATTCTATATTCGATTCTCATTTTGAACGAAGGCATCAATGATCACTTCTTGGCATGAACGAACATCGAGCGAAGTCGCTCAACAGATTGGAGTTGAGCCCTTATCGGGGTTGAGAGACACCGACGTCGCAGAACGTTTGTCTAAATACGGATTCAACGAGCTGATTGACCGGGGAGGGAAAAGCGCTGCCCGGGTTTTATGGGAACAATTGACTTCGACAATGATCATTATTCTTCTGGCTGCGGCGGGCATTTCTTTTTTCCTTCGAGATTATAAAGACGCCATCGCGATTTTATCGATTATTGTCCTTAACACCCTCCTGGGATTTTCCCAAGAATATCGAGCGGAACGCGCGATGGCCGCCCTAAAAAAATTGGCGATTCCATTTGTTAAGGTCAGACGAAATGGGCGAGTTTTTGAGATTTCGTCACGAGATATTATCCCGGGAGATGTTGTTTTTTTGGAAGCCGGCAATTTGGTCCCGGCGGATGGGCGTTTGATTGAAACTGTAAATTTGCGCACCCAAGAATCTTCCTTGACCGGAGAGTCTGAACCCATCGACAAAGACGCCCATTCTGTTTCAGCCCCCGATTCTCCGCTGGGCGATCGTCGCAACATGGTATTTCGTGGAACCTTGGTGGCCTCTGGTCGGGGGCAATTTATTGTGACGGAAACAGGAATGGCCACTCAGTTGGGGCACATAGCCGGCATGATGCAAAAAGCCAGCCAGGATTTAACCCCTCTCCAAAAGCGGCTGGATAAATTGGCGAAACAATTGGCTGTGATTGCCTTAATGATTGTGGGCGTTGTTTTTTTGTTGGGACTATTGAGAGGAGAAGATCTCAAAAATATGTTTTTGATCGCGGTCAGTATGGCGGTGGCCGCGGTGCCGGAAGGTCTGCCCGCTGTGGTGACCATTTCTTTGGCGCTTGGAGCGCAGCGCATGCTCAAGCGTCATGCGCTCATTCGAAAACTGCCCGCCGTTGAAACGTTGGGGTCTGTTACGGTCATTTGCTCGGATAAAACAGGAACCTTAACCCAGAATCAAATGACGGTGACCGTTTTGGATGTGGCGGGCCATTCCCTTGAGTTGCAACAGTCCGATCACCGCTCTCTTTTGGAAGAAAAAGCGGCTGGGAAAAAACATTCATTTTCTTTGCTCTTGGCGGGAGCGGCGCTTTGCAATGACGCCGTATTAAATGAGGAAAGCGGGGTCAAAAAGATAGTGGGTGATCCTACCGAGGGAGCGCTTTTGGTGATGGCCGATCGATGGGGGCTCTCAATTGAGGCGATCGGTAAAAAATTTCCTCGAGTCAACGAGTTGGCTTTTGATTCGAACCGAAAGCGAATGACCACCATCCACACTCTTCCCGAGGGAGATTTGGAGATTACAGCCGGCCTTAGCAACAAGCCTTTTGTGGCTTTTTCCAAGGGGGCATTGGATGGTTTGCTGGAACTCTCCTCTTCGGTGTGGTTGGATGGGGCGATCCAAAGCATGAATGGGGATTGGCGAGAACGAATCAATGCGGCCAACCGAAAATTAACAGAAAAGGGAATGCGAGTTTTGGGGGTGGCTTTTCGTCCACTTGATTTTAAAGAGGGGAAGGCCGAAATTTTGGAAAAAGATTTAACTTTTGTGGGTTTGATTGGAATGGTCGATCCTCCTCGGCCGGAAGCCAAAGAAGCTGTTGAGAAATGCCGGCTGGCGGGAATTAGGCCCGTTATGATCACAGGCGATCATCCATTAACCGCGCACTCGATCGCGTCTCATTTGGGGATTACAACCACCAGTCAGGTTCTAACGGGTCAAGAACTTAACCATATGACTGTTGAAGAACTGATGAAAAAAGTGGATGAGGTTTCGGTATACGCGCGGGTGTCGCCGGAACACAAGTTGAAAATCATCGAAGCGCTTCAGAAGCGGGGACACAATGTGGCCATGACTGGCGATGGGGTGAACGATGCCCCAGCTCTTAAAAAAGCAGATATTGGTGTGGCCATGGGGATCACCGGAACTGACGTCACAAAAGAAGCGGCGGATATGGTCCTTTTGGATGATAACTTCGCCACCATTGTGTCGGCCATCGAGGAAGGGCGGGTCATCTATGACAACATTCGTAAGTTCATCAAATATCTTTTAACCACCAATTCCGCGGAGATTCTCGTGATGCTCTTGGCTCCCTTTTTGGGAATGCCATTGCCTCTTCTTCCTCTTCAAATCCTTTGGATCAACTTGGTGACCGACGGTCCGACCGCTTTGGCTTTGGGTGTTGAACCCGCTGAACAAAATGTGATGGGCCGATCTCCGATCCATGCGAGTGAAAACATATTGGGACAAGGGATGGGCTGGCACGTGATGTGGGTGGGACTTTTAATGACGTTCTTGTCTCTGGTGGGGGGGTATTTCTTGTGGGCCCAGGGTCAGCAAGAGTGGCAGACCATGGTGTTTACCTCGCTCACTTTTTGTCAAATGGCGCATGTGTTGGCCATCCGATCGGAACTGTCCTCGCTTTTTAAAATGGGAATCTTTTCCAATCCTTGGTTGGCGGGAGCCGTCTTCCTCACCGTGGGTTTGCAAATTCTGTTGGTTTACACCCCTGTTTTTCAGGAAATCTTTCATACCGTTCCTCTCGACGCGCGTCAGATTGGGCTCTGCGCCCTCTCTGCCAGCGGCGTCTTTTTAGCGGTTGAAGTTGAAAAAGGGCTAAAAAGAAGGAGCGTTAAATAGCTTCCTGGCTTCCTCTTGACGGTTCTCCATCTCTTGGCCAAGTTGATTCAACCCTTCTTTGTCTAACACCTTTTCGGCCAGAGGAAAAAGCGCGCCCTCTTCTTTCAGTAAATGGTTTTCGAGAATCGCTCGAAATTGAAGCATAAAAGCGTCCCGATTTTTTGAAGGCTCTGTTTTTTGAATCAATTTCATGAAGTGATCGATGTCCTTATGTTCTTCGTAAAGTTCATCTAGATACTTTTTCACAAACAGGGGTTCGGTTCTAAAAGCAGGGAGAAAAACCACGTCTTCAAACCAAGCATGAGTCAACACAACGCGCTCTAAAGTTTTGGATATCTCGGCGAATCGGGGGTTGTCTGTATGGAACCCGTCTAATAGTTTTCGGATCATTTTGTGATCGCTCAACAAGGCATCGGTGGCTTTTTTCATGAGCGCATTGTACGGTAAAACAAATATTTTTCAAATGTATGTGAAGATGGTTGTTATTTATTCCTGCGAATGGTTTATAATCCCCCGCCTTTAAATTATTTTTCAATGGGGAAAAATATCTATGACCTTGTTCGAACCGCTTTTCAGCAGTGACTATGCGACGTATGAAAAGATTGCGCTTATCTCAAATGTTCTAATTGCATTGGCTGGTTTGGTGTATGCGCTCTTGTTGATGAAACAAGTGAAGCAAGCCGATCAGGGAACTCCCAAAATGCAACAAATCGCTCAAGCCGTCAGAGAAGGAGCGAACGCCTATTTGTATCGTCAGTTTCGGGTGGTGGCTGTCCTCATCGTTTTTTTAACGGGAATTTTATTTATCGCCGCTAAATTGTCTGGCGCTCCCATTGAGATATCGGGTGGACGTGCCATTTCTTTTCTGGTGGGGTCCGTTTTTTCTGGATTGGTGGGTTTTGTGGGCATGCGTTTGGCCACCATGGGTAATTTGCGGGTGGCCGCGGCCGCGCCCAAAGGGTTTGGCGGCGCCCTTCAGATTGGTTACCGGACCGGAACCATCACGGGCATGTTAACGGATGGGTTGGGTTTGTTGGGAGGCTCCATCATTTTCCTCATCTATGGCGAACATGCCTATGAAGCGCTCCTCGGATTTGGGTTCGGAGGCACTTTGTTGGCGCTCTTTATGCGGGTGGGCGGCGGCATTTTCACCAAAGCGGCGGACGTCGGTGCGGATTTGGTTGGAAAATTGGAAAAAGGAATTCCGGAGGATGACCCTCGCAACGCCGCCACCATCGCCGACAATGTGGGAGACAATGTCGGCGATTGCGCTGGTATGGCCTCAGATATTTTTGAAAGTTATGAAGTGACCATGGTGGCGGCCATGATTTTGGGGTTGGCCAGTTTTGGACACAAGGGCGTGATTTTTCCCTTGTTGGTTCGCGCCATTGGCGTCGTGGCCAGCATCATCAGCACGTATAGCGTGCGCGCGGGTGAAAAGGGAAGCGTCAACGAAGCGATGGGAAGCGTCAACCGGGGGTTTGTGATCGGCTCTATCCTGAGCATTGTGGGTTTTGTAATCCTGGGTTTTTATTATCTGCGTTTCGATCTTTCGTATTTGGCTCAATATCCCCAAGCGGCCGCTGGGTTTCCTTTGGACGCGAATGGAATGCCCCATATCGCGGGACTCCCGTTCTGGGCGAATCTGGGAATCGCTGGGCTCGACATGAGAGCGGCTTGGACTTGTTTTATTGGAATCGTTCTTGCGGTGGGCCTCAACAAGGTGACGGAATATTACACGGGTACGGAATACTCGCCAGTCAGATCTCTCGTTAAATCGTGCGAAACAGGCCACGCCACCAACATCATTCAAGGGTTTGCCGTGGGGTATGAAAGCACGGTCGCCGCGGTGGTGGTGATCTCGAGTGCTGTTTTGGCCAGTGTGTTTGTTTATGGTGGAACGAACCCCACGTTTATCGCTTATGGGGTGGCCATGTGCGGTATCGGAATGCTTACTTTGACGGGCAATACGATATCCATGGATGTGTTCGGTCCCGTGGCGGACAATGCCAATGGAATAGGCGAGATGGGTTACGATAGAAAGGAAATGGGCGAAACAAAATACAAAGAGTCTCGCCAAATTTTGGCCGACTTGGACGCGGTGGGAAATACCACCAAAGCCATCACCAAAGGAATCGCGATCGGATCGGCGGTGATCGCGGCGGTCTCCCTTTTCAATAGTTTTATTGTTTCGGTCGGGTCGGGAGGAGGCGGCGAAACGGCCCGTATCAGTTCCGAGGTATTCAATATGGTGGCATCAAAACTTTCCTTATCGGATCCCACTCTGTTCGTTGGTTTGCTCCTAGGAGCGGCTGTTCCCTTCTTGTTTAGTTCCATGACAATTCGAGCGGTGGGGCGCGCCGCCTTTTTAATTGTTTATGAGTGTCGTTTGCAATTTAGAGACAAAGAAATTTGGGAAGGAACCAAAAAGCCCAATTACGGACGGGTGGTGGATATTTGCACGGCGGAAGCTCAAAAAGAATTGGTGGGGCCGGCTTTGTTGGCGCTGTTGGTTCCCGCCATTGTGGGTTTTAGTTTGGGTGTGATCGCGTTGGCGGGTTTCTTGGCGGGCATGATTGTGTCAGGCCAATTGCTCGCCGTGTTTATGGCCAACGCCGGCGGAGCGTGGGACAATGCCAAAAAGATGGTGGAAGATGAAGTGGTTAACTTTGATGCGAACACCGGCAAAGGCAGCGAAAAACACAAAGCCTCCATTACCGGTGATACGGTGGGAGATCCGTTGAAAGACACCGCGGGGCCTGCAGTGAATCCTCTCATCAAAGTCATGAACATGGTGAGTTTGCTTTTGATCGGACTTATTTTGCCGTTTGATCATCGCTTTGTTCGGTATTTACAAGATCATTCTGTTCCCATTGCGACACAAGCGCATAATTTGACTTACTGGGTTATTATCCTTGTCTGTGTCGGCGGATTGGCCTGGGCGCTTTGGCAGTCCAAACGAGAACAAAAACACTCGCACTAACCGCACTGCGGTTTAGTTAAGAAAAAATTGTTAGACACAAATCGTCGCCCCGGCGATCTTTTGGCCGGGGCCCAGGTTTTCCCGTCAATAAAAACCTGGATCCCGTACTTCGCGGACGAGCGAGGGAGGGGAACTGTAAATTTTCGGGGTCCACCTTGGAAAATGTGAGAGGGAAAATTATTGGGTTTCGACAAGAACGTGACGGATTTATTTTACCTGAAAGCCAGAAGACCCTATTTTCGACCGGGTCCAGTGGCGGGCTGAAACAAGGATCATGACGATTGCGCAGCTCATCATGATAAGGGTGAGGACGGCGTTGGTATAGCCCACAAATGCCTTGCCTGGTTGCGCGGCCAGCGGTAAAAAATTTTGAAACAGGCTTTGCCAACCGGCGGTTAGTGTCGTGGTGGCGATGAATATCATCGGGAATAGAGTGGTCCAGGCATATTTTCTTTTTCCCATGTTGATGATAACGGTGGTGGCCACACAAAGCGCGATCACCGCGAGAAGTTGATTCGCAATCCCAAACATCGGCCAAATGGTGGAAATGCTGCCGGTTAAAATGAAATAGGACCAAGCTCCCACCACCAAGGCGCTTGAGAGTATGGTTCCTGGAAGCCAATCCGTTCGTTCAAAAGGTTTATAAATTTTCCCCAGAAACTCCTGCGCGATAAACCGGGCCACACGCGTGCCCGTATCAATAGTGGTCAGAATAAAAAGCGCCTCAAACATGATCGCGAAGTGATACCAATAGGACATCAGGTTCTTCATGCCTGGCAAACTGGAAAATACCTGGGCCATTCCCACCGCGAGGGACACCGCCCCACCCGTACGTCCGGCTACCTCTTCTCCCACTTCGGCGGCCAAAGCCGATAAATTAACTGGATCCATTCCGAGTTCTGCGAATTTCGAAACGGGTACGTTGATGGCGAAATAGTCCCCAGGATGAAGCGCGGAGGCCGCGATTAATGCGGTGACACCCACCAAACCTTCCATCAACATGGCTCCATATCCAATGGGACGAATGTCCATTTCATTGTTGATCATTTTGGGGGTGGTGCCTGAGGCCACCAGCGCGTGGAAACCCGAAATGGCTCCGCAGGCGATGGTGATGAACACAAAGGGGAAAATTTTTCCTGGGATGATGGGGCCTCCGCCCGAAACAAAGCCGCTCACGAGGGGTTGATGGAGGGGCGGATTAACCCACAGGAGCCCCAGGATAAGAAAGGCGATTGTTCCAATTTTCATGTAGGAGCTTAAGTAGTCCCGTGGGCAAAGGAGCATCCACACCGGCAAGATGGACGCCACAAATCCATAGGCTGCGATGGCGAGAGTCACACCGTGGGGGGTGAGTTTCATGTAAGGTTCAAGGAACGAACCTTGAACATGTTTTCCAAAAATGACGGCCAAAAGAAGGCCTGTTACTCCGATTAGGGTGGCTTCGGCGATTTTCCCTTTTCGGAATCGGTACATGTAAAGACCCATGAAAAGAGCCAAGGGGATGGAGCATCCAATGGTGAAAACACCCCAAGAACTTTCCCTCAGTGCGTTGACAACGGCCAAACCCAAGCCAGCCAAGGCGACAATAATAATGAAGAGCACCGCTATGGCGGTGGTAATACCTGCCACTGTTCCCAGTTCCGCGCGGGCAATCTCCGCCAATGATTTTCCGCCCCGGCGTGTGGAGGCTGTAAGAATAATGAAATCTTGAACCGCTCCGGCCAAGACCACCCCAATTAAAAGCCACAAAAATCCCGGGAGAAAACCGAACTGGGCCGCGAGCACGGGTCCAATCAACGGGCCCGCTCCCGTAATGGCCGCGAAATGGTGTCCAAACAAGACCCATTTGTTGGTGGGATGATAATTTTCACCATCGTAGTGTTGATGCGCGGGCGTTTGCGCCTTGGCATTTAAAGCCACCACCTTCGAAGCCAAAAATGCGCTGTAATATCGATAAGCCAATGCAAGCACGCACAGCGTGCCAATCATAAATGGAAGAGCATGCATAGGGGGCGGATCATACGTCATTGAAAGCAGTTTTTTAATCCTTTATCTGTTTTCAAAAATTTCACGAAGTGAATGGATATCATTCAAATGGTTCTCCGTGAGAAGATGTGACCCCTTTTCTATCTGATTTGGGTTTTCCAGCAGCCTCGTTAGGACCCAATGGAACCTTAACCCCAATGCGGTTTAGTTAAGAAAAATTGTAAGACATAAATCGTCGCCCCGGCACGTTTTTGGCCGGGGCCCAGGTTTTCTCCCGACAGTGAACCTGGATCCCGGCCAAAAGATTGCCGGGATGACGGCTTAAAGCTTACTTTCGCAACAGTCTCTGAAAAAGCGAGTCCGGTGTTTGCTGACCTTGATAAATCAAGGGCGTTCACTATAATTGAAGAACTTAAAGCGTGTATAAATCCCAGTGAAATCTAAACGACAATTTTTATCCAATCCTTTGGAAAAAAGATCCAGTGGTCTTCTTCTCCACATTTCTTCGTTGCCTAGCCCTCATGGCGTTGGGGATCTGGGAAAAAAAGCCATTGAGTTTCTTGATTTTCTTCAAAAGGCTGATCAAACCTGGTGGCAAATGGTTCCGTTGGGCCCGACAGGAGCTAGCCATTCCCCCTATCAAGCCATCTCCGCATTTGCCGGTAATCCTTTATTTATAGATCTCGAATCACTTCGAAATGATGGACTTCTGAATCATTCAGACCTGGAAGGTTTTCCTTTACCCAAAACCGGAAAAACAGAATACCACCAGGCATGGCAATTCAAAAAAGAACGTCTTCGAAAAGCCTTTTCCACATTTGAATTCCAAAAGAAAGGAGAACACGATGCTTTTGAGAAATTTTGTGTCTCTCAAGCCTTTTGGCTCGACGATTTTGCGCTCTTTTGCGCTCTAAAGGGAAAGCATCGGGGCGCGGCCTGGACGGAATGGGAGTCGCCCTATCGGCATCGCCACTCCAATTCACTCAAGAATGCAATGAGAACGCTGGAGTTCTCCGTTCGTTATCATCAATTCCTTCAATATAAATTTTTCACCCAGTGGAGAAAATTTAAAAAGGCCAGCGCAGAAAGGGGGGTGTCTTTAATCGGCGACGTCCCTATTTTTGTGTCCCATGACAGTGCCGACGTTTGGGCGCATCAGGATCTTTTTTGGCTGGACGCGTCGGGAAAACCTTCATCGGTGGCGGGCTGTCCTCCTGACTATTTCAGCTCGACTGGTCAACGTTGGGGAAATCCGCTTTATCGATGGGAACAAATGAAAGCGACGCATTACAAATGGTGGATTCAGCGGTTTAATGTGCTATTTGAATTGGTGGACGCGGCGCGATTGGACCACTTTATCGGCTTTTATAATTATTGGCGAATTCCAGCCCAACATCGAACGGCAGAAAACGGGAGTTGGATTAAAGGGCCAGGCGAAGGTTTTTTTAAAGAAGTGTTTAAACGGTGTGGTCGATTGCCGTTGATCGCTGAAGATTTGGGCGCTGTAACACCGGAAGTGAGCGCGTTACGGGATAAACTGAAAATTCCGGGCATGCGGGTCCTTCAGTTTGCGTTTGATGGGAATCATTCCAATCCCTATCTGCCGCACAACCATGTCGTTAATTCGGTGGTCTACACAGGAACCCATGACAATGACACAACGGTGGGATGGTTTGAAAAACTCAAAACTGATGAGAAAGAGCGTGTATTGAATTATCTCCAAACTGATGGCCATGAAATCCATTGGAAAATGATAACCCTCGGCCTCTCCTCGGTGGCCAACCTGTCTGTTTTCCCTGTTCAGGATCTTCTTGGATTGGAAAGCCATGCTCGATTGAACACGCCGGGGACCACCTATGGAAATTGGACTTGGAGGCTTGATCCCCGCGCGCTCACCCCGCATCTCGCCAAACGATTGGCGAAACTCACTCGAGTTTATCATCGAGGCCGAGTCCAATGAATTTAAAAAATACACATATTCATTTTGAAAATATCGTTCCTTCTGTTGACCAGGGCCGCTATCCAGCCAAAGGGATTGTGGGTGAAACTTGTGTGGTGGCGGCCGATGTGTTTCGCGACGGCCATGAAACACTGAAAGTTTTTTTGTTGTGGCGTTTGGGGTCTCGCGATCCTTGGAATGAGGTGTCGATGAACGATTTGGGGAATGACCGGTGGAAAGCTGAATTTTTACCCGAACAGGTGGGGGAATATGAATATTTTATTCAGGCCTTTAGTGAATATGATGGGCGACGTTCATCTGTAGAAAGAAGTGGGATGATATATCGTTTGGTGGTGGATCCACCCAAAGCGCGCTTTGGCGCGTGGTATGAAATCTTTGTTCGTTCTCAAGGGAATGACCCTCGCAAAGGCGGCACTTTTCGTGACGCTGAAGAGCGCTTAAGCGACATTAAAAAAATGGGATTTGATGTTGTTTATTTGGCGCCCATTCATCCGATTGGAACCACTGCAAGGAAAGGTCCCAACAACAGTTTGTTGGCGGGTCCCCATGACCCGGGGTCTCCTTGGGCGGTGGGCTCTGAGGCAGGCGGACATGATGCGCTTGAACCCTCTTTGGGGTCCTGGCAGGATTTTCATCAGTTCATAGAGAGGGCAAAAAAACTAGAGATGGATGTCGCGCTGGATTTTGTTCCCCATTGCTCGCCCGATCATCCGTGGGTGAAGGAACATCCGGAATGGTTCTATCATCGGGAGGACGGAAGCATCAAGTGCCACGAGAATCCACCCCATGTATATGAAGACGTGTTCCCTCTCAACTTTGATGCGCCTAATCACGAAGCCCTTTACTGCGCCTTGCGGGACGTGTTCTTGTTTTGGTGTCAGAAAGGAATCAAAATTTTCCGAGTGGACAACCCTCACACAAAACCTGTGACTTTTTGGGAATGGGTGATTCGAGAAGTTAAAGACCGGTTCCCAGACGCTTTATTTTTGGCCGAAGCTTTCACTCGGCCCAAAATGATGAAACTTCTTTCCAAGGCGGGTTTTTCACAGTCCTATACCTATTTCATATGGCGAACCACCAAGGCGGAATTGACTGATTATCTAACCGAATTGGTTTCTTCAGAAATGTCCGCTTATTTCCGTCCCAACTTTTTTGTGACCACACCCGACATTTTGCCTCGGTATCTCCAAGAGGGCGGAAGGAATGCGTTTTTAAGCCGTTTGGCCCTGGCGGCAACATTGTCTCCCAGCTATGGTATTGTCAATGGGACTGAATTGATCGAAAATCAAGGTCTACCAGGAACGGAAGAATATGCTGATTCCGAAAAATACCAGATTCGGGTTAGAAACTGGGATCAAGAAGGAAATATTAAACATGTGATCAGCCAACTGAATCGTGTGCGGCGTGAAAATCCTTCTTTACACGTCTTGGATTCAGTGATGTTTTTGTCCACCAATCATGATCAAGTGCTCGCCTATATTAAAAGGACGAAGGACCAGAGAAACATCCTTGTGTGTGTGGTAAATTTGGATCCCTATCAGGCTCACGAGGCGGTGGTGCAAATTCCACTGGATAAATTGGGTTTCATATGGGAAGCTGATTTTGAGGTTTATGAACTTATGACTGGAGATCCCATCCGATTTTCCAAATCCATTTCAGTTTCAATTGATCCCCATGTTCTGCCGTTTAAAATTTTCCAGGTGAAACATTCATGAAAAAATTTATCTGCATTCACGGACACTTCTATCAGCCGCCTCGCGAGAACCCCTGGATTGAATCCATTGAACAACAAGATTCAGCCTATCCCTACCATGATTGGAATGAACGAATTCTGGCGGAATGTTACGGTCCGAATGGAACTTCTCGTATCCTGGATGAAAATGGCCGCATCACAAAAATCGTTAATAATTATTCTCGTATCAATTTTAATTTCGGGCCCACCCTGCTCAGCTGGATGGAAGAAAATGCCCACGACACCTACCGATCCGTTTTGGAGGCGGATCAAGAAAGCCGTGAACGGTTCTCCGGTCACGGTTCCGCCATTGCGCAGGTGTACAATCACATGATTTTGCCTTTGGCCAATTCCAGGGACAAGTTCACTCAAATTCACTGGGGGATTCGGGATTTTGAATTTCGATTCGGTCGTAAACCTGAAGGTTTGTGGCTTTCAGAAACCGCGGTCGATTTGGAGAGCTTGGAAATTATGGCTCGTTTGGACATCAAATACACCATTTTGGCCCCGTCTCAAGCCAAAGCATTTCGCCGACGCGGGGACCCCGACTGGATTCCCCTTCACAATGGCTCTATTGACCCCACACGACCCTATTGGCTGAAACTTCCCTCTGGAAAAGAATTGGCTCTGTTTTTTTATGACGGTCCGATTTCCCGCGCCGTCGCTTTTGAGCGATTGTTGGATAAGGGGGATTATCTAATTAATCGTCTCATGGGGGGGTTTACAGATCAGAGGTCTTGGGATCAGTTGGTGCATATTGCGACTGATGGCGAAACTTACGGGCATCATCACCGACACGGCGAAATGGCTTTGGCCTATGCGCTCGAACAAATTGAAGCCAAGGGATTGGCCAAATTGACCAACTATGGAGAGTTTTTGGCTCTGAATCCTCCGGTGTATGAAGTTCAAATTCATGAAAATACATCGTGGAGTTGTATGCATGGAATTGAGCGATGGCGAAGCGATTGCGGTTGTAATGCGGGGGGAATGCCCGAATGGAATCAATCTTGGCGAAAGCCTTTGAGGGAGGCGCTGGATTGGTTACGAAATGAAATCATTCCGCTTTTTGAAAAAAAAGGGGCCGACTATTATAAAGACCCCTGGGGAGCGCGAGATGAATATATCGAGTTGTTGTTTGATCGATCCCATGAATCGATTGAAGAATTTCTAAAAAAATGGGGTTCACGCGAATTGGCGCCCTCTGAAAAATCAACCGCCCTTAAATTGCTCGAGTTACAACGACAAGCTATGCTGATGTATACAAGTTGCGGCTGGTTTTTTAACGATATTTCAGGAATCGAAACCATTCAGATCCTTCAGTATGCGGGGCGGGTTTTGCAATTATCTGAGGAATTATTTGATCAATCATTTGAAGCGGCCTTTTTGGAACGCTTGGCCGCCGCCAAGAGTAATGTGGTTGACATGCGTGATGGCCGTCGGGTTTATGAGAAATATGTGAAGTCATCTTCCATGGACCTATTAAAAGTGGGGGCCCATTACGCCATCAGTTCTCTTTTTTCTGACGGAGTCAGTGAGTCAAATACCTATTGCTATCGAATTGAGTATGAAGATTACAAAACGTTTACCGCCGGAAAAGCGCGGTTGGTGGTGGGATGGATTCACGTTATTTCTGACATCACACTTGAATCCGAACGATTGGTTTTTTCGATCCTTCATCTGGGGGATCATAATTTGAGTGGTGGAGTCTGCCGGTTCACCACCCCTGAAACATATGGCGCCATGATTGACGAGATGGTCACGGTGTTTCGAAAGGCCGATTTTAGCGAGACCATCAGAGTGATGGACCGGCATTTTGGATCGGCGACCTATTCCCTGAAATCCCTTTTTCGTGATGAGCAAAGAAAAATTGTGGCTTCTATTCTGGGGTCGGTGATGGCTGAATCTGAAATGATTTTGAGACAAATTTATGAGAACAATGTACCCCTCATGCGTTTTTTGGCAGATTTGTCAGCGCCACTCCCCAAAGCGTTACAGGCCGCCGCTGAATTTTCAGTGAATTTGAGTTTGCGTCACGCATTGGAAGGCGAAGAAATGGATGTTGATAAAGTGCGTGGTATTTTGGAGGAGGCCAAAGAGGCGCGTATTCCATTGGACGGTGTGGGATTGGCCTATGTGGTTCAAAACACCTTGGGACACATGGTGGACGCCTTGTGGGCCGAGCCGCAAGACCAAGCGTTGATGAATCATTTCAATACGGTGATGGGATTGATAACGGATTTGCCTTTTGAAGTCAGTTTGTGGAATGTTCAAAACAACTATTACGAATTCTTTCAGCGTATTTATCCCAATGTCAAAGCGCGCGCTGAGGTTGGGGATGAAACCGCCATAGAATGGAAAGAAAGTTTTCTGTCTCTGGGGGAAAAACTGCGCGTAAAAATTGACGGTTAGGGCACCTGCAGGTCAAAGAGGCTTCTGTCGTGGCGAATCGGTTTATTGGATTTGAGGATGGCTTCAAAGGTTTCGGCGGGCAATGGTTCACTGAAAAGAAATCCCTGGACCTGATCACATCCCAAGTCGCGCAAGGTGCGTAATTGTCCTTCAGTTTCAACCCCTTCTGCTAAAACATTCATCTTCAGACCGTGTCCCAATCCAATGACTGCTGTCGCAATGGCCGCATCATTGGAATCGGAGGCCAAATCCCGAATAAAAGATTGGTCCATTTTCAGGGTTTTAACAGGCAATCGTTTCAGGTAATTTAAGGAGGAATACCCTGTTCCAAAATCATCAATGGAAAAGCCCACCCCCATGGCTTTCAGTTCATGAGGAATGTGCATGGTATGACCGTAGAGATCCATGAGTGTGCTCTCGGTCAACTCCAAATCCAAGCAGGCGGGGGGAAGGCCGGTTTCATTAAGAACTTTTCGAACGGTTACCAAAATATCCGAATGGCGCATTTGTTTGGCCGACACATTCACTCCCACTTTTACCATGGGGTACCCGCGGTCTTGCCATTCTTTGTTTTTTTGGCACGCCATTTGGAGGATGCGTTCGCCAATTGGAATGATGAGCCCTGAATCCTCCGCCCATTGAATAAAACTCGCGGGGGGAATCAACCCCATATCCGGGTGATTCCATCTTGCCAACGCTTCCACCCCCACGATTTCGCCAGTGGCGATGTTAATTTGGGGTTGGTAATGAACCACAAATTCATTTCGTTCAAGGGCGCGGCGTAGGCCGTTGTCCAGCGATAGTTGATGGAACACCTCCGCTTTCATGCTCGATTCGAAAAGTTGGTAATTATTTCGACCACGTCGTTTGGCTCGGTACATGGCCGTGTCGGCATTTTTGGTCAAGGTTTCCCCGTTTATTCCGTCTTTGGGATAAATGCTGATGCCAATTGAAGCCGTGGTGTAGAGTTCATGTTCCTCAAGTAAAAATGGAGGGCGAATGGAGGCAAGGAGCTTTTCTGTCAAATGGGTGATTTCCTCTGAATTTTTGATGTGGGTCAGAAGAATCATGAATTCATCTCCTCCCAATCTGGCGACCAAGTCCGACGATCTCAGTGTGTGTCGGATCCGATTGGCGACGCCGATGAGGAGGCGATCTCCCATGTCGTGTCCGAGAGAATCGTTGATGACTTTGACCCGGTCCAAGTCCATAAATAAAACGCCCAGCATTTCGTTGTGGCGTTGCGCATTCGCAATCGCATGTTGAAGTTGTTCACGGAACATCGCTCGGTTGGGCAGATCGGTGAGAGCGTCATAGGTGGCCATGTGACGAATGGTTTCCTGGGCGCGTTTTTTCTTTGTGATATCAGTAAACACAGCCATGTAATGGGTCTGTTTACCTCTTTTATTTTTTATAGCGCTGATGGTGATCCATTCGGTATAGAGTTCTCCATTCTTACGCTTGTTGATAATTTCTCCTTGCCAAAAACCATTTTTCTCAATGGACGACCACATTTTTGCGTAAAAAGGAGCTTTGTGTTCACCGGATTTAAGGAGGCTGGGGTTTTTTCCAAGAACTTCTTGTTCGGAGTAGCCGGTGACTTTCGAGAACAAGTCATTGACGGCGATGATGCGGTGGTGAAGGTCGGTAACAAGAACCCCTTCTCTCATATGATCAATGACTTGAGAGGCGGTTAAACTCAATAATTTTGAGTTTGAATTCTCAACCATGGCGGCATTCTACCATGAGAGAGGAATCTCGACGAAAAAATATTCCCCTCGGAAGATGCAACGGAATGACCATTACGTTCCCCTCATGGGGCCTCGTTTTAGATGTGGCCCCAAGTCTTCAATCCTTGATTCACAACGGACTAAAATGATCGAAACTCCATGCCCTTAAAAATGCCCGTAGA
Organism: Elusimicrobiota bacterium; assembly: GCA_022072025.1. Lineage (NCBI taxonomy): Bacteria > Pseudomonadati > Elusimicrobiota > Elusimicrobiota bacterium. The sequence continues at coordinate 267,767 of JAJVIP010000002.1, forward strand.
GAAAAATCGCTTCCCACATCGGGTTACCCCTTGCCCACCGTTAGGTGCGGAGCTTCCAACTGCAGTCTTCGTAGCTATTTATAAAGATAACTTGAACTCCTCCTCGGCATTTCATTTGGTATAAAGGATCGCCCAGAGGGATCCATTTTTATGAAATCCATACACACTTTTATCGCATTTACCTTCCTTATAAATTCCATTTCAGGGGTCTTAAAGGCCTCTGATGCGATACCTCCGCTGGGGTTGACACTCAAAGAGTGTTATCAGTTGGCGGTTAACCGAAGCGAACGGCTGTTGATTTCTCAAGAAAACATGATTCAAGCGCAAGCGCGGCGGAAACAGGCCCTCGGAGCGGTGTTGCCCGATGTTCGTTGGCTTTTGGCGACGACGTGGCAAGATACCACGGGCACTCAAAGTGATGGGGATGGAGACCGAAGTTCTGTGATTCGAGAAGAACGGACCGAGTCAAAATTCCAAGTGAAGCAACCCCTTTTTCAAGGATTCAAAGAATTCTCAGCGATATCTGGCTATAAAGCGGAGGAGAGACGAGCGCAAGCGCAATTGATGAGTGAATCCGTCGCCTTGTTTCTCGAGGTGGCGAAGGCTTTTTATCAGGTTTTACAGTTGGAAACGTTAAGAGAGGACCTTCGCATGTCAATTGATTTGGCCGAGGACCGTTTGAAGGAACTCAAAGAAAGGACGCGGTTGGGTAAATCGCGTGAAAGCGAGGTGCTGAGTTCGGAATCTCAGTTGGCGTCCCTGGAGGCCCTCGTGGCGCGCAATGAGGGGAATATTCTTTCGGCACGTTATGCGCTCGCATTTTTGGTGGGACTTCGAGCCAAAGACCTGAAAATTAGAGATGAAGCCTTTCCTTTCACATTTGAATCTGAAGAACAAGTGTTAGGGTTGGGCCAAAACCGGTCTGATCTCCGGGCGCTAAAAGAAGATGTGGAAGCCAAGCGGGCCGGCGTGAGGGTGGCCCGGTCAGGTTATTATCCCTATGCGAACGTCTTGGGAAATTACTACACCCATCGTGTGGGAACGCAGGAAAATGTTGATTGGGACGTGGCTTTTAATCTGGATGTACCTTTCTTTCAAGGGGGCGGGGTTAAAGCATTGTCAGAGGAAGCGCTGTCCCGGCTTAATCAGTCCGAATTGAATTTGGAGAGACAAACCCGTGTCGTCGAGACGGAAATTGGGCAGGCCTTCGCCACCCTTCAATCTTCCATAGAAGAAACCGCGGCGCTTGAAGAGGCCTATAAAAAAGCCAAACGAAGTTACGATTCCCAGGTCAAAGAATATCGGTATGGCTTGTTAAACAACCTGGAAGTTTTGCAAGCCATGAATTCCATGCTCAACCTGAAAGTCCAATACGACACGGCGGTGCTTCAAGCCAAACTGGACCACTTCAAATTAAAAGCCGTCATTGAGGACATTCCCTGATGGCGATTCCGTTTTACATGATATTTTCCCAGACAGAGAATTGGGGGAATGACGAATTAATACAAACGCAATAAGAAATGGACATGCGATACCCGTCGCCCCGGCATGCCTTTGGCCGGGGCCCAGGTTTTCGTCGAGATCAGAACCTGGGCCCCGGCCAAAAGATCGCCGGGGCGACAATGGTTGTTACGCCCTGAGCGTATTTGTGAAAAGAAGTACTTAGGAGATAAATTTTATGACACTTTCTGATTACTCAATAAAGAAACCTGTTTTTGCTTGGATGCTCATGATGGGCCTGATCGTGTTTGGCGCCATCAGCTTTTCGCGTATGGGCATCAGCCAGTTGCCAGACGTTGATTATCCCGTGATCAATGTGCGGGTGGACTGGGAAGGCGCGTCCCCTGAAGTGGTCGAAACGGAAGTCACGGATGTCATTGAAGACGTCTTGATGAGCGTGGAAGGCGTGAAAGAAATTTCTTCTTCATCTCGAAATGGGCGCGCCAGTGTGAGTGTTGAATTTCACTTGAATCGGGATATCGATGTGGCGCTACAAGATGTTCAATCAAAATTGGCTCAGGCCCAGCGGAATTTACCAGTTGAAATTGATCCCCCTGTTGTCTCCAAAAATAATCCCGAAGACCAACCCATTATGTGGGTGGCCTTAACGGGCGATCGGTCCACCAAGGAGTTAATGGAATACACGAAAGACCGCTTGAAAGATTCTTTCACCACCGTGCCTGGCGTGGGGGAAGTCACTTTGGGCGGTTATGTGGAGCCCAACCTGCGCGTGTGGCTGGATAAATCGAAAATGCGAGCCAATGAAATTACCGTGGACGATGTGATCAATACCATTCGCACCCAGCACTCGGAATTGCCGGCAGGACGGATTGAGTCAACCAAACAAGACCTCACCATTCGCGTAATGGGCGAGGCCGCGACAGTTGAGGAATTTCAAAAAATTATTATTCCCTCTCGCCAAGGCGCTCCGTTGTGGAAAACGCTGCGAATGGGAGACGTTGGCCGTATTGAGGATGGGCTGGACGATATTCAAAGAATATCCAGGAGCCAAGGGAAGTTGGCGGTGGGGTTGGGTATTAGAAAACAGCGAGGGTCCAACGCCGTGGCGGTGGCCAAGGCCGTGAAATTGAAAGTCAATGAATTAAAGGCCACTTTGCCTCAGGGAATGGATCTAACGGTGGTTTTTGACACCACGCGTTTTATTGAGGAAGGCACCCGAGAGTTAAACCACCATCTTATTTTGGCCGCCCTATTAACAGGGGTTGTGTGCTGGATTTTTCTCGGTTCTTTCAGCTCAACGATCAATATTCTGCTGGCTATCCCGGTTTCCGTGGTGGGGGCCTTTACGGTTCTCTATTTCATGGGGTTTACGCTCAATACTTTCACGTTGTTGGGGTTGACCTTGGCCATCGGTATTGTGGTTGATGACGCCATTATGGTTCTCGAAAATATTGTTCGGTATAAAGAGATGAAAATGTCTCGCGTCAAAGCGGCGCTCCTGGGAGCCCGTGAAATCACACCGGCGGCGGTGGCCGCCACCGTGGCAGTGTTGGCCATTTTTATCCCGGTTGTTTTTATGCCTGGTATTGTGGGGAAATTTTTATTTCAGTTTGGCGTCACGATGTCGGTGGCGGTTGGTTTATCGCTCGTGGAAGCGGTCACCATCACACCCATGCGCTGCTCTCAATTTTTGTCTACGGGACACAATACCTGGCTGGGGCGAAAGATGGACCGATTTATGGAGTCTCTAAGCCGTCTTTACAGTCGTTCGCTGGGATGGGTGTTGGACCACCGAGGAGTCACTCTTCTGATCTCCCTTGGCATTTTTGCGACGGTGGTGCCTTTGTCAAAGCGCGTTAAAAAGGAATTTGTTCCCTCCCAGGATCAAAGCCGGTTTTTGGTTAGGATCCAAACCCCCACAGGTTCCTCGCTTGAATTTACCGATAAGGTTTTCCTCCGAGCTGAGAAAAAAATTCTGGAGAATCCCGCCGTTCTGAATTACTTCGCGGCCATTGGCGGGTTTGGCGGAGGGGAACCTGATACCGGCAATATGTTCGTGACGTTAAAAAATCCCAAAGAACGACCCTTAAGAGAAGGGGGCAAACGGCCCATGAGCCAGGCGGACGTGATGTCATGGGTTCGAAATGAATTCAGCCAAATTCCCGGCGTGCGCCGGGCCGTGATTCAAGATTTGTCCCAGCAGGGATTTTCTGCTCAAAGGGGTTTCCCAGTGGAGGTGAGTTTGCTGGGCCGAGATTGGGATCAACTGTCGCAAGTCAGCGAGGCCCTGCAGGAAAAGATGAAAAACTCTGGTCTTATGACCGATGTTGATACCGATTATCGGTTGGGGCAGCCAGAGGTTCGAGTTATTCCGAACCGGAAAAAAGCGGCGGAACGCGGCGTGAGTGTTCAGGCCATTGGTAACGCCATTAACGCCATGGTTGGTGGCATTCGCATTGGGAAATATACGCGGGGGGGGCGCCGCTATGATATTCGCGTTCGCTTGGAGGGTGTGGACCGCACCCAACCCGATCAAATTCGCCAGATATGGGTGCGCAACAATCGCGGGGAACTGATTTCTTTGGCGGATGTGGTTGAACTCAAAGAAAAGTCGAGCCTCGTATCCATTTCAAGAAAAGACCGGCAACGCGCCATTCGCGTTTTTGCGAATGTGGCGCCGGGCAAATCGCAAGGAGAAGCCTTACAAGAAATGAACCGCTTGGCCAAAGACCTTTTACCTGAGGGAACACGAATGGTTTTTTCCGGCAGCGCGGCGACTTTTGGCGAGTCGAACCAAGGGTTGATTTTCGTGTTTGTTCTGGGACTTTTTACGGCTTACATGGTGCTGGCTTCTCAGTACAACAGTTTTATTCATCCCGTTACCGTTCTATTGGCGTTGCCGTTTAGCGTGACCGGAGCCTTTTTGGCCTTGTGGCTCTCAGGTCACACGCTTAATTTATACAGCTCCATTGGGATCATTCTTTTGATGGGGATTGTGAAGAAAAACTCCATCTTGTTGGTCGACTTTACCAACGAACGCCGCCGCCAGGGCGACAGTGTGCTCGAAGCCCTTAAAGCCGCTTGCCCCATTCGGTTGCGCCCCATAATTATGACTTCCATCTCGACTATGTCTGCCGCTGTTCCAACCGCTATGGCAGTTGGCGCTGGCTCTGAAACGCGTGCTCCCATGGCCCAGGTGGTGATCGGCGGTGTGCTGCTTTCAACCTTGTTGACTTTGTTTGTTGTTCCCGTTGTTTACAGTTTGCTCTCTCATTTTGAATCGCACCAGCATGACCGCGACCTCAAAGAAGCGATGAAGGAGCTGGGCGAAATTCCCCATTCAAAATGAAAATCTTGCAGATCACGGATACACACCTCTTCGCGGGTCTGGATCAGAAGTTATGCGGAATGAACACGGCGGAATCTCTGGCGAAAGTCCTTGAGTTGGCCAAAAAAGAGGATTGGCCGCCCGATTTGATTTTGGCCACCGGAGACCTTTCTCATGATGAAACCGAGCTTTCTTATAAACGATTTTTAGAAATGTTTGAGCCGCTCGATGTTCCGGTTTTTTGTTTGCCGGGCAACCATGATTTGCCGGCGCGTTTTTCTCGTGTTCTCTCGGCTGAAAATGTGCACGTTGCCCGGCAGATTCTGGAACAAAATTGGCAGATCGTTCTATTGAACTCGGTCGTGGTTGGCCAAAATGGGGGACGGCTGAAACAATATGAACTGAACTACCTGGACCAATGTCTTTCGGTTCATGGAGACTTAAACGCGCTGGTGTGCCTTCATCACAATGTCCTTCCCACCCAAACCTCTTGGCTCGACACCATGACGCTCAAGAACTCGAACGAATTGTTTCAGGTGTTGGATCAGCACCCCAATGTTCGAGTTGTCTTGACGGGGCATATCCACCAAGATTTTTCAGCCAGACGGGGTAAGGTGGAGATTTTGGCCTCTCCTTCAACCTGCATACAGTTTCTTCCCAAATCGGGAAAATTTTCAATCGATGAACAACAGCCTGGATACCGATGGCTGGAACTGAGACCCAATGGATCGATTAAAACAGGGGTTCGCCGATTGGAAAACTTCACTTTTACTCCTGACCTTTCTTCAAGGGGGTATTAGTTCTCTTCCCCGTTGTCAAGAACGGGGCAAAAAATTATGGCCACCAATAAATCAACCAAACACCTCCTCATCAAAGGCGAAGTCCAGGGCGTTGGCTACCGAATGTCCATGTATTACGCGGCAAAACGTTTGGGCGTGGCCGGTTGGGTTCGCAATCGTCGTGATGGGACGGTGGAGGCCATGGTCCAAGGGGAAACCGAAGCGGTGGAATCATTTATCGCCTGGGCCCACAAAGGGCCTGATTTGGCTCGTGTGGATGAGGTGAGTGTGACGGAGGGGGCGGGGGAATATTCTGAGTTTACGGTGCGGAACAGTATTTGAAAATTCGGGCGGAACTCCATCTGGGGGATTTTTCAGGAAAAGTTATTTTGGCAGCCAAGCCAGAAGAGAAGGCCGACCATCTGGCCATGAAATTGGCCGCCTTCACGATGTTTCTTCCCATGGGGCCCATTGTTGAACCTTCCACCGATCATCCGGGGTTGGCGGGTTTGGACATTCGACCGGATGTGTGCACGTTGAATGAGGCCGGGGAGATCGATGTGTGGATCGAATGTGGGGAGGTTTCCATCAATAAACTCGACAAATTGGCGCGCCGCCTCCCAGAAACTCGGATTGTGGTTATTAAGTCTGATCGACGTCAGGCTCTGCACCTTCGCGAACGGTTGACGGATGAGGTCAAACAGGGGGAACGTATCGAAATTTGGACTTGGCTGGAGGGGGCTTTTCAGACCTGGCTAAAAGCCATGGAAGATAAAACCGAACTCTATGGTGAAGCCCACGAAAAGTCCTTCAACCTGGTCATCAACGGCATCCCCTATGCCGTCGATCTCATTTCCGTTTGAATGCTATATTCCCAGCCCTCTATGAATTCTTCATCATCCACCACAAAAAACATTGATTTTTCCGGACTTCGGGTTGGGGCATTTGAAAGCCGCATGCAGGCGGAAATGATCCGTTTGATCCAAAACTTGAATGGCATTCCCTTCGTCGCCCCCTCCATGAGAGAGGTTCCCTTGAACGAAAACAAAGAGGTGTTTTCATTTTGGGAAGAAGTGAAAAGGGGTCAGATTGATCTGTTGATTCTCATGACAGGGGTGGGAACCCGAACTTTGATCAAGGCCCTGTCGACCCGTGTTCCAACACCTGAAGTGGTGGCCGCTCTTGAGAAGCTCCTCTTGGTGGTTCGGGGGCCCAAACCGGTGAAGGCACTGGCGGAGGTCGGGCTTGCGCCCCACATTCGGGTTCCTGAACCCAACACCTGGCGGGATGTGTTGAAAACCTTGGATGAAAAAAAAGATTTATCAAACCTGACGGTCGCGGTTCAAGAATATGGAGAACCCAATCGCCTGTTTTTGGCCGAACTCTCCGCTCGAGGCGCTCAAGTGAGATCGGTGTCGGTTTACAAGTCCCAACTTCCCACGGACACGAAACCGTTGAGCGATCTTGTTTTAAAAATCGTTCAAGGGGAGATGGATGTTCTTTTGTTCACAAATGCCACACAAGTTGAAAACGCCATGGCGATGGCGAGAAAATTGGGAAAGGCGCAGGAATTTCGCAAGGCCTTTGAACGATTGGCGGTGGCATCGGTGGGGCCTTCTTGTTCAGACATGCTTCGGGCCTATGGGCTTGCGGTTGATATGGAGCCGGAGCGTCCGATGATGGGAGCGTTGGTGGCCAAGGCCGCCGAGGCCAGCCAGAGCGTTCTCGAAAATAAAAAAAGAGTCCCTTTGAATATTCACTTCCCCAAGACTGGCGCTTCCAAAAAGGGCGACGCGCTTTTCGATAGTCGGTTTATGAAGGCCTGCCGAAAAGAGAAAACCGACCGGACCCCCATTTGGCTCATGCGTCAAGCGGGACGATATATGAAAGAGTATCGGGAGTTAAGGGCCAAAGTGTCTTTCTTGGAACTGTGTAAAAATTCTGATTTGGCCGCAGAAGTCACGGTGGACGCGGCTCATCGTTTGGGTGTTGACGCCGCCATTATTTTCTCGGACCTTCTCCCCATTGTGGAGCCGATGGGGTTTGAGTTGTCCTATGGAAAAGATCAGGGGCCACAAATTTCGAACCCTTTCAAAACGGCGGAAGATTTAAAACGGGTTAGCGCCGTGGATGTGGAAGATTCAATGGCCTACGTTCTTCAGGCCATTCGGAAAACACGTCATGCGTTAAAGTCGGATCTCCCCTTGATTGGGTTTGCGGGGGCCCCTTTTACCTTGGCCTCTTATTTGATTGAGGGAAAGGGATCTAAAAATTTCATCGAGACCAAAAGCCTTATGCTGAAAGATCCCCAAACGTGGCACTCTTTGTTGGAAAAAATTACCACGGTGACGATCCAATATTTGAATGCGCAGGTGGCGGCGGGTGTTCAGGCGGTGCAAATATTTGATTCTTGGGTGGGTTGCCTTTCTCCTGAAGATTTCAGGACTTACGCGCTCCCTCACACGCGGCGATTGGTCAAATCCATTACTCCGGGCGTGCCGGTGATTACATTCGGGACTCAAACCGGCGGCATGTTGTCCTTGATCAAGGAAGCAGGGGGAGATGTGGTGGGCCTTGATTGGCGAGTGGAACTGGACGAGGCCTGGAATGTTTTGGGAGACGTCGCCGTCATGGGAAACTTGGACCCGGCGGTCCTATTCTCTCATCCAAAAGAGATTCGTGAACGGGCCCAACGCCTATTAAACCAAGCCGCCGGCCGGCCCGGTCATATCTTTAATTTGGGGCATGGAATATTGCCGGGGACTCCCATCGAAAATGTTTTCGCTTTGATAGAAGCCGTCAAAAATCATGCTTAATATTCCACTCGAGCTTCTCCAAAAATACAACGTGCAAGGCCCCCGCTACACCTCCTATCCGCCTGCGCCGTCTTGGACATCCGATTTTGGTCCCTCCGACTATGAAGCCACACTATCAGCCAGCAGTCAGACCGAAAAGCCATTTCCGCTATCGCTTTATTTTCATCTGCCCTTTTGCCAGCAACTCTGTTATTTCTGTGGATGCACCACTGTTATAACGGGCCATGACCGGCGAAAAGAAGATCCCTATCTTGAATCTTTGATCAAAGAAGTGAACTGGGTGGCCGCAAGGGTGGGGACCGCGCGACCGGTGGTTCAACTTCATCTGGGAGGGGGGACTCCCACTTATTTTTCACCCGAAAAATTGTCTCGGTTCATGGAAAAAGTTCACAGCCTTTTTTCCATTGATTCGGCCGCCGAAATGGGAGTGGAGGTGGACCCGCGGGTAACAACACTTGAACATCTGGAGGCCTTGCGGGGCCAAGGTTTTAACCGGATATCCATGGGGGTTCAAGATTTTGATCCTCTCGTTCAAAAAAGCATCAATCGGAACCAACCGTTTGAAATGACACAAAAGCTTGTGGATGCGGCGCGCGCCCTGGGGTTTGAAAGCATCAATATTGATTTAATTTATGGGCTTCCCCACCAAACAGAAAAATCATTTGAAATCACCATTCAGAAAGTTCTTATTCTAAATCCTGATCGTCTGGCGGTTTACTCCTATGCCCATGTGCCGTGGATGAAGACACATCAGGATGTCATCGCGCCTCATTTGCCAGGGGAAAAGGAAAAGTTGAATATCTTTTTGCTCGCCATGAAAATGTTTTCATCCGCCGGTTTCGAATATATTGGAATGGATCACTTTGCCAAACCCGGAGATGAAATGGCTCGGGCCCGGGCCGATCGAACCCTTTGGCGTAATTTTCAGGGGTATACCACCAAAGCGGGAACGGATCTTTTGGGGTTGGGGATGAGCGCTATCAGCCATATATATGGCTCTTATTTCCAAAATGAACGCGAGCTGATGGCCTATCAAAAAGCCATTCAGGCGGGTGCGGCCGCGACGGTGCGGGGGTTTAAATTAAATGCCGATGACAAACTTCGTTCGCGCGTGATTCAAAATCTGATGTGTCATGCCGTGGTTATGAAACCCGAAATTGAACGAGAGTTTGGAATCAATTTTGATGAATATTTTAAAGAGGCCCTTGAGGGCTTGAAACAACTTGAGCAAGACGGCCTCGTTCAACTCTCAAAACATGAAATTCGTCCCACCGATATCGGCCGTGTTTTCCTGCGTAACTTGGCGATGCCGTTCGATGCCTACCTCCCCAAACCCGGAGAGAAAAAAGTTTTTTCTAAAACGGTGTGAAACCCAGTATTATTTTGACGGCCTATCACCGGCTTTACTCTTCTTACGGGGCTCAAGGGTGGTGGCCCATCACACCAGCGCTGGAGATCGCGCCTGTTTATCAACCCGGGAAATCCCTTCGGAATTTAAGCGAACAGGATCGGTTTGAAATTTGTTTGGGGGCCCTCCTGACCCAAAATACTCAATGGAGCAATGTGGTCAAAGTATTGCGGGGATTAAAAGAGCGAGACTTGTTGAACCACCGGAAGCTTCTCACCCTGCCCAAACCTCAAATGGAACGGTTGTTTCGGTCCAGCGGCTATTTTCGTCAAAAAACAATCCGGGTCAAAACTTTTTTGACAGTCATCCAAAAAGAGGCTCAGGGAAAATTTTCCGTTTATTTTCAGGGTTCTTTGGCGGAGGTGCGGAAAAAACTGTTGGCCCTGCATGGAGTGGGACCTGAAACGGCGGACTCGATGTTGCTTTATTCAGCCGGAAAGACCGTGTTTGTGGTGGATTCCTATACCAAACGGGTGGCCCAACGGTGGGGGGTTCTCAAGGGCCAAGAAACTTACAATGAGATCCAACAATTATTCCAGAATGAGATCCCTTCGTCTCTCCGCCTGTATGCTGAGTATCACGCGCTTCTGGTCCGCCTGGCCAAAGATCATTGCCGCCCTCGTCCCGTGTGTAAAGCGTGCCCCCTCTCTCGCCTTTGCCCCACCTCCCCTTTCCAGGACAAGAACCGAAAAAACATCAGGGTTTAAATCCTATTTTCGCGGGCTGTGTGAGTTCATAAATTGCCTCAAAGATTGAGCGGATGTGAGCATCCTGTTCACCCATTCGCAATTCCAGAACTTTTAACTTACTCGCCAATTTTCGGTGGGAGGCGATCATTTCTCGCAGACGAACAAACGCGCGCATGATGGCAATATTGACCTCAATAGCGCGGTTGCTGCTCAATACAGATGAAAGCATCGCGACACCTTGTTCTGTAAACGCCAGCGGAAGATATTTTCTATGTCGCCCGCGCCCTGTTTCTAAGGTCGCAATTTGGGGATGGGTAAATAAATTCTGTTGATAATTGATCATGTCAATGTCCTTTTTTCCGTCTGAATCTAGTTTTCATTTAGAGACAATTCGCATGTATGAAAACACTACATGCGAAATCTTTTGGGAAGCGCTTTAAGTTTCTTTTCACCTGTTCATTTATTCTCTTGGTTGGAACACCGTAAAGTGTGGCCAGGTCCTCATCAAGCATTATTTTTTGTCGGCGAATAAGAAATATGCGGCGCTCTAGATAGCTGGTTGGGATTAGATAAGACATAAAAACTCCGGTGGAAGCAGGAAGGGATGCCGAATTAAATTGGAGGGTTCAGAATCATAGCAGGTTCACTTCTCAAAAAAACATAAAGACTTGGCCTATCCCGTCGCCTCTCGCACCACGTCTCCAACGGAGATCCCGCCTCGGATGTTTGAAATGAATCGGAGACCTGAATGTTTTTGTTCGGTTTCTTCCAGTACGCGCATGCGGTCTTTGTGTCCCAAGGTGTATTGGGGAATGGCGCGGTCGAGGCGGGTTATTTTGGAGAAAACGGGATCCCCTGAAATATCCATGAGGGGGCGCAAAACATTCATGGCTTTATGGATCAAGGTGGCGTCGTCCAATCCCAAGAGATGAGGTTGTGTGGTTCCTCCCATAAACACCGTCCACAATTGCATGTCCTTGGGGGCGCGGTGGGGGAAAAGTTGAGAATTCCAGAGGCAACCTAAAATTTCCTGGTGTTCACTGGGGTTGCAGAGAAATCCGAACCCGGGTTTGGGACGGTGGATTTGATCCTCTCTAAAACCCACATGTAGAACCGCCAAGGAGGCGTAGGGAATTTGCTTGAGTGTAAAGGCGGCTTCCGGCGCGAAGGAGGCAATCATTGTGGCGGTGGCAGGAGCGGGTGTGGCAAAACATATATTTTGTGAAATCACATCAAAATCTTTTCCCGAAATTTTCCAGCCTTCTTGCGTTTTGGTCACGTTTAAAACTGCGGCCTTCACTTTTATATTGGATTCAAGAGCCTTGACGAGAACTTGGGTTAAGGTTTCAATACCCGTTGGAAACGAAAGCAACCCTTTGGGGGATTGTTTGGCGGGCAACGTTTTATTTTTCCTTCCTCTCAGGATTCCTTTCAGTATCGAACCCTGTTCTCTTTCCCACGTCACCATTTGAGGGAAAGCATGGGCCGATAGTTGTTGGGTGTCTCCCGCCCAGACGCCCGAAACGAACGGCGCCATCAGTTCAGTGGCCACTTCGCCTCCCAAGCGGCGTTCGATAAATGCGTGGAGTGTTTCATCACCCTTTTCTGTTCGAGGGGGGACAAACGGTTCCTTAAAAAGGCGAAATTTCGCTTGGGGGGTGAGGAGCGGGGTGGTGATCAAGGTTTGGGGCGACATTGGAACAGCGTGTAATTGTCCCCTTCGAAAAATATACCGCGGAGTTCTAACGTCGGCAATTTGCATTTGGGAGGTGAGGTTCAGGTCCTCAATCAACTGAAACAGCTCGGGTTTAATCTGAATGGTATTGGGACCGTATTCCAACAGAAACCCTTGTGTTTCTTCCGATCGTATGACGCCCCCCAAACGAGACGAGGATTCCAAGAGCAGAACCGAACGTCCCCTTTTTTTCGCGGTGAAAGCCGCGGTGAGGCCGGAAAGGCCTCCTCCAATAATTACCAAGTCCATATCCGCAATCAATATTAAAATTTGATATGAAACACCTACAAAAATATGGAAACAATCGTTATTACCGGAGGGGCTGGGTTCATTGGCTCCAACTATGTGCGTCTGGCCCTCGCGCAGACGCAGGCCCGTCTCGTTATTGTTGACAAGCTCACCTATGCCGGCAACCTCTCAAGCCTTAAAGACGTTTCCTCCAACGCGCGTTTTGTTTTTTTGGAAGCGGATATAGCTGACGCCACGGCCATGAAAAATTTATTTAAGGATTATGAGCCCTCCGCTGTTGTGAATTTCGCGGCCGAAACCCATGTGGACCGCTCCATCGATGGCCCCCATGCTTTTGTGAACACCAATGTGATGGGAACCTTTGTTCTTTTAGAGGCGGCGCGAAAGTATTTCGGATCTTTAATCCAAGAAGACAAAAACCGTTTTCGGTTCCATCATGTTTCGACCGATGAAGTCTATGGTTCTTTGGGGAAAACGGGCGCTTTCACCGAACAGACGGCCTACGCCCCCAATTCTCCCTATTCAGCCTCGAAAGCAGGGGCCGATCATTTGGTGAGCGCCTATTTCGCGACCTATGGATTGCCCACCTTGATCACGAATTGCTCCAATAATTTTGGGCCCTATCAATTTCCCGAAAAACTGATCCCTCTCACCATCTTAAACGCGCTGGAGGGGAAACCGCTTCCCATCTATGGGGATGGGAGCAATGTTCGAGATTGGCTGTATGTGGAAGACCATTGCGCCGGACTGCTGACGGCTTTGCGGAAAGGGAAACCGGGTGAAAAATATAACTTGGGAGGATTGGCCGAAAAAACGAACCTTCAAGTGGTGGATAAAATTTGCGCTATTTTGGATTCGTTGCGTCCGTTGCCTCAGGGGAAAAGTCATAAAGATTTAAAAACGTTTGTGAAAGATCGACCGGGCCATGACCATCGGTATGCCATCGATATTTCGAAAATCAAAAAGGAACTTGGATGGAAACCTCAATACAGTTTTGACTCGGCTTTGGAAAAGACGGTGGAGTGGTATCTGGAACATAAAGAGTGGTGTGAAAACGTCCAATCCGGAAAATATCGCCGGGAACGTTTGGGCTTATTGGAGAGACCATGAAAGGAATTATATTGGCGGGTGGTTCGGGTTCCCGGCTTTACCCTGTGACGCGGGCCGTGAGCAAACAGTTGGTCCCCATTTATGACAAACCCATGATTTATTACCCGCTTTCGGTTCTCATGCTGGCGGGTATACGGGAAATTTTGATTATCACAACGCCTCATGAACAAGACAGTTTTAAACGGCTGCTGGGGGATGGCGAATCCTTGGGGCTTCAATTGCAATATGCGGCGCAACCTCATCCAGGGGGGTTGGCCCAGGCGTTTTTGATTGGCTGGTCCTTTGTGGGCAAGGACCGTGTGGCTTTGGTGCTGGGAGATAATATTTTTTACGGCCATGGATTGCCGCAGATTTTGACAAAGGCTGCCGCTCAAACCACCGGCGCCACGGTTTTTGGTTATCAGGTCCGGGATCCGGAACGATATGGCGTCGTGACATTTAATTCCAAAGGGAAAGCCATTCACATTGAAGAAAAGCCGAAGAAACCCCGCTCCAATTATGCGGTCACAGGACTTTATTTTTATGACAACAAAGTCCTTGAGATCGCGGCGGGCCTCAAACCCTCGAAACGCGGCGAGTTGGAAATCACCGATGTGAACGAGGCGTATTTAAAGAAAAAACAATTACACGTTCAGAAATTGGGGCGCGGTATTGCCTGGCTCGACACCGGAACCCATGAGGCCTTGCTCCAGGCCAGTAATTTCATTGAAGCCATCCAGTCCCGTCAGGGGCTAAAAGTATCGTGTGTGGAAGAGATCGCGTACAAGTTGAATTATATTTCGGAAGCTCAATTGATTCGTTTGGCTGAACCCATGAAAAATAACGACTATGGCCAATATTTAATGAGGGTGGCAGAGCACGCCACCGATTAACGTGAAATTCACTCCCACTGATATCCCCGGTTTGGTCTTCATTGAACCCCACGTTTTCCGAGATGAACGTGGTTTTTTCTTCGAAAATTATCATCAGAAGAAATTCGCGCAAGCGGGGATCCAGGCCTCCTTTGTTCAAGACAATCATTCACGCTCAGTCAAGGGAACGCTCCGGGGCTTGCATTTTCAGATGAGTCGACCCCAAGCGAAATTGGTTCGTGTTCTATCAGGAGAAATCTTTGACGTCGTTGTGGATCTGCGGGCCGGTTCCCCTACTTTTAAAAAATGGCAAGGATTCACTCTCTCGAGTGAAAGTTTCACGGAGTTGTTTGTCCCCGTGGGACTGGCGCACGGTTTTGTGACACTGAGTGAACAGGCTGAAGTGGAATACAAGGTGACCGATTTCTACGACAAAAATGACGAGGGGGGAATTATCTGGAATGATCCTGAGATTGGAATTGCCTGGCCCATTTCGCATCCCCTGCTTTCTCCCAAAGATGAACGCTGGACCCCGTTTAAAGACATCTCTTCCATCCTGATCAATCACGCCGCTTACAAAGCATGAAAATTCTGGTCACGGGCTCTTCGGGTCAACTGGCGCGTGCCCTGCAAACAGAAATGCCTCACCGGTCCACTCTCTCGGGCGTGTTTACCTCCCACAGCGAATTGGATATCACCCATTCGGTCCAGATTGAAAAAATAATGAATCAACACCAACCCGATCTGGTGATTAACACCGCGGCCTATAACCTTGTCGATCAAGCCGAAGAGGAACCCCAACAAGCTTATTTGGGGAATAAAACGGGGCCGGAGTTATTGGCGAAATGGACTTCAAAAGCCGGTATTCCTTTAATTCATTTTTCGACTGACTATGTGTTTGATGGAACCTCTTCAAACCCCTATACGGAATCCTCACCCACGGCTCCCTTGTCGGTTTATGGAAAAAGCAAATGGGAGGGAGAACAGGCGGTGTTCCAAGAAAATTCCCGCGCCATCGTGGTTCGGACATCTTGGGTATTCAACGTCAAGGGGCGGAATTTGGCGCTACGGCTTTTGGCTTTGGGAGACAATGTTGAGATTAAAGTCGTGAGTGATCAGTGGGGGTGTCCCACCTACGCGCCCCATCTTGCCAAGAAAATTTTAGACATGGTGGAGAATAAGTCAGGTCCCGGCCTCTATCATCTTGCAGGGGGGGGCCGAACCACCTGGTTTGAGTTCATTCGTTATTTCTTCCAGATGATGGACGTCAAAAAAAAGGTTCACCCGGTTTTGTCGGCGGATTTCCCTCGCAAAGCCGCGCGGCCCCGATTTTCAGTTCTCAAAACGGAAAAAGGGGCATTTTTCGAGTTGCCTCCATGGGAACAAGGAGTGACTGAATTTGTTAAGGAGTTGAAACATGGAATGTGAAATTCCCAAACATAACTCCACCTCTCAGGAAGTGCGTGATATTTTGTCCCACTCCAAAACCATTGCGGTGATTGGGGTATCTCCCAAAGAAGATCGTCCGAGTCACTGGATAGCGAAATATTTAATGGATCAAGGGTTTAAGGTCATTGGTGTCAATCCCGGTATTGGAGAACTGTTTGGTCAAAAAGTTTATAAATCCTTGGCGGATATTCCGGAGAGTATCGATATTGTGGATATTTTTAGGCCGGTTGAGGCCGTGCCGGCAATCGTTGAAGAAGCCATTCAAAAAAAGGCCAAAGTTATTTGGATGCAGGAAGGGATTGTTCACAATGCCGCGGCCGAACGAGCATGGGGGGCTGGTCTTAAAGTGGTGATGAACAAATGTATCTATAAAGAACATGGGCGGTTGAGCGGTCGATGAAATGGTTTTCCACGCTTCATTCTTCATCATCTCTTGAACGGGCCTTGCGCGAGGCTGCGCGTGAGGTAAAAGTTCGTATGGATTCCGATCAGGCCGATTTGGGGTTATTGTTTATTTCGTCCACCTATCGCCCCGATGTCATTGATTTGTGGCCGATCTTAAAGGAAGAGTTGCGTTTTAAACATTTGTTGGGTTGTACGGGAGGCGGAGTGATTGGAGACGGGCGCGAGATTGAAGAAAAACCCGCGGTCAGTTTAACAGTGGCCAAACTTCCCGACGTTGAAATTCATACGTTTACCCTTCAACAAGATCAATTGCCATCGCCGGACGCGTCTCCTCGTTTATGGCGAGAGTTGGTTCACGCCTCCCCAGATAAGAAACCCAGTTTCTTGATTTTGTCCGATCCCTTTTCAATCGATACCGATGCCCTCAGCACGGGGTTGGACTACGCCTATCCTGGATCCATTAAAGTGGGTGGATTGGCTTCAGGCGGAAGGAGCCCCAATGAAAATTTGCTTTTGTGCGACAACAAAATTCTTTCAAAGGGCGCGGTGGGACTTTCACTTTCAGGAAATTTGTTTGTCGAAGCGATTGTGGCGCAAGGATGCCGCCCCATCGGTCAGCCGGTGACCATTACGCACTCAGATGGCAATGTCCTCTTGGCGGTGAACAATCAACCACCGCTCGCTTATATTCAAGATTTATACGCCCGCCTTTCGCCTCGAGATCAAGAATTGACACAAACATCCCTCTTTTTGGGAATTTTGATGGACCCTTTTAATGCCGATCCCAAGCAAGGTGACTTTTTGGTGAGAAACATTATTGGCGTTGATCCCAAAAAAGGCATTTTGGCGATCGGGGCCTCGTTAAGAAATGGTCAAGTGGTTCAATTTCATTTGAGGGACGCCGCAACTTCGCGAGACGATCTAAATTTAATGTTGTCCAAATCCCATTCGGCCCAATCTCGGGTGATGGCGGCGGGCAATCCTTCTGAATCGGGAGCGGTGATGTTTTCTTGTTTGGGTCGCGGACAACGGCTTTATGGGGAACCCAACCATGATTCCTCCATGCTTAAATCCATTGTGGGGGATATCCCGGTGGGAGGCTTTTTCTGCAATGGAGAAATCGGACCGGTGGGAGGGAAAACCTATTTGCATGGCTATACAAGTTCGATTGCCGTTTTTTCTCCAAAAAAATAATTTTTTCTCAATTCAAATACAAGGAGAAAATCCATGACAAAAAAACTTCGAATTCTGATCCTTTCCCTTTTCTTGGCCTCCAACCTTTTGGCGAAACCAACGTTGATTGAGCCTCCGGCGCAAGTGTTGGCGCTACAAGATGCTTTTTCCAAAGTGGCGGAAATGGCCAAACCGGCGGTTGTGAATATTGCAGCCGTTCAAATTACCCGTGTTCAGAGCAATCCCTATGAATTTTTCTATGGAGATCCGAATGAATTTTTCGAGCAATATTATGGAGGGGGCGTCTCACCGCGTCAAAGGCCTCGTGAATATAGGAGGGAGGGGACCGGGTCAGGTGTGATAATTGGAGAAGACGGTTTGATCTTGACCAACAATCACGTTGTTCAAGGAGCGGACGAGTTGACGGTGACCTTGTCCAACGAAAAAAAATATCCGGGAAAAGTGGTGGGGACAGATCCTCGCACCGACTTGGCGGTGATTCGGATCAAAGGGACGGAACCCTTTCCTTACCTTCCTTTGGCTGATTCTTCTCAAACTCGGGTGGGTGATTGGGTATTGGCCATTGGATCTCCCTTTGGGTTGGAGCAGACGGTCACCTCCGGAATCATTTCAGCCATTCGGCAATCATTAAATATTGAAGAAAAACGTTTTCGGAATTTGTTTCAAACCGACGCCGCCATCAATCGAGGCAATTCCGGAGGGGCCTTGGTCAATTTAAGGGGAGAATTGGTGGGAATCAACACGGCCATATATGCGCCCACCGGTGTTTTTTCAGGCATTGGTTTTGCCATCCCCGTGAACGATGCCAAACTGATTTTGAAGGATTTGGTTGAGAAAGGATATGTGGAGCGCAGCTGGATGGGGGTTGAAATCATTCAAGTCAGCCCTGCGGTCGCCACTCAATTTAATTTACCGGTCAAAGAAGGCGTCTTGATCGGCAATATTGTTCAAGGGGCCCCGGCCAGCAAGGCCGGTTTGCAGCCCGGGGACATTATCACCGCTTTTAACGGCAAAAAGATTTCAACCGCCCAAATGCTTCAGGATATGGTGAGCGACACCAAACCCGGTCAAACCGTTCCAGTGAACATCATTCGAAATGGAAAAGTCAAAACCGTGATGCTCAAAACCGAAAGGAGCCGGTAGACTTATCGCCGGGCCGGGCCTTTGTGGGTCAGGGCCCCAAAGCAGGCTGGTCCCACGAGTTGCGCGTACTTCCAGAGAGCGCCGGCGTTGTACATGGGTTTGCGGGGTTTCCATTTTTTGAGGCGCTTTTTGATTTCAGCCGCGGAAATTTTCACGTTGAGCCGGCCTTTCACGGCATCGATTTCGATGATGTCCCCATTCTTAATCACGGCAATGGGGCCTCCCACTTGAGCCTCAGGCCCCACGTGACCAATCATGAGTCCTCGGGTGGCTCCACTGAACCGACCGTCGGTTAAGAGGGCGCAATCGTATCCCAATCCTTGTCCGACAATGGCCGCGGTCACCCCGAGCATTTCACGCATGCCGGGTCCGCCTTTGGGGCCTTCATAGCGGATCACCACGCAGTCGCCCTTTTGAATTTTTTTGGCCTGGACCGCGGCGAATGCGGCATCCTCGCCATCGAACACCTTGGCGGGACCCACATGCACCCGTTTTTTCACTCCGGCCACTTTTATGACCGCGCCTTCTGGTGCCAAATTACCTTTGAGAATCACCAGTCCGCCGGTTTTGTCCAAGGCCCGGTTGATGGGGAGGATGACCTCTTGTCCAGAGGGGATCGTGACGCCTTCCAGATTTTCCTTGATCGTTTTTCCGCTCACAGTCAAGCAGTCCCCATGGAGAAGGCCCGCCTCTAAAAGCACTTTCATAATCGCAGGCACACCGCCGGCGTTGTACACATCCTGCATCACAAAACGTCCGCCGGGTTTGAGGTCGGCAATGACAGGGGTTCGGTGAGAAATGCGCTGAATTTCATCCAAAGACAATTTGATTCCTGCTTCATTCGCCAAGGCCGGTAAATGCAGCGCCGCATTGGTGGAGCCTCCGGTGGCCGCCACGATGGTCACCGCATTTTCCAGTGCTTTTTTGGTCACGATATCGCGTGGGCGAATTCCTTTTCTCAACAAGTTCATCACCATCTCCCCGCATTTGAACGCGTATTGATCTCGTTCAAGATCTTCCGCGGGGGGGGCGCTCGAGCCGGGAAGAGCGAGGCCAATGGCCTCGGCGGCGCAGGCCATGGTATTGGCGGTGAATTGTCCTCCGCATGAACCGGCGCCGGGACAGGCCGAACACTCTATTTCTCGAAGTTCGGCATCGCTCATTTTCCCAGCGGCGTGGGCACCCACGGCTTCATAAACGTCCTGAACAGTGACATCATGGCCTTGAAATCGTCCGGGTTTGATGGTTCCGCCGTAAAGGAAAATGGCTGGCACATTGAGTCGAAGCATGGCCATCATCATGCCGGGGAGGGATTTGTCGCATCCCGCCAAAGCAACCAATGCGTCATAGCCATGCGCCCGCATCATGAGTTCAACAGAGTCTGCGATCACTTCCCGGCTGATGAGAGAAGCCTTCATGCCTTCATGTCCCATGGCGATCCCATCTGAAACGGCGATGGTCACGAATTCACGGGGGGTTCCTCCCTGATTTGCCACTCCCTTTTTGGCGGCGGCGGCTTGTCGATTAAGAGTGAGGTTACAAGGGGTGGCTTCATTCCAAGAGCTCGCGACTCCCACAAAGGGACTGTTTATTTCTTTGTCTCCGAGCCCCATGGCGCGTAAAAAGGCGCGGTGGGGGGCCCGCTCCGCTCCTTCGGTGATAATTTTTGAATGTTCTTTGAGTGACAAGTCAGTGGACATATTTTCTCCTTAACATTTCGTATTCCGTTGCCAAATTGGGATTGATTGCCAGAGCGCGTTGGGCATGAACCTTTGCTTCTTTCAATTTTCCTTGCTGGAAATTGATTTCGGTCAATCTTAAGAAAATACGAGCGGCGTTGGTGGAGGGAAGTCCGCACCGAAGAGCCTGGATGTAATTTTTTTCGGCCTGGTTCCTCCAATCTTCGTTCTCTTGCGATGTTCTTTGATTTTTTAACAGGGCGTTTGTTTTCTGCCATTCAGCGAGAAAAACCCAATTGTTCCAGTAAGTGGGATAGGATTTGATGGCTTGTTCCCAGAGTGTTTGATCGTTTTCCCAAGAAGGGATGGTCTTAAAAGTTAACAGAGTGATTCCCACCAGATAGGAAGCCATCAGCCATCGAATCCCTTCTTCATATTTTTGATAAAGCATTCCCATGCTCCAGCTGAAAGGAACAATCAATAAATATAGAAAGCGCTCAGAAAAAATTGATCGAATGGGGATTAATTGGGAAGTGGGAAGCCAAAACAAAACCAAAATCAGGAAATTCAAACACCATTTGTTTTTTCGTCGTAAAGCCCCCCAGGTAGACAAGAAGATAATAGATATCAGGATGGCGAGAGTTGCGGCCAATAAAAATAAATTTTCAGGGGGCAATGTCCAGGGACGGTGGTTAATCGAGGAAGGGAACGGAATCAATAAAAATCGAAGAGACATTCCAAAGCTAATCAGTATGCTCCAGAGGTAGGTAAACCACGAGAATTCATCTGGTGAAAGGTGGCTCATTCTGCCAATAACCATATTTCTCATGAACAGGTAGGCCATTGTGAGAAAATAAAGTGTAGAGAGCATTTTTAAAAATGGACGATGGATTTTTTGAGGGAGTGGGAAAACAAGGGTCAAGCTCGTTAATATAAATGGAAGCATGATCGGAGTTTCTCGAAAACCCAACCCCATGACATACAAAACAGGGATAAACCAAATTCTATTTGTGGAAACCGATTGGCGGGATTTCTCCCAGATCCAAAGACTGGCCAGGACACAAAACGATGCCATGGTGTTCGATAACTCAGAAGCCCAAATTACAGATTCCACCTGAGTTGGATGTAGGTGGAAGGCCAGTCCGCAAACGATGCCGGTTGTCAAAGATAATCCGAAAAGTCCCATGGCCAGTAAGGTCACCAATGTCGCGTTCACTCCATGCAGGAATATATTCAGGAGACGATGACCAGTGGGTTTTCCACCACTGATGAAATTCAAAACAGCTGATCCCAACGTGAAAAAAGGTCTGTACATTTGTTGGCTGAGCGTTCTGTCACTGGATTGATAAGAGCGATTTATGATGGACAGAAATGCGTGGTCGATTCTTTTTGTTCCTTGGTTGAATACGATTTTCGCATAGTCATCATAATGAAATGTGTAGGTGAGACTTCGCCAATAAACCAAAAAGGATAGAGCAGTAAATAGCAAGAGGATCGCTCCCTTCTTGTGGTATGGAAAATAAAATGGTGTTGTCATGCCGACGGATCATAGTTTTTTGCTAAAAACCATGTCTCAATTTTTTATGCGGAGGAGACAATGCCCAAAAAGAAAGCATCCAAAAAGTTGGTGAAGAAAACAGTTAGAAAAGTGAAACCCTCAAAGAAAGAAAGTGATTTTGATTCAGAACTCGATTCTGATTTGGATAATGAGAATGAAGGGGATTTAGGAGAGGAAGTCGGTGAGGTTGGAGCTGAACCCATCTATTCAAAAACTGAAGATGATTTTTAGCGCAATAGGAAATAAAACGTGTCCAAAATATTGGTGACTGGGGCGGCGGGGTTCATTGGATCCTGGACTTGTGAGGCCTTGCATAAAAAAGGCCACGAGGTTATAGGCCTCGATAACTTCAATGATTATTACGACGTACACCTAAAGCACGCCCGAGCCGAAAGATTAAAAGGGAAAATTCGTATCATCACGGGGGATATTGCGGACCGTGGATCCGTTGAAAAAGTTTTCAAGGAAAACACCTTTGATCAGGTCTGTCATCTGGCGGCTCAGGCGGGTGTACGTTATTCCATCGAAAACCCCTATGCCTACGAAATGGCCAACAACATCGGAACGCTGAATCTGTTGGAGGCCTGTCGACACAACGGAGTCAGGTCTTTCATCTTCGCCTCCTCTTCTTCTGTATATGGGGGAAATAAAAAAGTTCCGTTTTCCGTTAAGGACCCCGTGGACAAACCCATCTCTCTCTACGCCGCCACGAAAAAATACAATGAACTTCTGGCCTACACTTATCATCACCTTTATGGAATTCATTGCACGGGGTTAAGATTCTTTACCGTTTATGGCCCGTGGGGCCGGCCGGACATGGCGCTTTTTAAATTTACCAAGGCCATCTTGGAAGGTAAACCCATAGACGTTTATAACCATGGCCAGATGAAACGAGATTTCACCTTCATTACGGACATTGTTCAAGGGATCGTGGCTTCAATGGAGAAAAATTACGCCTATGAAATTTTCAACTTGGGAAATTCCAAAACGGTTGAATTGAATTATTTCATTGAGTGTATTGAAAAAGAGCTGGGGAAAACCGCCAAGAAAAATATGTTGCCGCTTCAAATGGGGGATGTGCCTGAAACCTCCGCCGATATCGATTGGTCGCGGGAAAAATTGGGGTTTACTCCTCAAGTGAACATCGAACAGGGTATCAATGAATTTATTGCCTGGTACAAAGAGTATTATAAGATCGTTCAGTGATTATCCTCGGAATTTCCGCATTTTATCATGACAGCGCTGCGTGCATTATTAAAGATGGGGAAGTGCTCTACGCTGCCCAAGAAGAACGTTTTACTCGAATAAAACACGATCGGAATTTTCCTCTCCAGGCCATTACCCATGGTTTGCAAGATTTGGGTCTCACGCTTAAGGACATCGAACATGTGTCTTACTACGATAAACCTCTTTTGACCTTTGATCGTCTCTTTGAGACCTGGTTGTCCTACGCTCCGAAAGGCCTTCCGTCCTTTATGTCAGCTCTCCCCGTTTGGCTTCACGAAAAACTTTTTCTATCAAGAGAAATCGACAAGGGCCTCAGCAACGAATATACCGGTCCCTTGCATTACATGTTGCACCACCAGTCCCACGCCGCCTCCGCCTTCTATCCTTCTCCTTTTCAAGAAGCGGCCATACTCACCATTGACGGGGTCGGGGAATGGAGCACGACCACCTTGGGTATCGGGCAGGGCCATCGGCTTCGTTTGCTCAAGGAAATACGATTTCCTCATTCATTGGGTCTTCTCTACAGTGCCTTCACCTACTACTTGGGTTTTCGTGTCAATTCCGGTGAATACAAAGTGATGGGGTTAGCGCCCTATGGAGTTCCTCGTTTTGCCGATCTTATTCGGAAACACTTAATTGATTTAAAACAGGACGGCTCTTTTTGGATGGACATGTCCTATTTCAACTATTGCCAAGGACTGACCATGACCAATGACCGTTTCCATGAATTGTTTGGCGGACTTCCTCGAAAGAGTGAATCCAACCTGACACAACGAGAAATGGATTTGGCCGCTTCCGTTCAAAAAGTTTGTGAAGAAGTGATGTTGGCCTTGGCGGTTCAAGCCAAAAAGATAACGGGGGCTGATTATTTGTGTATGGCGGGGGGGTGCGCGCTTAATTGCGTGGCCAACGGATTGATCTCAAAAGAAAAGATTTTTAAGAAATTGTTCATACAGCCCGCGGCCGGAGATGCGGGCGGAAGTTTGGGAGCCGCCTTGATGACTTGGCATGAGGTTTTGGGGAATGAACGGGTGGCGGCGCCGCAGGATTCACAAAAGGGGAGTTATCTGGGGCCTGAATTTAAAACTGACACAATTGAGAAATACCTCAAAAGTGTGGGGGCCTCTTTTAAGACTTATGACGATGTAACATTTCCTGGTGCTGTGGCGGATCAATTGCAACAGGCAAAAGTGGTGGGTTTCTTCTATGGGCGGATGGAATTTGGCCCACGCGCTTTGGGGGCACGCAGTATTCTGGGGGATGCTCGCCGACAAGACATGCAATCAAAAATGAATCTCAAAATAAAATTTCGAGAGTCCTTTCGTCCATTCGCTCCTGTTGTTTTAGAAGAACATGAAAAAGAATATTTTGATCTTGACGATATCAGTCCTTACATGCTTTTGGTGGGGCCGGTCAAACACAACCATCGAAATGCGTTAGCCGAAAAAGAATCCCAAGGAAAAATGGGGATTGATCTTCTGAATGTCAGCCGATCCGATATTCCCGCGGTAACCCATGTTGATTACAGCGCGCGCGTTCAAACTTTAACTCCAGAACGCAATGGGATGTTCCATTCGGTGGTGGACGCTTTTTACAAGAAAACGGGGTGCCCCGTTCTCATCAACACCAGTTTTAATATTCGAGGAGAACCCATCGTGAATACCCCTGAGGAAGCCTATCGGTGTTTCATGTTCACGGATATGGATGTATTGGTGCTTCAGAATTGTATTTTGCTGAAAGAAGATCAGCCGCCCATGCCGGGGGCCGATGAATATAAAAAGAAATTTACCAAGGCGGATTGATATGACCCCAAAAATAAACTGGCGCCCATCCACTTCTGAACTGAGAAAGTTCGGTTGGACTATTTTGATTGGGTTTGGAATCATTGGATTGATCATTTTTTTTAAGGGAAACCCTCAGATTGCCTATCGAATATGGGGGGGGGCGGTGGCCATCTGTCTCTTGACTTTGACCCTCCCCTCCCTGTCGAAACCGTTCTATTGGATATGGATGGGGATCGCGTTGGTTTTGGGAACGGTGATGTCGCGGGTCGTTTTGTCGCTTATTTTCTTTTTGATATTAACGCCGGTAGCGCTTTTTTTTCGATTGGTTAAACGCGATGAGTTGCGCCGGCGTCGCCACGCCAAAGAAGAACAAACGCACTGGCGTGATTTGCCTGAGATCACTGATCCCAAATATTATGATCATCTTTTTTAAAAGGAGAATGTCGTGTCAAATCGCAATAATTTGCTGAGTGAATTTTTGTATTTCTTAAAAACCAACAAAAAATGGTGGTTGCTTCCCATTGTCCTTGTGACGTTATTGTTGGGGGCCCTGGTTTTTTTCTCGAGCACCCCTGCGGCACCGTTTATCTATACGCTTTTCTAATCTAAAACCAGGAAGGGGAACTTTGCCACAACCCACCGGGGAGTGTGTGCTAGAATCCCCCTTTTGTCGGGGGTGGTGCTCAATTGGCTAGAGCGTCCGCCTGAGGCGGAAGGCCGTAAACAAGTCGTGGATAAAAAAAGTTAAGAAATCGAAACTGAAACGGGGTGTAGCTCAGTTGGCTAGAGCGCTTGCTTTGGGAGCAAGAGGCCGCAGGTTCAAGTCCTGTCACCCCGAAAATTCGCAGAAGGAGTAATTTATGAGTATCACCATTGGACGTAACGATCCCTGTCATTGTGGTTCGGGAAAAAAATATAAGAAATGTCATCTTGAAAAAGACGAAGTTATGAACCGAAAAGAGCGCGAAAAGGCGGCTCTTAATGCTGCCAAAGTGGCGGAGGCGGAAGCCGCTAAAAATGAAAAAGAAGGACAAAAGAAAAATCAACCCGCGGGGCACACCCATGCCGATCAACCCGGATGGATGAAAAAGGTCGCCGGCAAGGTCGGTTTTTTTAAAAACTTGACTCAGCGACGAACCCCCTCTGCAAATAAGGGAGGTTAGTGCCTTAATAAAATATTATTATCCAAGGGCGGAGAACGTTATGCAAAAATCGCCCCACGTCATATGGGTTTGTCCAAATAACAACTTCTTTTTTAGATCTAAAGGAGAAGTTAAATGCCGACCTGGCTCAGTTATCCCCAAATTGGTTAATGAGGGGGTAAAAATCAACGCGCTCATTCCATTTGACCCGTTATTACTTCCAAAAACAAAACTCTCCTCCACTCGTCTAACCCGTCATACCCTCACGCTCTCTGAAAAATATTCAGTTGGAATCACAAAATTAACTCGCGGTTCTCTTTTACCTGGGGTTTATATGGTTTCAATTCCCACCCGAGATCCGGCTCTCTGGAGCGCTCTCTTTTGTAAAGCTGCGATGGCCTTGGCCCAACAACTTAAACGCCCAGTTGATATTTTTCATTTGTTTGATTGGCAGACCGGATTGTTTCCTTTGTTTCTTGGACTTGAAAAAAATGGGTCGCGAATTTTTAAGAACTCCAAAACTTTTTTTTACGTGGAATCGATGCAGGAATATGGTTCCTATTCTCCGACAGTCCTTAAGCAGCTGGGGCTTCCAGTAGGTGTTTTTCATCCGGAGGGAATTGAGTTTTATGGGCGTGTGAATTATTTGAAATCTGGTCTTATGTTTTCGGATCGAGTGGGATGGTTGAATGGAAAGAGACAACGCAGTAAATCCCGTTTCAGTGGTCCCAGTTTTGATGGTGTTTTAAATAAGCAAACAGAGAAAATTAAAAAATGGGCTTCCCCGCGTTCGCTCAATTCACATATCGAAGTCTATGAAGAGTTGATGAACGCTCCCATGCAAGAATATGTTTTTTTCCCACCATCTCAGAATCATAAAAGCGCCATCGATGAAACCAGGAAAATTATCGAAACATGGGGGCCTGTCCCACCGGACCGACTGCATGTGAATACCTTGAGTTTCCTCATCCAATCTCCAACCAAGGCCTATGTTTTTTGGGAATGGGTGAAAGATTATTACATGGATTATGGTCTTCGGCTCATTGATTGTCTTTCAAAGCGCTCCGTTATTCTCTCTCGGGGAGTGGGCCCGGTTGGGGAGTACTGGATAACGGTTGAGCCCGATCATGAATATATTGTGGAGTTGATAGGATATCTTTCCGACTTTAATTCACACCCTCTGCTTCGTTCCCGGCTTGTGCGAACTCCCCGTATATTTCCCAGTGCCAATAGAAATGCGATTTTCATTGATACCCGAAATCAAAAACAGTTCAGAGGGCCTATCCATCAAGATTCAATGTTGACTTCGAAAATCAGGAGTGGAGGGACCAGCGCTTTTGAATGGTCTGAGGCTGAGTGGTTGTCCTCTCTTCGTGAAACGGTTTCTTCGCGATGATTGGATCCCAAGGTTATCTGGCGATGGTTCTTCATGCGCATTTGCCGTTTGTTCGCCATCCTGAATATCCTGATTTTTTAGAAGAAGATTGGTTTTATGAGGCTGTGGTTGAAACCTATGTCCCGCTTCTTTCTCGATTTGAACGATTACGATCTGAACAAATTCCTTTTAAATTAACCATGACGGTGACGCCTCCTCTGGCCACCATGATGGACGATGGGTTGCTTCGTTCAAGATTGGCGCATTATATTGATCAACGTCTTATTCTCCTTGAAAAAGAGATCCGAAATAATCGCGGATCCCATGTCGAAGTTTTGGCTAGACATTATTTTTCTGAATTTTCAATTGCCAAAGATTTTGTTTTTCATCGTCACGGCGGGCATTTACTGAACAGTTTGAGAAGTCTTCAGGACTCCGGCCATTTGGAAATCGTCACTTGTACGGCCACTCATGGTTTTGTTCCGCTTATGAAATCTTCTTCTGCCATCCAGTCTCAGATTTACACGGCGGTGGGATCCTATGAACATTTCTTTGGACGGAAACCACGAGGAATATGGTTGGCCGAATGTGGATATGACGATCGTGTCGATGCGGTTCTGGGCGATGCTGGAATTGAATATCTATTTTTGGACTCTCATGGGATTTTGTTGGGAGATCCGCAACCATCCTATGGTGTGTACGCACCTGTGATAACGGAGGCGGGCATCAACGCTTTTGCCAGAGATCCTGAATCAAGCAAACAGGTATGGAGTCAAAAAGAAGGATACCCCGGAGATTTTGTTTACCGTGAATTTTATCGTGATTTGGGCTATGACGCTGATTTTGATTACATCAAATCCACTCTTCACTCCGATCAAATTCGTCGCGGTATTGGGGTCAAGTATCATGCGATTACAGGGGCGGATATTGATTTGGGGGCCAAGCAGTTCTATGACCCCGCCAAAGCCAAAGAAAAGGCCGCTGAACACGCGGGAAACTTTATGTTCAATCGACAACAACAGGTGAAATATCTTAGGGGACAGACTCAAAATCCTCCGATTATTGTTTCACCTTACGATGCCGAACTTTTCGGCCATTGGTGGTATGAAGGGCCCCAATTTCTGGAATTTCTCATTCGAAAGATGGCTTTTGATCAGTCAGACGTGGAGTTGATTGCTTGCTCTGATTATCTCGACCGTCATCCCATTCGGCAAATTCAAAAACCCAATCCCTCCACCTGGGGGTCGGAAGGTCATAATCTGGTGTGGTTGAATGGGGGGAATGCTTGGATTTACCGGCATCAACATTGGGCTGAGGAAAAAATGGAAAGTTTGTCTACGCGTTTCGCCGATGCGCAAGGGGATTTGCGCAGGGCTCTAAATCAATTGCTCAGAGAATTGCTTTTGTTGCAATCCAGTGACTGGGCCTTTATTATGACCACGGGAACCACGGTTTCCTATGCCAATAAGCGTTTTCGAGAACATTTGGATCGGTTCAGAATGATTGCTTCTCAAATTGAAAGTAATAGTCTGGATATGAAATTTATTTCCTTCTGTGAGGAACGAGATTGCATTTTTCCCAAAGCCGATTTTACTTCCGCTATTCCCCGGTTCTATCCCCAATCCGTCTACGCTTAAAACACCGAAACACACTCTCGTTTCGGGTTCCAAAGATGTCATAGAGGTCCCCAGAATGAATTTGTGTTCCGGTTTAACAAGATTCAAAAAAAATCCCGGCCGCTAAATATTTCAGCGGCCGGGATTTTGAATCTACCCTATGGGGTAATTGAATTACAGTTTAAAAAGCATCTCTGCGTAAGACGGCACTGGCCATAGATGTGATGGAACCAGATTCTCAAGCGCATCGATGTCAGCCCGCAAGTTGTTCATGGATGGGACCACTTCATCGCGATAGGCTTCCGCTTTGTCTTTGGCCTCTTTTTCAGCCTGCGCCTTTTTCGTCAATGATTCAAGAGTGCCCAACTTTTTGGATGCGGATTCCAATAGTTCCGTGATCTGATCCAGTAAGCCTTTTTGAACCTTGTAGGATGATCCAATGGCCTTTAGTTTCCCAACGCTTTCTGCCAAATCCGTCGTGTAGGATACGACAGCTGGAATGAATTGGTTTTTTACCATGGCGATGGAAGATTGTGCTTCGATGTTGATGTTCTTGGCGTAAATTTCCAAGTAGACCTCATAGCGAGAGTGTAACTCGCCTCCAGTGAGCACTTTGTATTTTTCAAAGAGACGGACCGCGTCTTTATTGGCCATATAGCTGATGGCTTCGACGGTGGATGTGATATTGGGAAGTCCGCGTTTCTTGGCTTCAGCCACCCAAGCATCAGTGTACCCATTGCCGTTAAAGATCACCCGGCCATGTTTTACAACGGCTTCTTTAACGATAGCCGCGGCCTCTTTATTTACGTCTTTGGCCTTTTCAAGTCGGGTCGCTACCTCGTCAAGCGCCTCGGCCACAATGGTGTTAAGGATCGTGTTTGGGCCTGCGATGGAAGCAGAAGAAGGCACCATGCGGAACTCGAATTTATTTCCCGTGAAAGCGAATGGAGAAGTTCGATTTCGGTCCGTGTTATCTTTGGGAAGTGAGGGAAGAGAATCCACGCCAATGTTCAGGTAATGTTGCCCTTTCGATTTGGCCTCTTTGCCTTTCCCGATGCTCATGAGAATGTCGGTTAATTCTTCTCCCATGAAAACGGAAATGATCGCTGGTGGAGCTTCGTTGGCACCCAATCTGAGATCGTTGCCCGTATTGGCGGCCCCCGCTCGAAGTTTATCGGCGTGAGTATCAACTGCAGTTAAAACAGCAGCCAAGAACACCAAGAATTGTTCATTGTCGTGTGGTGTTTTGCCTGGTTCGAGAAGATTGAATCCATCATCCGTGGCCAAAGACCAGTTGTTGTGTTTGCCTGATCCGTTGACGCCCGCGAACGGCTTCTCATGAAGCAAGCAGACCAAATCATGGCGGAGAGCCACTTTCTGCATTGTTTCCATGACAAGTTGGTTGTGATCGGTGGCAATGTTGGTGGTCGAAAAGATGGGGGCCATTTCATACTGGGCTGGCGCCACTTCATTATGTTTTGTTTTGGAGAGAACTCCCATTTTCCAGAGTTCAGTGTCCAGATCTTTCATGAAAGCCGAAATTCGGTCTTTTATGGCACCGAAATATTGGTCTTCCAATTCCTGACCTTTTGGGGCAGCGGCACCAAACAAGGTGCGGCCGGCTGAAATGAGGTCAAGGCGTTGGTCGTAGTATTTTTTATCAATCAAGAAATATTCTTGTTCCGGACCCACGGTTGAGGTAACTCGTTTGGATGTGGTGTTCCCAAGCGCCCGAAGAACACGAAGGGCTTGTTTGGAAACGGCTTCCATGGACCTGAGAAGCGGAGTTTTTTTGTCCAATGCTTCGCCAGTGTAAGAACAGAAAGCGGTGGGGATCGTAAGAGTTACATTGCCGGCCGCGTCTTCTTTAAGGAAAGCGGGAGAAGTGCAATCCCAAGCGGTGTAACCGCGAGCTTCAAAAGTGGCGCGAAGACCGCCCGATGGGAAAGAAGAAGCATCGGGCTCGCCTTGAATCAATTGTTTGCCGGAAAATTCCATCACCACACCACCATCTGGAGTGGGGGAAATAAAGGAATCGTGTTTTTCGGCGGTTTTTCCGGTCAAAGGTTGGAACCAGTGTGTGTAGTGGGTGGCGCCTTTTTCAATGGCCCAATCTTTCATGGCATTGGCGACCACATTGGCCACCTCGAGCGTGAGTGGCGCACCCGAGTCGATGGTCTGCTTGAGCGCTTTATAGGTGTCTTTTGGGAGCCTCTCCTTCATGACCCTTTCATTAAATACATTGGAGCCAAATACATCGGTGACATCGTCATGGTTGTTGGTTTTTGTCATAGAAGCCTTCCAGTGTTTTCCATTGCTGGTACTCGATTTAAGTATTTCATGTAGCGCCGCCATAATTTCCTCTCTTTGTGAAGTTTAAGTTGGGCAAAAAAAAACCTTCTCTGGTGCACTTTACACTCAGAGAAGGCGCCATTGCCTTGATTCCCAAATGCATCATTTGAGAACGCCTGGCTAGATACCAAAACAAACAGGAAACTGTCAAGGGTAACGCAAGGAATTCTGTGTAATTTCAAGTAAGTTATTCTGCAATTATTTACATCCAAAGCGGTTTTTTGGTCCAAAGCGGCTCGACGCCCACAACTCGTCTTTTTGCATGTTTGAGATAGATATGTTTTACTTGCGGCATCAGTTCTTAGGTGTCCGTGCGAGTGGTAACATCGCATGGGAGAATAGGGAATCCCGTTCAATCGG
Organism: Elusimicrobiota bacterium; assembly: GCA_022072025.1. Taxonomy (NCBI): domain Bacteria; kingdom Pseudomonadati; phylum Elusimicrobiota; species Elusimicrobiota bacterium. The sequence continues at coordinate 299,477 of JAJVIP010000002.1, forward strand.
GGGCTGTCCCGCAACTGTGATTGAGAAAAACCTCGTTAGCACCACTGTTCATGCCAGAAATGAAGTAATGGATGGGAAGGTGGGGTTGAAGACTCATAAGCCAGGAGACCTGCCTAAGAAGAGGGCGATCGTTTGTTCGAGGACAATGGACGATGGGGACCCAAAGGCAAGTTTCGACTTGTTTGATATCTCCCTCAGGCTCTTGGTGGAGCCTGGGGTTTTTTTATGCCTCTCCCTCCCTGAAATAAAAATCAGGAGAAAAATTATGAACCGTTCGTTTCGCGCCGTTACGCTTGTTGTGTTTTTACTAGCCGCTCCCTTCCTACATGCCTCAGAAGATGATCAAAATGACCCTGCCTTCATATCTTTGACCCGCGAAGGCACACCCGTATCCAAGTTGCCAACCAATATATCGGTGGTGACCGCCCAACAGATTCACGATACGGGGGCCAAGACGCTTACTGACGTACTCGATATGTTGCCGGGAGTCGATGTCAGTCGTTCCGGTGAGTTGGGAACCTTGTCCACTGTTCGTTTGCGCGGGGTCCCCACATCAAATCAGGTTCAAATCCTGGTGGACGATCAACCTTTGGGTGGTGTTTCCATTCAAGAAATCAACATCGGTTTAATCCCCGTCGACAACATTGAGCGAATTGAGGTGGTGAGAGGCAGTTCACCCATCCTTTATGGGGCCAATACGATAGGCGGCGTCATCCATATTATTACCAAGAAGAAATCGGATGCCACTGAGGCTCAACTGGGTTTTGAGGCCCGGTCTTTCTCGACCAAAATTAACACGGCTCAATTGGGAGGTCAGGCCGGAAGCCTCAATTATTTTGTGACCGGAAGCCACTATGAAACTGAAGGTTACATGGACAACTCTGACGCGAACGATACAAGTGTCACCAGTTCCTTTGAATATGACTTGGGAAACGGATCCAATGTGGGATTGTCCGCGGATTTCATCGATCATGAATTGGGAAGCCCAAATGGTACGGCTGTTCCTTTTGATCAATGGGATGGAGTAAAAGAACGGGTTCCGAATAGTTTGACGCAGCGAGTTGAAAACGGAATCAGCAGGATTCGTCTCAAGGGGGCCACACCGGTTGGGGCCTTCGGTCATTTGCAATCAACGTTTTATGAATCCAATGAATCCTATAAGCTGAGATTAACACCATCGTCGGATCCCTTGGCGACGTTTGATAATGAAATTATCGGTAACGATACCCGCTTGGTTTTCACCAATGGATTGGTTTTTGGTGGTTCTTATGAGCGCGACGCGCGAGAATCTTTGGGGCAACTCCCGCGTGATGTCACAAATTGGGGGCTTTACGGTCAACATGAACTGAACCTCGATAAGTTCACGGTGTTTCCAGCTCTTCGGTTTGATCAACATGGGACATTCGGAAATGAGTGGAACCCGCGTTTGAGTTTGGTCTATCGTGCTTTTGAATCCTGGAAAGTTTCCGCCAATGCAGCGCGGTCTTTTCGAGCGCCTACACTGGTGGACCTCTATATCGTCGCCACGGACCCGTTTTTCCCGGCGTTCGATTTCTACGGGAATCCCAACTTGAAACCAGAAACCGCATGGACCTATGATTTGGGAACAGAAGTGGATGTGACAAGAAATGTTCAAGTCTCCATGACCGGATATCACACTCAAATTGAAGATCGCATCACCGCAGTTGATACGGACGGCAATGGAAACAATGACACCTATAATAATCTTTCTCGCGCGGAATTGACGGGGATCGAGATGGCGCTTTCAGCCCAGACTGGAATTTTATCTCACAGCATCGGGGGAATTGTCCAGCAGGCGAAAGGAACAACCCCCACTTCCACCCAGTTTGTTCATTTGCGCTTAACTCCTCGGTACTTGGCCCATTATCAGTTGGCGATGTCGCTTCCCATGGGAATGCGTTTCATTAATTCCTTGCATTACGTTGATCATCAATATCAGAATGACAACAAAGATGGAATAAAGTTGCCCTCATATTTGTTATGGAATGTTCGATTGGAAGAGAAAATAAAAGGAGTTACCTTGTTTGCAGCGATTAATAATATTTCGGACAAGATTTATTCCGAATCATTCACGTTTGGAAATCCTGTTCCCCAAGCCACCCGTAATTATGCAGGGGGCGTGAGCTTAACGTTTAGGTAACAAATGAAAGACGTCGCCCCTCGAGAATTTAACGGTCCCACTGAACGCATCAAAAAAGGATTGTTGATTGTTTACACTGGAGACGGCAAAGGAAAATCCACAGCCGCCTATGGAACCGTGTTCAGGTCTTTGGGACGCGGTTTCAAGGTGGCGGTGGTGCAGTTCATCAAAGGGCCGTGGATCTCGGGGGAAATTAAATCATTGGAGAAATTCGGCTCCCAGGTCGAGTATCACTCCGTAGGGGAGGGGTTTACCTGGGACACAAAAGATTTGAAAAAAGATGTGGCTTCCGCAAAAGTGGGTTGGAAAAAATGTCTCAAGTTACTCAAGGACGCGAAGCATGACGTGTATTTGTTTGATGAAATCATATATGTGCTCAAATATAAATTTTTAACACTGGAAGAAGTTCTCTCTGGACTAAATGAATTCAAACCCTCGCTGGCCCATGTGATCCTGACAGGGCGCGATGCACCCGTCGAATTAATTGAATGGGCAGACTTGGTCACCGAGATGAAGGTCGTTAAGCATCCTTTTCAAAAAGGTATCCTTGCGCAACCCGGCATTGATTACTAAGAACTGAATGGAGTATGATCGCCCTCCGATAAAATTTTTAAGGGAGGAAAGGTGGCAGACGCGACGCATTCCTGTGGTTGGACTCACAGCCCAGCAGATAAGTATTGCCGAGGCTGTGGAGAGCGAATCTTTAAGTCAACCCGAGAATATTCAGAAATTTCCGCGGAAATGGAAGCTTTGAAAACCATGGCCATGGAAAAACCCCATCCCGCATTTGGGGCTCTCTCCATGATGATTTTTAACATTCTGTCTTGGGCCAGCGGCGAAAGCCAAGTGCGCCCAACAGAATTATTGAAACAGATGGAGAAAATCGCTGACCGTTTTCCGGGTGGATGGGGAATACCTCCGTCTGGCCCGAGTGCCTAATTCTTACCTTCACAGTCATTCCAATCTTGACCTTGAATCCCAACTAACAACAAAGGAAAAATATGAAGCCAAAATTCACGCCGCAAGGCGAAAGTTTTGTTATCGATCACTATAATTCAGCTCCGCCTTTCTCCAACTTTTTCCCTGCTCTGGCCGGCTTGACCGGAAAGCCGATGTGGGTGTTTTTTACAAACCGCGGGCAAGGTGTCGCCAGTTTTGGCGTGAACAACAAAGATGGAGCGATGATGGAGTTCCTACCAGCCAATAAGGCGTACCAAGCCACACCTCTTTTGGGTTTTCGAACCTTTATTAAACACGGATCAGATAAAATCTATGAACCCTTCTCCGTTGCCTCCTCACACCACCAAACAATGATTATTCGTCCCTATGAATTGGAAATCAGAGAGCGGAACATGGATTTGGGGTTGGAAATTTCGGTGGTTTATTTCGGGGTTCCCAATGAAGTGTGCCCCCTGTTGGCGCGTTCATTGACCATAAAAAATATTGGAAACAAAGGCTCCACCTTTACGGTGGTGGATGGGTGCCCCAGAGTTTTACCTTTTGGAATGAATGATTATCTGACCAAAAATATGTCAAGAACCATAGAGGCCTTCGCTGAAGTATTGAATCTGAAGAACAATGTCCCGGTTTTTAAACTGAAAATTGAGCCTCACGACCGTCCAGAAATTCGTTTCCTTGATTCTGGCTTCTTCTCGATGACCCTTTCCGATGGCGAGTTTTTACCTGTAATTGTGGATCCGTCTCTGGTGTTTGGAACAGATACTTCATTTCAAGTTCCCATCGATTCATTGGACCGGATCAAGCCCACATCCAAACAATTGACTTCCAATATTTTACCTTCTGCGTTTTTGGCCTCGACTGCTTCCATCCCTGGAAAACACGAAAAAACTTGGGTTTCTTATTTCGGATTGGCGGAAAATGTAAATGAAGCCAATCATGTGGCTCACCATATCCATTCCAAAAGTGATTATTTCGGAACCAAAAGATCTGAAATGAGGCAGATTTACCAAGAATTGGTGAATCACTTTGGTTTTGACAGCGGGAATGAGGTGTTGAATCAATACGCCGCCGTTACTTTTATGGACAATGTTTTGCGAGGGGGATTTCCTCACACCTTTGGATCCAATGGTCCCACCACGCATGTCTTTTCGCGCAAACATGGCGATATGGAGCGTGATTACAACAACTTCCAAATATCAGCCACGGCCTATTCTCAAGGCAATGGCAATTTTCGGGATGTTAATCAAAACCGTCGCAATGATTTATTGTTAAACCCAAAAGTTGGAACCTCCAACATCGAGGCTTTTTTTAACTTGTTGCAATTGGATGGGTACAACCCTTTGGTGGTCAATCCAGTCAAGTTCTCTGTTCCGAAAGACATTCTCAACCGCCTGGATCTGAACATGACGGACCGGGCGCGGGCCGACTATGTAACGTTGATTCGACAACCCGTGTTGATTGGACAGATTTATGAGTTCATTAGAAAATATTCGGCTGATCCATTAAACGTCAGCAATCAATTCCGTGACGTCATGAGCACGTCGACCCCTCATCAAGGGGTTCAGCACGGGGAAGGTTTCTGGGTGGACCATTGGATGTATAACTTGGATCATTTGGAACAGTATGTGGCGCTTTTCCCAGAGAAAAAAGCGTGGTTGTTTTATGAAAAGAATGATTTCACTTTCTACGATTCCGACCACTTTGTTCGCCCCCGTCGTGAAAAATATGTAGTGACATCCGATAAAAAAATTCGCCAATACCACGCCGTGGTTGAAAGCCCGCAAAAACAAGAATTGATTAAATCTAGAGCACTTTATCCCAACAAGGTTCGAACAGAGGCGGGGCAAGGGGAAATCCTCCAAGTTAATTTGTTTACGAAGTTGTTGTCCTTGGCAGTCATTAAGATCAGTTCATTGGATCCTTTTGGCGTTGGGTTGGAGATGGATGCTGATAAACCAGGATGGTGTGATGCGCTAAACGGTTTGCCAGGGCTTTTGGGATCTTCATCACACGAGACATATGAACTTCACCGTTTGGTTCGTTTCTTTATCCATGAAGTTTTGCCTTTGTCCGAAAATAAAGCGGTGGATATTCCCACTGAACTCTACACCTTCCTGAGAGACGTTGAAGATGCCTTTGATACGCATCAAGGAAAAGATTTTGTCCCCACTTGGGATAAATTGGCGACGGCTAGAGAAGAATTTCGTTCAAGAACTTTTATGGGGGTTTCCGGGAAAACACGGAACTTAAGAATTCATGAACTTCGAAATATTTTGCTTCGGATTACGGCATTTTTAAGCCAGGCGGAAAAGAAAGCCTTGGACCCGAAAACGGGTATTCCCACTTCTTATTTTTATTATGAAGTTGACGCCTCCGATTTAAGTGAAGGTTGGCGTTTGGCTCTCTCCAAGCTGTCATTCAAACAACATCGTGTTCCGCCTTTTTTGGAGGGCGCGGTGCATGCGATGAAAACGTTGAAACCTGCCGAGTCCCGAAAACTCTACAACGCCGTGCGGAAATCGGATTTGTTTGATTCCAAATTAGGCATGTATCGCCTCAACGTGCCCCTTCAAGAGGAACCTCCCGAATTGGGGCGCGTGAAAGTGTTTTCCCCTGGATGGCTTGAAAATGAATCGGTGTTTCTACACATGCACTACAAGTATCTGCTCGAGATTTTAAGAGCCGGAATGACCGAAACATTTTTTAAAGAAATAAACACGGGCTGGATCGCCTTTCGAGACCCGGAAGTGTATGGTCGGTCGGTGTATGAAAACTCCTCTTTTATCGCCAGCTCCGCATTTCCGGACACCTCTTATCATGGGCGGGGTTTTGTGGCGCGACTTTCAGGAGCTACATCGGAATTTTTAAGCATGATTTACTTGTTGGCATTTGGCCCCACTATTTTCAAAAAGGAAGAGGGCTATGTTTTTTTCTCTCCTGAGCCGATGCTTCCAAAAGAGTGGTTTACGAAAATAGAGTCTGGGGTGAATCCTAAAAATTCTTTTTCGGTACGCCTCTTTGGAACCCCGGTTACCTATGTGAATGATTCTCGGAAAAACACCTTTGGAACAGGTGCGGCCAAACCCCATGAATTCGAATGGATTTTAGAGGGAAGGTTTTATCGAGCGCAGGGACGACATTTGCCGGCTGACGCGTCATTGTCTCTGCGGGAAGGAAAACTTGAAAAACTAACCATTTACCTCAAGTAAACGAGAGTTTACCAAGAATAAAATTCTTGTCCTGTCGTATCGAAGTTGTCATCGTAAATAAATAGATGTCCGGTTTGTTGATCATACCCCATGGGGCGAAAAACGCCGATGTTGGGGGTTGTAGCTCCCACCTCTAAAACCACGTCTTTAACAGGCGTTGATCCTTCCATGTAAGATTTCGTCGTTTCATCATAACTGAGGCCCGTTCCGTTGACATTCCCAGCACGATCCAGCAGTTTGAGCGTTGGAAGTTTTTCGATGTATTTGGGGCAAAGCGTATCAGAAAGCGATGAGCCCAGGGTGTCTGGGAAACCATCTGGGAATCCTGAGAGGGGATAACTTCCTTCATTGTCAGAGTAATAGAGGGCGATGGTTGAACGGATGGAACCCAAATTGTTTTTTGCGGTGGCTTGATTGGCCTTTTGAAGTACGAGGTCCATTCGAGGGAGGGCAATGGACGCGAGGACGCTAATGATCGCCACCACCAGCATCAGCTCAATGAGCGTGTATCCATGAATATTTTGTTTAAGAATTTTACGTTTCATCTTCCACTATTTTTCGGATGGTTATTCGTTTCGCAGTTTCTTTCGAAACCGTTATGGTGATGCCATTAGCAGGTTTTAATTGAATAAGCCCATGTGGGACGGGTTCTTTCCATTTTGCGGCATTGGACAAAACGGTTGAAACCAATTGCCTCGGTACAGTGGCCAATATGGTTTTGTCGACCCTGATTTGAAATCCTTTATGAACGGGTGTGCTGTTTTCAGCTTTAATGAACCCTCCGCTTCGGAACCGAATAAGCATATCTTTGGTCAAATCCACTGGTTGAGCCGCTTTCATGGCCTTGAGTTGATTTATTTTTCGTTTTTCATAAATGTATTCCATTTGTCTTACTTCTTCTTCGTCCCCTGGGTTGGTCAGGGGCACATTGGCGGGTTGATAAGTTCCCGATGTGGAGGCCAGACGGCGTTGACTTTCTTTTTCGCGTTTGTATTGGGTTTCAGCTATTTTTATTTCCGCCAGGAATTTGGGGTCCATCCTTTTTTTAACTTCTGGAGAGAGATCTTCCATCATTCCTGGCACATAGCGGACTGTTCGCTTGGATCGATCGGGAGCCTTGGGTGGAGGGGGATCCTTAAATAAAATCCGAGCCCCAATGCTCAGCGCGCAAACCACAGAAAGAATTCGAATTCGTTTAAAAATGGCTTTTCGGCGGCGCAACTCATATTCTTCAGGGGAACCCTCGAATTGTGTGCTTATGTTGGACATGCGTTAAGTTTAGTGGGTTCTGAACCCTTTGGCCAGATTGTAAATAACAAATCCACTTCGCTTGACGGGATCTCCTTAAATCATTACACTGCCCCCCTCGAAGTGGCCCTCAAAGGCCACTTTTTTTAATTTATAGGGGTGTGTGGTTCGCCAGTGAGTGACCTTTTAACCAAAATTGAGACCGTTGTTACGCCTGTTTTGGAAAAAGAACAGGTCGAATTGGTTGATTTAACGTATCAAAAATCGCATGGCGGATGGACGTTATCGTTTTATTTGGACAAACCGGGCGGTATCACGCTGGATGATTGTGAGAGTTGGAGTCGCCGTCTTGAGCCCCTCATTGAAGGGGCCGGTTTGATTGAGCGGTCCTATGTGTTAGAGGTGGCTTCTCCAGGGATTGATCGAGCGATAAGAAAATTAAAAGATTTTGAGAAGTTCGGTGGGGAAAAAGTTCATGTCAAATTGTTTTCGCCGCTGGAGGGTCAAAAGAACTTTCATGGAATTTTATTGGGGGCCGACGAACAGGTGGTTCGTTTGGAGATGGACGGTGCCAAACGGGTGGAGTTGCCACGGAACATGATTGCTAAGTGTCGGCTCAACCCGACCATAAATTTTTAAGCGATTTTAGACTAGGAGGATAACGCGGTGGATATTAAAGGCGGTCTCGCTCATGTGTTGGATCAAATTGAGCGCGAAAAAGGAATCAAAAAAGAAGAGATCTTAAAAATGATCGAGCAGGCGCTCGTCTCCGCGTACCGAAAACATGCAGGAGATGTTGTGAATGTCGAAGCCCACATTGATCCCTCCGGAGAAATCTCAGCGGTTGTCGTTAAGTTGATTGTTGAAAAAGTGGTGGAACCGCTCACGGAAGTAAGCATCGTTGACGCGAAAAAGATCGATGAAAATGCCGCTGTTGGCGGCCAAGTGCGTTATCCGATCGATACCGATGAGTTTGGACGTATTGCCGCACAAACCGCCAAACAGGTGCTCACGCAAAAAATTCGCGAGACAGAGCGAGAGTTTGTTTTTGATGAATTCAAACCCAAAGAAGGAACCTTGGTCAATGGATCTGTCCATAGGTTTGTAAATCGAAACGTCATTGTGGATTTGGGGCGCGCGGAAGGCGTGTTGCCTGTTCGAGAACAAGTGAGACGTGAGCATTGGGTGGTGGGAGAGCGTATTCGTGTATTGATCCTGCGAGTTGAAAAAGGTCCCCGTGGTCCAGAAGTGGTTTTGACCCGTGCCCATGAAGATTTCGTAAAGCGATTGTTTGAAGTTGAAGTCCCTGAGATTTTCGAGAAAACCGTGCAAGTGGTGGCGGTGGTTCGTGAGCCAGGCCAACGTTCAAAGGTCGTCGTGAAATCCAACAATCCAAAGGTAGACCCCATTGGTGCCTGTGTGGGCGTGAAAGGTTCTCGCGTTCGCCCGATCATTAATGAATTGCAAGGCGAAAGAATCGATTTGGTGGCCTATTCAACAGATCCAGCTACCTACATCGCCGCCTCACTGGCCCCTGCCAAGCCATTGATGGTCAATATCATCGATGCGGATAAAAAAAGGGCGGAAGCGATCGTCCCCGATGATGCGTTGTCCTTGGCCATTGGAAAAAATGGTCAGAACGTTCGGTTGGCTTCAAAATTAACCGGATGGGAAATCGATATTAAGACAGAAGCTCAAAGAAAGCAGTTGTCTCAATCAAACGCCTCTGCCGCTAGAGAAATGTTGCTTGAGTTGGAAGGCGTGGGGCCACGCACAGCTGAGGTGTTAATCAAAGGCGGAATGGATTCTCTTGAGAAAATCGCGAATAGCAAGCCCGAAAATTTAACGGTGTTTGCGGGCATAGGAGAGAAATTGGCTGAAAAAATGATCGAGTCCGCCAAAGCACAGTTGGAAAAACAGGCCGCGGCCATACTTGAAGGTTCCGCGGAAGAACTGCCTCAAGAAGGGGATATTGTCATTGAGGAATCATTGAACGGTCAACCTGAGGGGGCCAGTCAGCAACATCCATGACCACGAAAAAAGAAACAACACATAAAAAGAAAAAAACGTCATCTGAGCCAGCAGTTGCCAAAGCAAAGAAAACGGCCACGACAAAATCTCGGAAAAAAACTGTTAAGGAAGATGAACCACAGCGCGTTGTTAGTTTAAAACCCTTTATTACACCTCCTCCGGCTGTTGTGGTGCCACCCCCGGCTCCGAAAATGGAGCCTATCGTGGTTTCTCCGCAGGTGCTTTCAAAACCTGTGCCTCCGCCGCCACCGCCGCCTCTCTCTCCATCAACTCCATCTTCACAGGCTCCATCTCCTGTTAAAAAAGTTGTGGAAAAGATTGCACCGTCCAAACCAGCGATTTCCAAAGCTCCGACTCCTAAAACGAACTATTCCAAACCGACCAGTCCACATCAGGCGCTTTCTGGGAAAAGTTCTCCCTCCCCATCATTTTTAAAACCCTCCAGTCCCGCTCCGTCTTTCTCAAAGAAATCCAGTGCCAGTGGACCCTCCGTGGCGGTCAAAAGTTCTTCAGTTGCGCCGGAAAAGCCCGCCGAATCTTCGGTTTCTGTTGAAGCCAGTCCTGTTTTAAAGAAAATTCAATTTAATGAGATGATGTCGGTAAAAGATATGGCCGCTGCCATGAATGTGGGCGTCGCGGAGGTCATAAAAAAACTTTTGACGTTGGGAACTCCCGCCTCTATCAATCAGCGTTTAAATTCTGATACCGCGGCTTTATTGGCGGAGGCTTTTGGATATCAATTCGAAGTTAAATCTCTTTATCGGGATGAAGAATCAAGTGAACCCGATCCTGAAGGCTCCTTAAAACCCCGTCCTCCTGTGGTAACGGTGATGGGACATGTGGATCATGGAAAAACATCTTTGTTGGATGCCATTCGCTCAACCTCAGTCGTGAAGGGAGAGTCGGGGGGAATTACACAACACATCGGGGCTTACCAGGTCAAAGTCGAAAAAGGAGTCATTACTTTCTTGGATACGCCAGGCCATGAAGCGTTCACCGCTATGCGCGCGCGTGGAGCCATGGCGACGGATATCGTAATTCTTGTTGTTGCTGCCGACGACAGCGTCATGCCCCAAACCATCGAAGCTATTGATCATGCCAAAGCCGCCGGTGTTCCCATTGTCGTGGCCATCAATAAAATAGATTTGCCCACCGCGAATGTTCAAAAAGTTAAACAAGAATTGGCCGGTCACGAATTGGTGGCGGAGGACTGGGGCGGTAAAACGGTGATGGTGGAAGTGTCCGCCAAAACCAAAGTGAACATCGATAAATTATTGGAAATGATTTTGCTCGAGGCCGAGTTGCTTGAACTGAAAGCCAATCCCGATCGAACAGCGAAAGGCATCGTGTTGGAAGCGCATATGGATCCCAAACGAGGTATCACAGCCAATGTCCTCATTCAATCGGGAACGTTGAAAATGGGCGACATTGTTGTGTGCGGTTTAACCCATGGACGCGTTCGAGCCATGCTGGGAGATAATTGGGAAACCATTGATGTGGCGGGCCCCTCACGGCCGGTCCGGTTGTTGGGTCTCTCTCAAGTCCCCCAGGTGGGAGATCAGCTTTCCGTCGTTGACAGCGATCGCGAGGCCCGTGAAATTGCTGAACACAGAAAACAGTTTTTTTCGGATGCCGCCGCCAAAAAAACTTCTCACATTTCTTTGGAAGGGTTGCATGCGAAGATTGCAGAGGGAAAAATTCAAGATTTGCCCATTATCCTTAAAACCGACGTGCAAGGGTCTCTTCAAGCCATACAAGATTCTCTGGGGAAATTGACGGGTTACCCCATTCAACTCAGGTACGTTCACAGCGGAATTGGCAATATCAATGAATCCGACGTTCTTTTGGCAGAGGCCTCGGATGCCATTGTGTTTGGTTTTCATGTGAAAGTTGAAGGGTCGGCTGAGACGGAAGCCAAACGCGCCGGCGTCGACATTCGCACGTACCAAATTATTTATGAAATGTTGGCCGATGTGAAAGCCGCGATGGAAGGACTCTTAAAGCCCGTGGAACTCGAAGTGGTTAAAGGACGAGCTGTTGTTAAAGGAACATTCCCTTCCGCCAAATACGGCATGATCGCCGGATGCATGGTCACTGAAGGTAAAGTGACCAGAAATGCCAAAGCGCGCGTTATTCGTGGGGGGGAATTGGTCGGAGAAGGCGGAATCTCCAGCCTGCGTCGTTTCAAAGATGACGTGAAGGAAGTTGAAAAAGGGTACGAATGCGGTTTGTCGGTCGATAATGTCCGCTCATTTTCACAAGGCGACCTGATTGAAGTGTTCGTCATAGAAAAACATGCCCGCCGTTTGGACGCGTGAGGATGAACCATGCATCCTCGTCGATTGGCCCGTCTGAACGAACTCATCCATCAAAAAGTTTCTGAATCCACGCTCAATTTAAAAGACCCAGGAATTGGTTTTATCACGATCACGGGGTCGGAAATATCTCCTGATGTGGCGACAGCCAAAATTTTTTATTCGGTTTTGGGAACCCCCGCTGAACGCGAGGCGACCGCTGAAGCCTTGGAGCGCGCCAAACCGCATATTCGGCGTTCCTTGGGGGAATTGGAAAATCTGCGCCGCATTCCGCAATTGATTTTTGTTTATGATGAAAGTATTGAACGCTCTGCAAAAGTGAGCGAGTTGCTTAATAAAATTCACAATGAGCCTCATGACTGATCTCCGCGTTCTCGATCAAATTCTTGACTTGCTGAAAGAAGGCCAAACCTTTTGTCTCTCCGGGCATCAGAATCCAGACGGGGATGTCATCGGATCCGAACTGGCCATGGCCAGCCTCCTCAAACGATTGGGTGGAAAAAAACGGGTGGATATTTGCAATAACGGCCCGGTTCCTCGATCAGTAGCGTTTTTGCCAGGGGCCCATCAAATCCAAAACGTTGAGAAAGTCGATGGGAAGTATGATGTTCAAATCGTTTTTGAGTGTTCGGGCGCGGACCGGATGGGAGGCATCATCGATTTCGCGACCCAAGTGGGGAAAGTAATCAATATTGACCATCATCTCCACAATCCAAATTTTGGAGATGTTAATTTTGTTGAGCCCACCACCTCGTCAACCGCAGAACTTATTTTCAAAATCATTGATCGCTCAGGTTTGCCGTTACAAGTTGACGAAGCCATTTGTCTCTATACAGGCCTTGTAACCGATACGGGGTGGTTCCGGTATGGCAACACGAACCCTCAGAGCCATGCAATTGCGAGCAAATTGTTGGCCACTGGATTTAAGGTGGAAGATCTTTCGGAACGCATTTATCTCAGTAAATCCAAAACAGCGCTTCCGCTCATGGCTTGGGTTCTTTCTCATATGACACTTCATTATGACGACCGCGTGGCGATTATGAAATTACCCGAAGCAGTTTTTAAGGAAATGGGCGCAGTTCCTGATGATGTGGAAGAAATCGTCAATTTGGGCCTTCAGCGCGAATCCGTGGTCGCGTCGGTGTTGCTCAAGGAACGAAGCAATCCACCGGCCGTCAAAGTCAGTTTTCGTTCGAAGGGTCAAACCGATATCAACCAGGTGGCGCGTTTGTATGGCGGAGGGGGACACCGAAACGCCTCCGGATGCACCATTAATCAAGATTTGGTCGCGGCTGAACAATCTGTCATCAAAGAAATGAAACGTGTTCTATAAACCATGTTGGAGGGCCTTTTACTTGTCAATAAACCGTCCGGGCCTTCTTCCTATGATCTGATCCGATGGATAAAGCGAAAAATAAAAGACGTCAATCCCAAACCCAAAATTGGTCATTGCGGAACTCTCGATCCGCTGGCGTCGGGTCTCATGCTGATTCTGCTGGGGAAGGCCACCAAAAAACAGGGCCAACTTATGGGGTTCGACAAAACCTATTTGTGCGAATTGATCCTCGGATGCAAAACCGATTCCGGCGATATTACGGGGACAACAGTCGCAACCGGCCCGAAAACAATTGATTCGAGTTTGTTGTCTTTATTGGGCGCTAAATTCATAGGATCTCAATCTCAAATTCCTCCCATGTATTCCGCGATTAAAATAAACGGGACCTCGCTTTATAAGTTGGCCAGAAAAGGCCAAACCATCGAACGACAACCGCGTCCCATCACGGTTCATTCTTTGGAGATTTTGGGGCATTCCGACGATGTTTTAACTTTCCGAGTTTCCTGTTCATCCGGAACCTATGTCCGCGTGTTGGTTGAAGAGATGGGGGAAGCCCTGGGAACGGTGGCCACCATGAAATCTTTGGTCCGAGAAAAAGTGGGCCCGTACGGTCTTCATCAATCCATGGAGGGGGATAAACTGAAGGAATTAACTTCAGCAGAATTGGCCCGCCACCTGTTGAGTTTGAATTAACATGAGGCGAGGACGATTGATCACCATTGGGTCTTTTGATGGCGTGCACCTTGGACACCAGGCTCTGATAGCAAGAACCGTTTTGGAGGCCAAAAAAAGAGCGCTCAAATCCATGGCTCTCACCTTTTCTGTTCCCCCGAAAATGGTTCTCAATCCGGCCGCTTTTCCCCGCCTCTTGAGTGATGCGGTTGAAAAAGAAACCCTTCTTAAACTTCATGGAATCGATGAAGTGAAGGTGTTGAACTTTTCAAGAAAAATCGCCGGCCTCAAACCCTTTGCATTTTTTAGAGACATTTTGATTCGCAGCTTAAATGCCAAGGGGGTTGTTATCGGAGCGGATTTCAGGTTTGGGAAGGAACGATCCGCCGGAGCCTTGGAGTTGGTGCGTTGGGGCGGAGAATTTGAAATTCCGGTATGGGTCATTCCCCCCGTGAAAATCCATCGGCAAATAGTGTCTTCTTCTTTAATTCGGCGTTATCTTGAAGGGAATTATTACAGGCAGGCGTTGAATTATTTGGGACATCCGTATTTGGTTCAGGGCCGGGTGGTGCAGGGGCGCCATTTGGGCCGGAAATTGGGTTTCCCGACCGCCAATTTGCAGGTGGCCAAGGGAAAGATTTTGCCGAGGGGTGTGTTCGCCGTTCGGGGCACCATCAAAAACTGTAGGACTCCCTCTTTTGAAGGGGTGTGCAACATCGGTTCACGCCCCACCGTGAGTCACACGTCTAAAATGGTTTTGGAAGTGCACATCTTTGGGGAGACCCCAAGCTTGGTTGGGAAAACAATTCAGGTTGAATTGGTTCACCGGCTCCGAGGGGAGAAAAAATTTAAAAGCCTCGACCAACTCAAGCGGGCCATCGCCTCCGACGTGTATCAGGCCAAAGCCCTTTTGAGTTAAACTCCGATATTGCATCGCCGGGAATTTTTCAGTTCAAGCGTCGCCCCGGCACCTGGGGTGACAGGGTTGTTGACACGGTTCGTGCCTTTATGTACGGCAATGAGATTTATGTGATCTTTTGGGGCGCTGAATTCTGTGCTTTACAGCGGGGGGTAAGTACCCTATAATCCCGCGAACAAAAAAATCAGGAGATAATATGATAGGTAAAGAAACAAAAACGGCGGCTTCGAAGCCCTTTAAAATTCACCCGAACGACACCGGCAGCACCGCCGTACAAGTGGCGATTCTCACCGCTCGAATCACCGATTTGTCAAAACATTTGGCAAACAACAAGAAGGATCACATTTCTCGCGTGGGACTTTTGAAAATCGTTGGCCAACGCCGGCGCCTCCTCAACTTCCTCAGCGAAACCGACCCCAAACAGTATCAAAAAGTCATTTCTGAGCTTAATTTAAGAAAATAAATTGTTTCACGAACAAAAGCGCATTCACCCTGTTTTCAAGATTCGATTGTGGGTGAGGGATGCATTCACCTTTCATACGTGAGAGGTCAGTGGATCCCTCGACATGGCGCTTTGTTCCTATAAATCCAAGGAGATAAAGTCATGTTAAATGAAGATGTTAAAAAGAGAACCGTCATAACTCTCGACGGAAAAGAGATTATTGTGGAAACCGGTGAGGTGGCCAAGCAGGCTCGGGGATCCGTGTTGGTTCGATGCGGTGATACGGTGGTATTGGTGGCCACTTGCATCAGCCACGAACCCAAAGAAGGGGTGGATTTCCTTCCGCTTACCGTTGATTACAAAGAGAAAACCTATGCCGCCGGAAAAATTCCAGGCGGTTTTTTTAAACGCGAAGCCCGCCCCAGAGAAAAAGAGATTTTGATTTCCCGCCTTGTGGACCGAAGTATTCGGCCCCATTTCCCAGAAGGTCTTCATAACGATATCAGTGTGACCGTATTTTTGCTGTCAATCGATAAGGACAACGATCCAGATATGTTGGCCATGATTGGGGCCAGCTGTTCGGTGGGCTTATCCGACATTCCATGGAACGGGCCCATTGCCGGAGTTCGCGTGGGACGAATCAATGATCAATTCGTGATCAACCCGACGGTGGAAGAACAAGAGGTGTCCACTTTGAATTTGGTGGTTGCGGGGCGAAAAGGATCCCCCGTGATGATTGAAGGCGGGGCCAAAGAAATTTCAGAAGAAGACTTGATCAAGGCCCTCGACTTGGCTCAACATAAAATTGATCAGCTGTGTGATTGGCAAGAAGAATTCTTTAAGCAACACGGCCGTCCCAAATTCCATTTCGAAGCTGTTAAATTGGATGACAATATCCGTCAGGCCATGGAAGCCAAGGTGGGAGATAAACTCAAAGCCGCTTTGCGGGTTCCTGAAAAACTGGAAAGAGAGGACGCGATCGCCAACTTGAAATCAGAGGCCATCAAAGAACTCAAGCTTTCCTACCCCGATTCTATTCAGTTTGCGCCGGCCTTGATTGAAGACATTATCTACAGAGAAGTTCGCCGCATGATTCTGCAAGACAAAGTTCGCCCCGACGGTCGTCCTTATCATAAGGTGCGCGCGCTTTCGAGCCAAGTGGGTGTTTTGCCTCGCTCTCATGGGTCGGCGCTTTTCACACGCGGTCAAACCCAAGCTTTGGTCACGACCACGCTGGGAACCCCCGGAGATATGCAAATCATCGATGACATTTTGGGTGAATATAAAGATCATTTCCTTTTGCATTACAACTTCCCTGGTTTTTCGACAGGGGAAGCCAAAGGCGATCGGTCCACTGGACGTCGTGAAATTGGTCACGGGAATTTGGCTCGGCGCGCGCTTGAGCCGCTTTTGCCTTCGGTTGATGATTTCCCGTACACCATTCGGATTGTGTCGGACATCATGGAATCAAACGGATCCTCTTCTATGGCTTCGGTATGCGGCGGAAGTTTGTCGCTTTTTGACGCGGGCGTGCCGATGAAATCGGCCTGTGCCGGAATCGCGATGGGATTGGTCAAAGAAAAAGATCAGGTGGCCGTGTTAACCGACATCATCGGTCTTGAAGATTTCATGGGCGACATGGATTTCAAAGTGGCTGGAACCCGCGAAGGGATCACGGCCATTCAAATGGATATCAAAATTGCAGGCGTCAACATTGAGATCATGAAAACGGCCTTGGCTCAGGCCAAAGAAGCGCGTTTTCATTTGCTGGACCACATGGAAAAGACCCTTAACACGGTCAGGGCTGATTTGTCCGAATTTGCTCCGCGGATGATCACGGTCGATATCCCGGTGGACAAAATTGGGGCGTTGATTGGTCCTGGCGGAAAAAACATTCGATCGCTCCAAGAGGAAACCGGTGCCACCATTGAAGTGGATGATGATGGCCGGGTGTACATCTCTAGTTTGAATGCGGAATCGGTGGAAGCCGCCAAGGAGATGGTGGCGGGCATGACGGCTGTCCCGGAAATTGGAAAGGTCTATAAATCCCGTGTCGTCAAGATCATGCCGAACTTGGGCGCCTTTGTTCAGTTTATGCCGGGGAAAGATGGGCTTGTTCACATTTCTCAATTGGATCACAAACGCGTTGAAAGAGTGGAAGATGTGGTCAAAGAAGGAGACGAGTTTGAGGTAAAAGTCATTGACATTGATAGTCAAGGACGCGTCAATCTGTCCCGAAAAGCTTTGTTGCCGCTTCCGGAAGGAATGACTGAATCCTACAGCAACTATTCTCGCCCCAGCGGACCTCGCCACAATACGGGTCGCGGCGGGGGGGGACGAGACTTTAGAGGCGGCCACCGACGACGTGAATAAAACCCTACTGAAAAAAAACAATGGCCAGCTCGACGAGTTGGACGAATTCCTCAAAATCATGGAGGAAGAAAATCTCCATGAATTAGAGGTCATCGATGGCTCTTTGGAAGTCAAATTGGTGAAGCGTTCCGCCACTGTTTTCGTTCCTTCAGCCCTTCATTCGAACGTTCCCCACCGCAAGGGGGGAGGGGAGGGAACAGCAAAGGTGGCGGAACCTGAAGTTGGAACTCCCATTAAATCCCCTTTGGCGGGAGTTTTTTATCGGTCCTCATCTCCGACCAATCCGCCCTATGTCAAAGAAGGGGATGTGGTGACAACTGAAAAAACACTTTGCATTATTGAAGCGATGAAAGTGCTGAATGAAATTAATGCGGGTGTGAATGGTCGGATCCTCAGGATATTGGTTGAGAATGGGAAGCCAGTCCAAATGGGTCAAACCCTTTTCCTTGTGGAGCCGAGCCGATAGCGCCCCATGCGCCCCATCTTCTCGTCTCGTTTTTCCTACAAAGCTCGAACAAAAAACAAAACACGTTCTTCTGGTAAACGGGTTGGTTGGATATCGGCGGCTCTCGCCTTTATTAGCGTCCTTTCTTTTTATTGCGTTCTATTCCCGGAATTGTCGGGCCTCTGGGGCCGCAAAATTGCGCAATTCCTGGGGTGGCTTTTCGGTTCAGGTCGCTTTTTGTTTCCTCCTTTGGTGGGCTATGTCGCAATTCTGCGCGTTTTTAAAAAAGATGGCAGTTGGTCTCCCTTAAAAATCTTTTTATCTTTGGGCCTTCTGGGGACTGTGTTGATATTTTTGAGCCTCGTGGGTCAGTCAGTCTGGAACGAAAATTATGGGGGCATTCTCGGCCAATTGGGCGGGCGGTTTCTTTCTCGGTTGTTTGGAACCGTCGGGGCGTGGATCGTTAACTTGGGAATTTTCTCTACGTTGGTCATTTTGTTTGTGGGCGCCACACCAGGAGAGGTTTTTCATCATCTGGCGCACACGCTGGTGGAGGATTGGAAAAGCTGGAAAAAAGAAAGGGGCCCCAAAACAAAAGAAAAACGGCCGCCTGTTATCCCGGCCATTCCTTCTTTAAGCCAACCTGTTCAAAAAAAGGCCCCTTTGAAAATTGTGGGGATGAAAGAGGAAAAAGAGGATCTGCCTTCTCCTGAGAGCCCTTCTCTGGCCTCATCGGTCGCGGAACCCAAAATTGCCCGAAAACAGGAGAAAGAAAAGTCTCACTCGCCCTCGACCCCTAACGGGGCGGTAAAAAGTTCAGAACTTCAGGCCCCTTCCTCCGCCAACAAAATTCCCTATACCTCCCCTGATTTGTCCATTTTTGAAGAACCTCGACGGAATCAACCAGTCGCCAAAGAAGAGTTGACCGCCAAGGCCAAATTGTTGGAACAGACCTTGGCCAACTTTAATATTGCGGCGACCGTTGTTGAAATCCATCCGGGCCCGGTCATTACCCGTTATGACTTGGAGCCGGCCCCAGGGGTTAAAATTTCTTCCATTTCCAGTCGGGCCGATGATTTGGCGCTGGCCATGAAGGCCATGGGCATCCGGGTTTTGGCTCCGATTCCTGGAAAGGGGGCCGTGGGAATTGAAATTCCAAACTCAAACCCGGAGACGGTAGGAATCAAAGAGATGTTGGCCCGGCCGGAATTTGTCAATCATCCGTCTCCTTTGGCTTTTGTGTTGGGGAAAACAGTGTCAGGGGAGCCCTATATTGTGGATTTGGCCGCCATGCCCCACATTTTGGTGGCTGGCGCCACCGGGTCGGGCAAAAGCGTGGTGGTGCATGCCATGATCAGCTCCATATTGTTTCGTATGCCACCAGAACGGGTGAAGTTTGTGATGATTGACCCCAAACGGCTCGAGCTGCCCTCCTATTCAATGATTCCTCATCTGTACGATCCGCGGGTGTCGCCCATGCAGGCGGAGGTGATCACCAATTCCAAACAGGCCGCTAAGGCGCTCATGCGGTTGGTCAAGGTTATGGAATATCGATACGATCTTTTTGCGAAAGCCAATGTGAGAAACATCGACTCTTACAACAAAAAAAGAAAAGCGGCGGGGTTACCGCCAGAATATTTCCTGGTGGTGATTATTGATGAATTGGCCGATTTGATGTTGACTTCTCCCAAAGAGGTCGAAGATTCCATCCAACGGCTGGCTCAAATGGCCCGCGCGGTGGGAATCCATTTGGTGCTGGCCACGCAGCGGCCATCGGTGGACGTGATCACCGGTGTTATCAAGGCCAATTTGCCGGCGCGTATCGCTCTCCGAGTGGCCTCGGTGATCGATTCTCGCGTGATTGTGGATACCACCGGCGCCGAATCCTTGCTCGGCAAGGGCGACATGCTTTTTCTTCCGCCGGCCCAACCCGAGCCCATTCGGGTTCAGGGGGCCTATGTTTCGGAGAAAGATGTCGAAAGCCTCATGGAGCATGTGAAACAATTTGGCGTGCCGGATTATGAGGATCTTTTTAGTTCGGGAAGCGCGCTTGAATTTGCCGTTGAAGACAAAAAGGAAATGAAGGACTTGATTGACGCTTTGACCCTGGTTCTTGAGCGTCACCGAGTTTCACAGGATTTACTTAAAGCCCATTTTGGAAGTTCGGCGCGTGCCACCAATATTTTGTCTCTGATGGAAGTCAAAGAATTCATCAAGAAACCGGAGGGAACAAACCGATGGGAAATTAATTTCGATCTCATCGAAGATTTCCTCGGAAAAGTGAATTTGGTCCCTGAATCGGAAGGAATGCCGGAATGAACCGGCTTTTTCGCTTGAAAGTTTGGAGAGGAATACCGTTTTTCTTCTCTGGATTGTTGGTGTTAATAGTCCTTAAATCTTCAGCTGGGGCCGCCACTGATTTGGGGCGGGTTCTGCTGGAACTTGAGAATCGGGAAAAGACCATGACGTCTTTGAGTTTTGATTTTTCTCAAGAAGTTGAATTTACTCAGATGAACAATAAATCTTTTCTTTCAGGGCATGCGCTTTTTGGAAAAGGGGGGAAATTGCGTATCTCCAAAGTAACCCCCGAAAAACAAGTCACCATTTCAGATGGTAAAAAGGTATGGGTGTATAATCCATCCGCCAAACAAGTCTGGGAAGGCGGGGCGAAAAAATGGATGGAGTCCTCTCAACTTCCCAAGGGGTTGTTAACATTTAATAATTATGTCGCGGACCTTAAAAAGAATTTCGATCTTAAACTGGTTGATGAGGCAGCGGGTGAACCCCATCAAGTGGGTATTGACGCTACTCCCAAAAACAAAAACCTTGGATATACCATGAGGCTCATCATTTCCACAGATCTATGGCTTCCGATAAAAACTCTCTATTTATCGGAAACCGCCCATGTGGAAACACGGTTGTCCCAACACCAGATTAATCCGAAAGTGGCTGTATCCGATTTTAAATTCTCCGCGCCGGCCGGTGTGGATATCATTCCGTTTAACTGAGGACAAATTTTCCCCATGAGCGAAACAGAAACCAAATCAGAAATAACAGCGCCTTTATCAAAAGGCGAAGTAATAGAAAAAATTGGACAGGCTTTACGGGAACGGCGAACCGCTCGGTCGCTTTCTCTTGAGAAGGTTTCACAAGTCATTAAAATTCGTCTTCCTTACTTAGAGGCCTTGGAAGGAGGGACCTGGAGTGAGTTGCCAGGAGAAGTATTTGTTCGAGGGTTTATACGAAGATACGCCAATTATCTGGGATTGGACGGCGATAAATTGATAGCGCCCTATCTGGCCCTCTGTGAGTCGCCCGTTGAAGCCAAGGCGCCAACCCCTTCCGATACCTCCGCCGAATTTCGTCGAAGCCATTTTATATGGGGTTTTTTGGGGGTCCTGGTCATCATCGGTTTTCTCAAAGTTCTAAAAACCGACCAGGGGTCATCGGTCAAGCCCGTTTCCCCCGCCACCGTTTCACAAAACCAAACCACCCCTCCTCCGGCCGCCTCTGTTCCCACCGTTGCCCAAAAAACTGAGGAGGCGAAACCAATTGCCCCGCTAACCCATCGTCTTGATATATTTTCTCCCTTCCCGCTCTGGCTTCGGGTCAATGCGAAGGACAAAAGTTTTGAAGGATTCATTCCTCAATCGGTCGCTTGGAATTGGTCAGGCGAGGGTCCCTTCTCCATTCGACTGGGCCACACCAAAGAGGTGCAATTGTCATTTGACGGGAAACCTGTTGCTCTGCAGGAAGGTCAAATGAAGCTGACGTTGCCTCTCGAATGAAAATCAATCTGCCAACACAGCTTACGCTGCTGCGTCTTATTCTAATTCCCTTTTTTCTGATTTTTACAATCAACGATAACCTGGTCACGCGTATCGCCGCGTTGATTATTTTTATTGGCGCCAGCATCACGGACCTTTATGACGGTAAACTGGCTCGCGATCGGGGTGAAGTCACAACACTCGGTATTTTTCTCGACCCTCTGGCAGACAAGTTCCTGATTGCTTCCGCTTTTGTGGCCTTCGTTCAATTGTCTGATATTTATATTCCAGCCTGGATGGTCATTTTAATTTTGGGGAGAGAATTTTTAATCACCGGTTTGCGGGCCTTGGCCGCCTCTAAAGGGCGTGTACTTCCCGCTCAGCCGGCCGGAAAATTTAAAACCACGTCCCAAATCGTGACGATCATTGTCATTTTGATTATCCTGTGTTTGAACTCTTATTTTGAGCGCTATGGCGGATTTCCCCTGGAGCTGACGCGCCAAGAATCGGTTCTGTCCCTGGTGGTTTGGTTCATGAAAGGGGGCCCCTATTGGTTAACTTTCGGGACCACCTTGCTCACCATTTTTTCCGGCTATCTCTACGTCAGGTCCAACATCGATTTGCTGCATGAAGACGGAAAACCCCACTCCTCATAAACCACGTTCTTTGGGAGATAAGGTGGCGGTCTGTTTGGCCACGGGTTTTTATCTCAGTCTCGTTCCCACCTGGATTCTTCATCAATTCAAACACCACAAAAAGGGTCAATTCCTTAATGAAAAGAAATTGACCGGGGCGGGTCTCGCCGGATCTTTAGAAGGAGCGATAACCTATTACCTGTTGCCTCCCTTTTTGGCCCATGCTTGGTGGGCCATTTTGATCGGTATTGCCTTTTCCGTATGGATTTCTACACGCGCTGAGAAGGTTCTTCAAGTTCATGACGATTCCCGTATCGTCATCGATGAATGGATCGGGGTTTGGGTGGCTTTGTGGGGAGTGGGTCAACAACTCAGCCTTCTTTTTATCGCCACTGTTCTTTTATTCCGTTTTTTTGATGTGATGAAAGGGCCCTTGGGCCGCCGCTTCCAACATTGGCCCGGCGGCTGGGGTGTCTGCATGGACGACATCTACGCCGGCCTCGCCGCCAACCTCACCTGGCGCCTTTCTCTCTTCCTCATTTCGGTGGTCCGTTATTAAGAAAAGATTTTTCCGCGAAGGTTTTAAGTCGATGTCCTCTGGACAGCCTCATCAAGCCCGAGTAGAATCTGCCCGCCTGTTTTCCCTCGAAGACGCGCAAACATAATATCGTCCCTCGCAAGGAGGCCTCATGTCAGTAGTTGAAAAAAAGAAATCGGAACAACCCGTCACAAAAGAAGACAAAGAGCGGTCATTGAAGTTGGCCCTCGCGCAAATCGAAAAGACCTATGGTAAAGAAGCAGTCATGCGTTTGGGGGAAAAAGCCCATGAAAAAATAGAAGTGATACCCACCGGAGCTTTGGCGCTGGACTTGGCCATTGGGGTGGGCGGTATCCCTCGGGGCCGCGTGATTGAGATCTATGGGCCTGAATCATCGGGCAAATCAACGCTCTGTATGAGCATTGTGGCTCAAGCCCAAAAGAGGGGCGGAACCGCGGCTTATATTGATGCCGAACATTCCATGGATCCTGTTTACGCCAAAAAATTGGGCGTCGACATTGATAACTTGCTCATATCCCAGCCGGATTCAGGGGAACAAGCCCTTGAAATCACGGAACAATTGGTTCGCTCTGGCGCGGTCGAGATCATCATCATCGACTCCACGGCGGCCTTGGTTCCTAAGTCTGAAATTGAAGGGGAAATGGGGCAGGCCTCGGTGGGAGTTCAGGCTCGGCTGATGTCTCAGGCTCTGCGCAAGTTAACGGCTCTTCTCAACAAATCCAAAACCACGGTTATTTTCATCAATCAATTGCGTCAAAAAATTGGCGTGATGTATGGCAATCCTGAAACCACTCCAGGCGGCTTGGCGCTGAAGTTTTATGCCAGCGTTCGTTTGGATATTCGACGGGTGGAGGCCATCAAAGAAGGCGAAGTGGTGGTTGGAAACCATGTTCGGGTCAAAGTGGTCAAGAACAAAGTGGCGCCGCCTTTCAGGCAAGCTGAATTCGATATTTATTTCGGCAGCGGAATTGCCCGCGAATCGGGGCTTCTTGAACTGGGCGCTCAAAATGGGGTGGTCGAAAAATCAGGCGCTTGGTATGTGTTCAAGGGTGAAAAATTGGGGCAAGGCCGTGAGAATGCCTCTGATTACTTGAAAGCCAACCCCAAATTGGCCAATGAGATTGAACAAGCCATTCATCAGCAGTTCGCCGCGGCCGAGAAGAAAGAAGCCGACGACAAAGCGACCCAGGTTGAAAAGGCCATTGAATCGGCGAAAGCCAAAGCCGCTGAAACAAAAAAATCGGTGGCTTCGACAGGTAAAAAATAGACCTTCCGAAACTCGTTAACAATTGGCTGGATTATCTTCGCGTCGAGCGCGGTCTCTCACAAAACGCGCTCGACGCGTATGGCCATGATCTGAAGCTTTTTCAAGCCTTTCTCGCCTCCGCCGCAATTTCCCTTGAGGAGGTCAAACCCAACCATATTTCAGATTTTTTATTTGACCAACAAGAAAAAGGAAAAGGGGCGGCTTCCATCACCCGGTATTTGCAGGCGCTTCGACATTTTTTTCGGTTTCTTGTGATTGAAAACCTGCTCCCAAGAAATCCCGCCGAAAATATACCTCTTCCCAAAAAACCCTATCGCCTTCCCAAAACGTTGCAGGTGAGCGATGTTCAGCGACTCTTAACACCCACCGAACCCTTATCGCCAACGACTCGCTCAGACTCCAGACAAAACAAAATAAAAGAAGAACGAACCCTTCGATATTTGGCCGCCTTTGAACTGCTCTATGCCACCGGCATGCGAATTTCAGAGTTGGCGGATATGAAGGACCATCAAATTGATCTGGAGGCCGGGCATGCCCGCGTGGTGGGCAAAAGAGGAAAAGAGCGGTTGGTTCCGGTGGGACGTTACGCTCAAAATGTCCTCAGCCGATATTTGGCTTTGCGCAACCAAGTAAGGTCCAAAATTTTGGTGGGCGGGGGAAATGATTATCTTTTCACCAGTTCAAAAGGGGGGCGAATGAGCCGATCCACTTTCTGGACGAACCTCCACAAAGCCGGTATCAAGGCCGGCCTCAACCGGCCCGTCAGCGCGCATGTGCTCCGTCATTCCTTTGCCACGCATCTTCTTCAAGGCGGCGCTGACCTCCGAGTCGTGCAAGAACTGTTGGGCCACGCCGATATCGGCACCACCCAAATCTACACCCACGTCGATCGAACCCACCTGATCGAAGCGCACAAACGCTTTCATCCCCGCGCTTAAGTCTAACCTGAATGATTCAGTTGAACAGCCTTTACCGTTTATCAACAGTAAAAATTTTAGTGCCGTCGTCCCGGCATGTAGTTTGGCCGGGACCCAGGTTTTCTTCGTGGGGAAAACCTGGGCCCCGGCCAGAAAATTGCCGGGGCGACAGCGTCTTTTGCAGTACCTTTAGGTACGAATTTGGTGTAAGTCACAGCAATTATGTCGTTTGTATTAATTAAGGCGCATATCAATATTTCACAGAGGCAGCATCAATGGTGTGGAGGATCTCTTCTGCTTCCAGCTCTTCCTGATTTTTAATCTGATTCTCCAAAACTTGAAGGTCGGCTTCTGAGGCGTCAAGATTCTCTTTCATGCGGCTCCGAATTCGATCGCGTAAGGTGTTCTCCTCAACCTGAAAATGGAGGATTTGGAAATCCACCTGACATTGGCGGGCCAATTCTTGGAAGTTTTTTCTGTCCTCTCTTTTTAAGAAAGTCGCATCAACGATAACCGGGATGCCGCACTTGAGTATATGTTGGGCCAAATCTCGCAGGTGACGATGGGTTCGATTGTGACTGTCGGGCCCATACAGGGTTTCCTTGAGCTCCATGGAGCTTGTGGCCTGGGGGGACATGCCGAAAAGACGTTTCCGTTCGATGTCTGAGCGGATTCGCACAGCATGAAGAGTTTCGATTAATTTCTTCGTTATAGTGGTTTTTCCTGAACCTGAAACGCCATGGGTAATGTACAAACGCGGTCTTGGTGGTTTTTCCTGGGGTTCGGCCAGTCGGAGGAATTCCCTTGATGGGGAAGGGAGTTGGGGGTTCCCCTCTTCCCTGCTTTGGATCGCTAACACTTTGGCGCGGACCAAGGCTCTGTTTACCTCATAAAAGCGCAGCAGGTCCAGGCCTTTATAATCGCCGGTGATTTCAAGATAGGCGTTCAAAAATCTCCAGGCGAGGTTGGAGTGTCCGCGGTGTTTAAGATCCATGGTGAGAAACGCTATATCGTTTATCACATCAATCCAGCGGAGATTTTCATCAAACTCGATCCCGTCAAAAACAAGAATTTCCGGATTTTCTTTTGAAAAGAGAGCGAT
Organism: Elusimicrobiota bacterium; assembly: GCA_022072025.1. Classification (NCBI taxonomy): domain Bacteria; kingdom Pseudomonadati; phylum Elusimicrobiota; species Elusimicrobiota bacterium. The sequence goes on from JAJVIP010000002.1 coordinate 325,835, forward strand.
GTTCTTAAGGTGAAGATCTCCATGCCCTTCTCGCACAAAACCTTCTTTTTGTCTTTGAATCATTCGAGCGGCCAAGCTTTGGTGTTTTTCTTTCATCCATTTCACAATGCGTTCAAAAAGGTCCCGGTCGGTTGATTTTTGAATCGATTGGTTCAAGTGTTCAAACGTCATCTCTACACTTTTCCAGAATGTGTTCGGCATCCCGTACGATTGATCTGAGGCTGCGGCGGGAGCTCTTTGGTGAAACCCGGATATGAGGATGGCCAGTTGATCCAAGAACTCTGGCTTGAGTTCTCCTTTTTCCAATAAGCGGTCCCAGAGAAGGTCTTCATCAAATTGCTTTATCTTGACCGCATATTCGAATGGAGTTCCGTTTCCACCAAGAATCGGATGATCGATCGTTCCAGTCATTGGAATCACATCCACATAAAGATCGGGGCAGAGACGACGGTTGGTTCGAACTTCTTCTTCGCAATAAAATCGTCTTTTTTCGAGGGTCGAAAAATCAAGAAAGCCAAGATTGACGGGTTTCTTGATTTTGTAGGCGAAAGGACCTGTGAGAATAACCCATGAGATGTGGGTCTCAACGATTTTAAAGGGGCCGACCGGGTGATCATAGGGTTCGGGGCTCTGCAATGCGCGTAGAAGTGGGTTGTCCGTAAGAGTCACGTTATAGGTCGCCTCCCTTGACCGCTTGATCGTCGGCATTCTCCCATTTTTAATTCTTTGTTCATTATGATGGGCCTCATAATAGAAGATGAATTGTTTTGTTAGTTTCTAAGAGCGACAATGGATGTGAGTGGTGTATGAGGAGGGGTATATGATGCGTTTGAAAAAAATCTTGGTTCCTGTCGACTTCTCCAAAGAAGCCGAACTGGCGGTAAAATGGGCCGTTAAATTGGCGAAAGAAGAAAATAAGTCAACCATTTATCTTTTGAATGTTCTCTACCCGATCGCCTATGTTCCTGAAGTGGGGTATGACATTGAAAACATCGTGAAAGATCAAATCAGGGAAGCAAAAGAAAAATTGAAAAAATGGCAGAAGATTATCCCGCCTCAATTGATATCAAAGACCCTCTGCGTGGAAGGGGATTTGGCAAAAATCGTTCAAATTCTTTGTGAAAAAGAAAATATTGATTTGGTTGTTATGACCACACGGGGTCGGCGGGGTCTTTCTCGAGTGGCTCATCCCAATGTCAGTGAAAAGATTGTGAGGACGGCTCCCTGCCCCGTGTTGGTGTTGCATTTGAATCCCAAAATGGAAATGTTGGCTAAAAAGAAATAACCGGAAATATTGATCGAATGGATTAACCAGAATGTGGTTTAGTTAAGGAATTTTCAAATAGAAACTTCGTCTTCCCGGCAATCTGTTTGGCCGTACCGATACATTGATTTACATAATGCCGGTACGTACCGACCAAGATCATTGCGGAACGGTACGGGATCCAGGTTTTGACCGTTGGTGAAAACCTGGGCCCCGGCCAAACTGATAGCCGGGGCGACAGCGTCTTGTGCAGGTCCTTTAGGTACGATTCAACTGAATCATTCCGGTTAATAAAGGGGAGGGATGTCATGAAAGAAAAAATGAAGTTGCTCATTGGATACGATGGATCTCCGGCTTCAAACGAAGCGCTGGAGGACCTCAAAAGAGCGGGTTTGCCCCAAAAGTTGGAAGCGGTTGTTTTAACCGCAACTCAGGTCGTAATACCGCCTTATACTGAAAATGAATATGCCGCCTTGAGTCCGTCTCACCGAGAGTCCATAGAGAATGAAAGGAAACAAGCCCTCTTATTGGCCAGGCAAGGGATGGAACGACTAAAAATTCTTTTTCCTCTGTGGGAAGTTCAGGCTGAGTCCTCAGGAGAATCCCCCGCTTGGGCCCTGATCAACAAAGCGGAAGCTTGGTCAGCCGATTTGATTGTTGTCGGAGCCCATGGACATTCCGCCGTTGGTCTTTATTTGGGAAGTGTTTCGCAATTGGTGCTGATGCATGCGGCTTGTTCTGTGCGTGTGGCCAGAAAATCATTAAACGCCAATCAAAATGAAGGTTTTCGACTGATCATCGGGGTGGACGGTTCGACTGGATCTGAAAAAGCGTTGGCGGTTCTTCAACAACGAGAATGGCCGTTAAAATCCGAGGTCCGCATCGTTTCGGTTCTTCAACACCATCTCTCTCTTTATTTGACCCATATGGTGCCTCCCAATCTGAGAATGGTTGATACGGTAACGGGATTGGAACGTCAATCCATGAATCAAATGGTGGAGTCTTTGGCGAGCCGACTCCGGAGTCAACAAATGGAAGCTTCTGGTTATGTAAGAGAGGGAGATCCGAAGTCCGTTCTTATCAGCGAAGCGGAAACGTGGAAAGCAGACTGCCTGTTTTTGGGGGCTCGGGGCTTGAGTCCGTTGAATCGTTTCTTACTTGGAAGCGTGTCGATGGGCATCGCGGCGCGGGCCCGTTGTTCGGTGGAGATCGTGAGAGGGTAAATATGCCCGACAAAAAATATATTCGAACGTTTGAAACCTTGACGATTCATGATGTTCCTTTGGTCGGGGGGAAAAACGCTTCGTTGGGGGAGATGGTTCGTTCCTTAAAAGAAAAGGGCGTTCGTGTCCCCGATGGATTCGCCACCACCTCTGAGGCCTATTGGGATTTCCTCGATGCCAATCAATTAACGGAGCAGATTAAATTCCATGTAAACGGCATTCCGAATAAAAAAGAGTCCGTTCAAAAAGCGGGTCGACTGATTCGGCGACTTTTCCTTGAGTCTGAATTCCCTCCTGAATTGGCGGACCAGATACGAGCGGCTTACCGTGATTTGGGCGAGAAAACTTCCTCAAAGAATGTTGCGGTCGCGGTTCGAAGCAGCGCAACGGCTGAAGATCTTCCCAATGCCAGTTTTGCCGGTCAACAGGAAACTTTTCTCAATATAAAAGGTGAAGATCAGGTGATTGACGCTTGCCGGAGATGTTTTGCCTCCCTTTTTACCGATCGCGCCATTGTCTACCGACAAGAAAAAGGGTTTGACCATATGAAAGTGGCTCTCTCTATTGGGATTCAACGGATGGTTCGGTCTGATCTGGCAGGATCAGGCGTTATGTTTTCAATTGACACGGAAACCGGATTCCCCAATGTGGTGGTCATCAACGCGGCTTGGGGATTGGGCGAAACTGTTGTTCAGGGAAGCGTGGATCCTGATGAAGTGGTGGTTTTTAAACCGCTTTTGGAAAACAACAAAATGATTCCGATCCTTGAAAAAATTATCGGTCGAAAAGAGCAGAAAATGGTTTACGCCCAAAGCGGAAACAAAACCACAAAAACTGTGCCCACGACTGCAAAGGAACAAGCCGCCTTTGTTTTAAATGACGATGAAATTTTAACGCTGGCCAAGTGGGCCACAACTATCGAGAAACATTATGGAACTCCGATGGATATGGAGTGGGCCAAGGATGGGAAAACAAATGAATTGTTTGTTGTTCAAGCGCGGCCTGAAACTGTGCAGTCTCAAAAGGAAAAAGGGGTTTTCAAAACATACGCGCTCAAGGAGAAAGGGAAAAAGCTTCTTCAGGGGTTGGCTATTGGCGACATGATTGCGGTTGGAAAAGTGCAAGTGATTAAAAATCCAAAAGATTTGGACCGATTTGAGTCTGGGTCCATTCTTGTGACCACCAATACCGATCCCGATTGGGTTTCGATAATGAAAAAAGCGGCCGGCATCGTCACCGACCATGGGGGGCGCACCTCTCACGCGGCGATTGTAAGCCGTGAATTGGGAATACCCGCTTTGGTTGGAACCGGGACGGGGACGGCGGTATTGAAAAACGGGGATCTTGTCACACTTTCATGCGCCGAAGGAGAAAATGGTTTTATCTACAAAGGAAAGTTGCCCTTTGAAGAGATCGAAGTAGATTTGGAGAAGTTGCCGATAACAAAAACACAGATCATGATGAATATGGCAAGCCCCGAAGCCGCCTTCCGGTGGTGGCGCCTTCCCGCCAGAGGAGTCGGATTGGCTCGAATGGAGTTCATCATCAGCGATCTCATTAAAGTTCATCCCATGGCCTTGGTTCATTTTGAACGCGTCAAAAACAAACGGGATCAAACAAAAATCCAAAACATCACGCGCGGGTTTCGGTTTAAGTCCGACTACTTTGTGGATCATTTGGCGCAAGGGATCTCCAAAATCGCGGCGTCTCAGTATCCCCATCCCGTGATTGTTCGGATGAGCGATTTCAAAACCAATGAATATGCAAATTTGATCGGTGGGAAAAATTTCGAACCCATTGAAGAGAACCCGATGATTGGTTTTAGAGGCGCATCGAGATATTACGATGATCGTTATCGCGAGGGTTTTTCCTTGGAGTGTCAGGCGCTAAAACGGGTTCGGGACACTGTTGGCCTTACCAATGTTCTTTTGATGATCCCGTTTTGTCGGACCTTGGAGGAGGCCGACAAGGTATTGGCCGAGATGGCCAAAAACGGCCTCAAGCGGGGAGAAAATGGTCTTGAGGTTTACGTGATGTGCGAGATTCCATCGAACGTTGTTTTGGCGGAGGGCTTCGCTGACCGGTTTGACGGTTTCTCCATTGGGTCCAATGATTTGACCCAATTGACGCTGGGGGTGGACCGGGATTCGATGGAGCTCGCGCACCTTTTTGACGAACGCAATGAGGCCGTTAAAAGTTTGATTCGAGAGGTGATCGAAAAAGCCCACAAGAAGAATCGGAAAGTGGGAATTTGTGGTCAAGCCCCGAGCGACTATCCTGATTTTGCTGAATTCCTGGTTCGAGCCGGTATTGATTCGATTTCATTGAATCCGGACAGCATTGTTCCTATTTTGCGTCGTGTGATCAAAATGGAACAGCCATGACAGACGTCCTCGCCTGGAAAGTCGGGGACCGGTGTGTGATGGAAAAAACGGAACTCGATCGCTTGATCGCTGAATTGACCAAAGACGGCTATACCACCCTGGGCCCCACCGTCCGTGATGGCGCGATTGTTTATGACAATATTGGATCGATGGCGGACTTGCCGGAAGGATGGACCGATGAACAGGAGGCCGCCACTTACCGGTTGAAAAAGCGAAATGACAAAGCGCTTTTTGGTTACGTGGTGGGCCCCCATTCGTGGAAGAAATATTTGTTCCCGCCCACCGTTTCATTGATGCAAATAGACAGAAACGAAGCCGGCCTGGCCATCAAAAGTGAACCGGAAAATCTTCAGCGTTTTGCTTTTATTGGAGTGAGGGCCTGCGAGTTAAACGCCCTTGCGATCCAAGATCAGGTTTTTTTGGGGGGCGCTTTTGTTGATCCCATTTACAAGAGCCGCCGGGATGGAGTTTTTATTGTGGCGGTGAACTGTTCTCAAGCGGGAAAAACCTGTTTTTGTGTGTCGATGAACACCGGGCCCAAAGCAACCGCGGGTTTTGACTTGGCGTTAACAGAAATGATCGGGGAAGGAAATCACCGCTTTTTGATTGAAATGGGCACCGAACGCGGGGCTTTGCTTATGAGCAAAATCGAATGTTTTCGGGCGACTGAAGAGCTGGTCCAAAAGGGAGAAAAAATTGTTGAGCAAACCGCCCAACAGATGGGGCGAACCATGAATACCCAAGGAATCAAAGATCTCCTTTATCAAAATCTCGAACATGCGCGCTGGAATCAGGTGGCGGAGCGGTGTTTAAGTTGCGCCAATTGCACGATGGTCTGCCCCACCTGTTTTTGTTCAACGGTCGAAGATGTGACGGATTTGACGGGGGATCATGCTGAACGGGTGCGGAAATGGGATTCCTGTTTCACTCAAGGTTTTTCCTATACCGCGGCGGGAGTGGTGCGACCATCCGTCAAATCGCGATACCGGCAATGGATGACACACAAGTTGGCCACTTGGATTGATCAATTTGGAAGTTCTGGTTGCGTGGGATGCGGGCGATGCATCACGTGGTGCCCGGTGGGGATTGATATCACCCAGGAAGTCGCCGCGATCAGAGGAGAAAAAAAGAACAGCCGCTGAGGAGATAAAAATATGGAACTCACCCAAAAAAAGAAGGCCTTGTTGCCCCAAGTTGAATTTTTTAAAGAGTTAACCCCTCGGTTGATGGATGTTTTATTGAATAACGCGTTTGAAATTAATTTCCAATCGGGACAATTCATTTTTCATCGAGATGAAGCCGCCGATCATTTTTACATTGTGCTGAGAGGGTCCGTTGCGGTGGGGATTTATCCGGATAGGCATGGGCCTCATAAGATACAAACTCTTCATGACGGGGACCTGTTGGGTTGGTCATGGATTGTTCCTCCTTATCAATGGCGTTTTGATGCGATGGCGCAAGTTCCCACACGGCTTCTTGCCATGGAGGGGAAACGTATTCGGCAAGAATGCGAAAAGGATCATGAATTGGGACACGAAATATTTAAAAAGGTGGCGTATGCGTTGGCTGGGCGACTTGAGGGGGCGCGTTTTCAACTATTGGATGTTTATGGATTAAGTGAAGAGAAAACAAGGCGGTTCATTTGAAAAACGCGAACCCCATGCTTCCTGTTCCTTTAAGAGTCGAGCGGGTCCGCCGTGAAACCATTGATACAATGACCTTGGAATTTGGCGGGGAGGGGGCCTTCTCGCCTTTTCGTCCCGGTCAGTTCAATATGATTTACCTGTTTGGCGTTGGAGAAATTCCCATTTCCATTTGTGGGGATCCGGCCCTTCCTCAGAAATTGGTTCATACCACCCGCGTGGTGGGGACGGTGACCAAAGCCATGGGTCAATTAAAAAAAATGGATCAGGTGGGAATCCGCGGACCCTTTGGATCTTTTTGGCCCCTTGAAGAGGCGCAAGGAAAAGATGTCTTGCTTGTGGCCGGGGGGATTGGATTGGCGCCACTGCGTCCTGTGGTGCTTTCAATCATGAAAAATCGAAAGGCGTTTGGACGGGTCGTGTTGCTTTATGGGGTGAGAACCCCATCCGACATCCTCTATCAAACAGATTTAAAAAAATGGAAATCAAAAATGAATGTGTTGGTCACTGTGGACCGTTCCGCGGGAAAATGGAAGGGGCCCGTAGGTGTGGTGACCTCTTTAATACCCCGGGCTCCGTTGAACCCAAAACAAACCATCGCCATGATTTGTGGCCCTGAGATCATGATGAAATTTACGATTTCAGAACTTGAAAAGCGTGGTGTGCCCAAAGAGCGACTGTATCTTTCCATGGAACGCAACATGAAATGCGCGGTGGGTTTCTGTGGCCATTGTCAGTGGGGGCCCGCGTTTGTGTGTAAAGACGGCCCCGTTTTTCGTTATGACCGGATTCACTCCTGGTTCAACGCGCGTGAGGTTTGATATGGCGAAGGTTCGGAAACCAAAATTGGCGGTTTGGAAATTCGCTTCCTGTGACGGGTGTCAATTGAGCCTGCTTGAGTGTGAAGATGAATTGTTGGCCCTCGCGAACAATATAGAGATCGCATATTTCCCCGAGGCCTCGCGGAAAGTTGTGAAAGGCCCTTACGATTTGTCCTTGGTTGAAGGCTCCATTACCACGGCGCACGATGTCAAGCGCATCCATGAGGTTCGAAAGTCCTCGCGCGCGCTTGTGACCATCGGCGCCTGCGCGACCGCTGGTGGCATCCAAGCCTTGAGAAATTTTAAGGACGTCAAAGAATTCATGTCCATTGTTTATGCCACGCCAAAATTTATTTCCACATTGGAAAAATCCACCCCCATCTCTGACCACGTCTATGTTGATTTCGAATTGCGGGGTTGCCCGATCAACAAGGAACAATTGTTAGAGGTGATCAATGCCTTTTTAAATGGTCGCAAACCCAATGTGTCCCCGCACAGTGTGTGTATGGAATGCAAAGCGCGTGGTGTTGTGTGTGTGATGGTGGCTCATGGAACACCCTGTTTGGGGCCCGTCACGCAAGCGGGCTGCGGCGCCATATGCCCGGCGTATCACCGCGGTTGTTATGGATGTTTTGGGCCCAAAGAAACACCCCACACCCGTTCTTTAAGCGCTCAAATGAAAAAATTGGGAGCAAGCGAGGCGGACCTTGTCCGCGTCTACCGAACCTTCAACGCGGGCAGTGAGGCTTTCCAAAAAGAAAGTTTTCTTCATGAAAAAAAATAAAACAAAAACCATTCAGGTCAATTACTTGGCGCGTGTCGAAGGTGAAGGCTCTCTCAGGGTCAAAATCAAAGGACAAAAAGTCTCCGAGGTGGCTCTGAAAATTTTTGAGCCGCCGCGTTTCTTTGAAGCATTTTTAAGAGGGCGGCATTTCACCGAGGCGCCGGATATCACCGCACGCATCTGCGGGATCTGTCCCATCGCCTATGAATTGGGCGCCTCTTACGCCATGGAACAAGCCTGTGGCGTGAAAGTCACCGGTCCGATTCGGGACCTCCGTCGTCTGATCTATTGCGGAGAATGGATTGAAAGTCACGCGCTGCATGTGTTTATGTTGCACGCGCCAGATTTCTTGGGATACGAAGACGCGATCCATATGGCCAAAGATCATGCTTCCCTTGTGGAACGCGGACTTCGCATCAAAAAGATTGGCAACAACATCATGCGTCTTCTGGGGGGGCGGGAAATTCATCCCATCAATCTGAGGGTGGGAGGTTTTTACAAGGTTCCCCTTAAAAAGGAATTGGAGGGTTTGCTGGATGATTTGAAATGGGGACGAGACGCCGCCCTGCAAACACTTCATTGGTTGGCCACATTAACTTACCCTGATTTTGATCAAGAGTACGAATTTGTGGCCATGCGGCATCCTGATGAATACGCGATTATCGAAGGTCAACTGGTTTCAAACAAGGGTCTCGATATTCCCATCCGTGAATATGACCGTCATTTTGTTGAGGAACATGTGGAACGCTCCACTGCGCTTCACACGATCATGAAGGGCCGCGGGCCCTGTCACGTGGGGCCTTTGGCTCGTTACAGTTTAAATTTTGACCGCCTCCCTTCTTTTGTTCAGGGAGCCGCCCGCGAGGCGGGGCTTGAATCCACCTGCCAAAATCCCTTCAAAAGCATCATGGTTCGCATGGTCGAAATTCTCTACGCCTTTGATGAAGCGGTTCGACTGATCGATCGATATCAAATGCCGGATCGACCCTTCGTGGAGGTTCATCCCAAGGCGGGGACGGGATACGGTTGTACCGAAGCGCCCCGCGGGATCTGCTATCACCGGTACTCCATCAACGACGCGGGCCTCATTGTGGACGCAAAAATTGTTCCGCCGACCGCGGTGAACCAAAAAACCATCGAAAAGGATTTGTGGGATTTCGTCGCTCCACGCGTTGACCTTCCCAACGACAAACTGCAATGGCAATGTGAACAGGCCGTTCGCAATTACGATCCGTGTATATCCTGTTCCACCCACTTCTTGAAGTTGGATGTAATTCGTGAGTGAGGACGCCTGTAATCACAGCGCGACCTTGTGGCAAACAAAATAGACGTCGCCCCGGCACGCTTCTTGGCCGTACCGATTCATTGATTTGCATAATGCCGGTACGTACCGACCAAGATCATTGTGGAACGGTACGGGGCCCAGGTTTTTTTTAAACCGTATTGGAATAAATTCCGAGAAAAATACAACACCTGGGCCCCGGCCAAACGACATGCCGGGGCGACGATGATCACCTGTTTTCTTTGCAAATTAACATGAAATTGAGATTTCATACTATAACGCGACCTTGTGTACGGCGTAGGGAGGAATTTGATTCGAAAAGTAATTCGCAAAAATAAGCTCAAAACGTTACTCAGACGCGTTTTGGTCATTGGGATTGGAAATGAGGATTGTGGGGATGATGGGGTTGGAAATTATGTCTGCCAAATATTCCGTAAAAAGAACATTCCTGGTGTAAAGGTGGTTCTGGCGCGGGGAAACGGGTTTTCTTTGATGGAGGAATGGAACGGTTTTGATCATGTGATTGCGATTGACGCGGTTTCATCGGGAGCCGAACCCGGGCACATCTTTCAACTCGATGTAACTCATACCCCTCTTCCCACCCGATTTTTCCGATGTTCCACTCATGATATGGGCCTTGCCGAAGCGGTTGAAATGGCGCGAGCATTGGGAAAGCTGCCGGTCCGATTTACGGTGTATGGGATCGAAGGGGCTCGTTTTGATGTGGGGGACGGCCTTTCGAAGGCCGCTAAAGAAGCAGGGACACGTGTAGCGAACAAGCTGGTTCAGGAAATTCGCGGGAACAGTCTCGCCAGGAGGAAGATTCAACATGCATGAAATGTCTCTGATATCGGGTCTTTTTAGAAAAATCGGTGAGTTGGCGTCGGAACATCAGGCCAAACGGGTGGTGAAAGTTCAGGTCAAGTTGGGCGCTTTTTCTCACATTTCAGCGGATCATTTTCGAGAACATTTTGAACAGGGCGCCCGCGGAACCATTTGCGAAGCCTCCCAACTTCTCATTGATGAATCCAAAGACACCAAAGATCCCCACGCGCAAGATATCCTGCTGCAAAGCATTGAAATAGAAAGCCAGGACGGAGAAACGGTTGCCGCTTCTTGAGACATTGACCACAGGCCGGAAAGCGCGGCGGATCTCCATTCGCGGCGCGGTTCAAGGAGTGGGCTTCCGTCCGTTTGTTTTCCGATTGGCCCGTGAGTTGGACCTTTTGGGAGGGGTTCAAAATTCATCTGAGGGATTGGTGATAGAAGTGGAAGGAGAGGCGAATCGTATTGACATTTTTGTTCAGCGTGTCCGCCAGGATTGTCCCGCCAGCGCTGAAATCCAAACCTTGGATAGTGTGGATTGTTCTCCAAAAGGTTTTTCTTCTTTTGAGATTCGACCGAGCGAGGAAGGGGGGGCCAAAACTGTTTGGGTGGTACCGGATCTTGCGACTTGCGCCCTCTGTCGCGAAGAAGTTCTCGATCCCAAGCAGCGCCGATATCGTTATCCCTTTACCAATTGCGCTTCCTGCGGTCCGCGGTTTTCCCTTGTGGAGTCGCTCCCGTATGACCGGAACCACACCACGATGAAACGATTCCCACTGTGCGCAGAGTGCCGGCAGGAATACCAGGATCCGGCCGATCGCCGGTTTCACGCGCAACCCATCGCCTGTGCCGCCTGCGGTCCCCATCTTGAGCTGTGGGATGGAAACGGTCGCTCTATCCGTTCACGCGAATCGGCGTTGCTGGAGGCCGCGAGAGCCATTCAGGAGGGCCACATTGTCGCGGTCAAAGGTTTGGGCGGTTTTCAATTGATGGTGGACGCCACGAACACCCACGCGATCCAAAAACTTCGAGCGAGGAAACATCGACCCGAAAAGCCGTTCGCCGTGATGTTTCCGGAGTTGACGTCTTTGACGGAAGAGTGTGAAGTTTCATTGGAAGAAAAACGTTTGTTCCTTTCAGCGACTTCGCCCATCGTGCTCGTGAAGAGGAAACGATGGGCCTTGCCATCGATTTTGGCTCCAGAGAATCCTTGGTTGGGCGCCCTGCTTCCCACCACGCCGTTACATGTCCTTTTGCTCAAGGCGTTGGGGGTTCCGGTTGTGGCCACGAGCGGGAACTTGTCTGAAGAACCGATTTGTACCGATGAGCATGAGGCGCTGACGCGGTTGAAGGATGTTGCTGATTTTTTTCTGGTTCACAATCGAGGCATCGTCCAAGCGATGGACGACTCTGTGGCCAAAGTGGTCATGGGGCGTGTTCAGGTGTTGCGGGGAGCCCGCGGGTACGCGCCATTGAAAATTCCGTTGGAAAAAGAGGGGCCTGCTCTCTTGGCGGTGGGGGGGCATCTCAAAAATACGTTGGCCCTGATGGTGGGGCATTCAATCGTGGCCAGTCAACACCTGGGGGATTTGGATTCTGAACCGGCTTTAAAAAACTTCCAGAAAACACAAAAATTATTTTTTGATCTCTATCAATTCAATCCCCAGGTGGTGGTCTGTGACAGTCATCCGGACTATCTTTCCACTCATCAGGCCGAACAAATGAATATTCCGGTCATCAAAGTTCAGCATCATCACACTCACATTGTGTCGTGTATGGCCGAACATCGATTGGAGGGTCCTGTGCTTGGAGTTTCATGGGATGGTTCCGGCCATGGAGGGGATGGCTCCCTCTGGGGAGGTGAATTTCTTTGCGCCACCAGAAGTGGTTATGAACGCGTGGGTTTCTTTCGAAGATTTCGTTTGCCCGGTGGGGAACAAGCGGTTCATGAACCAAGGCGCGCGGCCTTGGGCGTTTTGTATGAGATCTTCGGTCGGGAAGTTTTGGCAAAAAGAGAACTCATGGGACCCCATGTTTTTTCGCAAACGGAATGGCGAACGTTGGTGTCTTTGTTAATGGGGCGGGTGAACTCGCCTCAAACCTCCAGCGTGGGCCGGCTTTTCGACGCCGTGGCTTCCATCGTCAATCTTCGTCACAAATGTTCTTTTGAGGGGCAAGCCGCCTTGGCCTTGGAGTCTGTGGCCATGCACCAACTCGCTGAACCCTATCCCTTTCTGCTTAACAAAGGAAAAGAGGGGTTATACGAGGTCGACTGGGAGCCTCTGGTCTTAAATATATTAAGTGATTTAAAAGACGGGCGACCGGTGGGCGTCCTATCCAGGCGGTTTCATCAAACGCTCGCGAAAATAATTCTTGAGGTGGCGAAGCACGTGGGTGAAAAGCGTGTGGTTTTGTCCGGTGGATGTTTTCAAAATGGTTTGTTGTTAGAGCAGGCGAGTGATTGTTTGCAAGGAGAAGGGTATGACGTTTATTGGCCAAGCCGGATCCCCCCCAATGATGGCGGACTCTCCATCGGCCAAGCCGCCATCGCCGCCAAGCTAATGTCCGGTTTAGGCATGACAGTTTAGTATGAAATCTCAATTACATGTTAATTTGCAAAGAAAACAGGTGATCATCGTCGCCCCGGCATGTCGTTTGGCCGGGGCCCAGGTGTTGTATTTTTCTCAGAATTTAATCCAATACGGTTTAAAAAAACAAAACCTGGGCCCCGTACCGTTCCACAATGATCTTGGTCGGTACGTACCGGCATTATGCAAATCAATGAATCGGTACGGCCAAGAAGCGTGCCGGGGCGACGCCCACTTTGGTTGCGGCGAAGACGCGCTATGTGTTTAGCGATTCCGGGGAAAATTGTTGAGGTGAGGGAGAGAGCCTCTTTGCTGGGACGAACGGGACGCGTGGATTTTGGTGGGATTATCAAAGAGGTCAACCTGGCCTATGTTCCGGAAGCTCAAGAAGGCGATTATGTGATTGTCCATGTCGGATTTGCGATCAGCACGGTGGACCCCGTCGAAGCCGCGCGCGTGTTCGAATACTTAAAGCAAATGGACGAATTGGGCGAACTCAACGAGCGGGAGGGAACTTGAAGTATTTGGATGAATACCGGGGGGCCGCCGCCGTTTTGACATTGGCCCATGAGATCCGTCGGATAACGACGAAACCCTGGAATCTCATGGAAGTCTGCGGCGGACAAACTCACAGCATCGTCAAATTCAGCCTTGATGAAATGATTCCCTCAAAGATTCGTTTGATCCATGGCCCCGGCTGTCCCGTC